>NZ_FNSO01000004.1:6777468-7126203 GCF_900105945.1 Amycolatopsis tolypomycina | reverse complement strand
TGACCAAGTGGATCGTCGGCGCCACCGTCGGCGTCGCGATCCTGATGCTGTTCAACCTGATCAGCTCGCTGGCCTTCGGCTTCAACCCGCTGCGCGGCGGCGGCACGATCGCCATCATCTTCAGCCTCGTCTGCATCGGCATCGCGGCGTTCAGCTTCCTGCTCGACTTCGACCAGGCCGACCGGATGATCCGCGAGGGCATGCCGTCGAAGTGGGCCTGGTACACCGCGTTCGGCCTGATGACCACGCTGGTCTGGCTGTACCTCGAGATCCTGCGGTTGCTCTCGTACTTCCGTGAGTAATCTGGCTCACAGTTCCGCAGTGAAGGCGCTCCGTAATCGGCGGGGCGCCTTTTCTGTGGGTAATTCGTGCATATAGGGACCCCGCTGCGGGCCGCGCTCACCCTGCGTGTTTGATGAGCCGGTCGGTTTTCGATTTCACATGTGTGAGGTTCACAGTGAGCGTTCCCCCTCCGGCCCCCGGGGGCCAGCAGCCGGTGGGTCAGCCCGATCCTTACGGACCGCCTCCGGGCGGCCAGCAGGGCCAGCCCGGTCAGTACGGACCGCCGCCCGGCCAGTTCCCGCCCGGCCAGCCCGGGTTCCCGCCCGCGCCGCCGGCCCCGCCGAAGCGCTCGAAGGCGCCCAAGCTGATCCTGGGCGGCATCGGCGCCATCGTGGTGGTCGCGATCGTGATCATCGGGCTGGTCTCGTTCATGAAGTCGCCGGCCACCTCGAACGCCGGTGACTGCCTCACGATCACCGAGTTCACCCAGGGCGGCGCCGAGCCGGCGAAGGCCGACTGCAACGACCCGAAGGCGAACGTCAAGATCGCCAAGAAGCTGGAGACGGCGTCCGAGGAGTGCCCGGGTGGTGCTGGCGGGGGTTACGACACCTACTCGGTCAGCGGCCGCAGCTCGTACAAGCTGTGCCTGATGATCAACGCCAAGCAGGGCGACTGCCTGGCGAACTTCACGTCCCAGACCAAGGGCTACCTGAAGGTCCCCTGCAGCGACTCGACCAAGGACGGCGAGCTGGTCAAGGTGGTGACGGGCCAGGCGGACAAGAGCGTCTGCGAGGACACGGACGCAACGCGCGTCGCGGTCTACCCGGAGCCGGCGACGACGATGTGCGTCAAGACGGCTGAATAACGCAGTTCCCGAAGGCCCTCTCGCCGCTCAGGCGAGGGGGCCTTCTTCGCGTCCGGGGAGCAACCCACGCCCGCCGCCGCGTTCAGCGCATCCCGATTGCTCCGTTCGTCCCACACTGTGCGACGGGCTGCAACCGCCCGGTCACTCGACCTAACGTTGATCGTCCTGCCCGCCCGAGCCTGGAGTAGCCGGTGGCGACGACCCAATCCCCGATCGGTGCCAAGCACTTCCCCACCTCCTGTGCCGCGCCCGTGCCGCGGCCGGAAGATCCCGTCAAGATCGTTCCCCTTGCCGTTGCCGGTGTGCTCGCGGCCGGCCTCACCTGGTACGTCTGGGCCACCCAGGGCGCCAAGTTCGGCGTCCTGCTGCTGCTCGGGCTCGGGCTCGGGCTCGCCCTCTTCCACTCGCGGTTCGGCTTCACCTCGGCGTGGCGGCAGCTCGTCGCCGTCGGGAACGGGCAGGGGGTGCGGGCCCACACCGTGCTGCTCGGCACCGCCGCGACGCTCATCGCGCTCATCGCCGGCACCGGCAGTGGCCTCTTCGGCAGCAAGCCCGCGCCGACGGCCGGGGCGCTCGGGCTCGCCCTCTTCGTCGGGGCCACGCTCTTCGCGATCGGCATGCAGCTCGGCGGCGCGTGCGCGTCCGGGACGCTCTTCGCCGTCGGCTCCGGCCAATCCACGATCGTGCTCACCCTCGGCGGGTTCATCGCCGGCTCCGCGCTCTACACCTGGGCGTACCCGGTGCTGTCCGGCTGGCCCGAACTCAAGGGCGTGCTGCTCGCCGACCACGTCGGCTGGTTCGGCTCGTGGGCGATCACCGTCGCCGTTCTCGGGGGGATCGTCCTGGTCACCCGGGTGGTGCAGCGCCGCCGGACGCCGCCGCCGGTCGACGTCGTGCCGACCGCTCGGGGCTTCGCCCGGGTCTTCCGCGGCTCCTGGCCGATGCTCGTCGGCGCCGTCGTGCTGGGGGTGCTGGCCGCCGCCGTGTTCCTCGTCTCCGGCGGGATCTGGGGCATCACCAGCGCGTTCGCCCTGTGGGGCGCCAAGGTCCTGCAGGTGTTCGGGCTGCACCCGGAAACCTGGGAGTTCTGGCGGCTGAAGGCGAACGCGACGTCGCTGGCCGGCCCGATCTGGCGCGACAAGACCAGCCTCACCGACATCGGCATCATGATCGGCGCCGCGGTGGCCGCCGCGGCCGCGGGCGCCTGGAAGATCCACAGCTCGATCCCGTGGCGCACGGCCGTCGCCGCGCTCCTCGGCGGCGTCCTGATGGGCGTCGGCGCGCGGATGGCCGGCGGCTGCAACATCGGCGCGTACCTCGGCGGCATCTCCACCGGCAGCCTGCACGGCTGGCTGTGGGGCGTGTTCGCCCTCGGCGGCACGTGGATCGGCCTCAAGCTGCGGCCGCTGTTCGGGCTGGCGAACCCGGAACCGGCCGACAGCGTCTGCTGACGACGAAGGCCCCCACCGCCGGGTGGGGGCCTTCGTGAACAGTCAGGAAAGGCGCTCGATGATCAGCGCCATGCCCTGGCCGCCGCCGACGCACATCGTCTCGAGGCCGAACTGCTTGTCGTGGTGCTGCAGGGAGTTGATCAGCGTCGAGGTGATCCGGGCGCCCGTCATGCCGAACGGGTGGCCGACCGCGATCGCGCCGCCGTTGACGTTCAGCCGGTCCAGCTCGATGCCCAGGTCGCGGTAGGACGGGATGACCTGCGCCGCGAACGCCTCGTTGATCTCGACCAGGTCGATGTCGCCGATCGACAGCCCCGCGCGCGAAAGCGCCTGCTTCGACGCCTCGACCGGGCCGTAGCCCATGATCTCCGGCGAAAGCCCGGTGACGCCGGTGGACACGATCCGCGCCAGCGGCGTCAGGCCCAGCTCACGCGCCTTCGTGTCGGACATGATCACCAGCGCCGCCGCGCCGTCGTTGAGCGCGCAGCAGTTGCCCGCCGTGACGCGGCCGTCGGGGCGGAACACCGGCTTCAGCCCGGAGACGCCTTCCAGGGTGACGCCGGCGCGGGGGCCGTCGTCCTTCGAGACGACCGTGCCGTCCGGCAGCGTCACCGGGGTGATGTCCTTGGCCCAGAACCCGTCCGCGAGGGCCTTCTCGGCCAGGTTCTGCGAGCGGACGCCGAACTCGTCCATCTCCTCGCGCGTGACGCCCTTCAGCCGCGCCAGGTTCTCCGCGGTCTGGCCCATCGCGATGTAGACGTCCGGCACGTCACCGGACGTGCGCGGGTCGGTCCAGGAGTCGGCGCCGGACTCGGCGGTCGCCTTGGTGCGCGCCTCGGCGTCGGCGAACAGCGGGTTGTGCGTGTCGGGCCAGGAGTCCGAGCTGCCCTTGCCGAACCGCGAGACGGTCTCGACGCCGGCCGAGATGAAGACGTCGCCCTCGCCGGCCTTGATCGCGTGGAACGCCATCCGGGTGGTCTGCAGGCTGGAGGAGCAGTACCGGGTGATCGTGCAGCCGGGCAGGTGGTCGTAGCCCAGTTCGACGGCGACCGCGCGGCCCATGTTGAACCCGGACTCGCCGCCCGGGAGACCGCAGCCGAGCATCAGGTCGTCGATGTCGGCGGGGTCGAGCTGCGGCACCTTGGCCAGCGCCGCCGCGACCATCTGCGCGGTCAGGTCGTCGGGCCGCATGCCGACCAGTGAGCCCTTGTTGGCGCGCCCGATCGGGGAGCGCGCGGTGGAGACGATGACGGCTTCAGGCATGACGGACACATCCTCGTATCGCGAGCTAAGCAGTTGCTCACCATACTGCCGGGTACGGCTGCCGGGAGAAAGCCGGAGCGGCTGTGAGGTTGCCCGGCTCTCCCGGAGGCCGCCTAGTTGCTGTCGCACCGCCAGGTGACCTGCCAGTGGCCGGGGCCGCCTCCCCAGCCCACGGCCGTGACTCCCCGGGCCCGGAACCCGTACTTGTTCACGCACTTCGCGTCGGCGGCCGACCGGGTGTCCGCCTCCAGCGCGGCGTGCGACGGCTGAGTCCTGCTGGTGATGCTGGACGGGATGTCGAAATTGGTGCTCTCGGCACTGGCCGGCGTCGTCCCGAGGGCGAGCAGGGCCAGCACGGCCCCGGTCATCCCGGTGATCCAGCGGGTAGCGGTGCGCATGGTCAACCTCCGGTGAGTGCGTCGGAATCGCAGGGACAACGGTCCCAGCGAGGTGCCTGCGCGGGCACCCGCACGACGCCAGGGTTTGTTGCGTGGATTCCGGGTTTCCCCGGCTGGCAGGATCGCCGTGTGGGGAACCCGGCTCGAGCGGGTGCTGCGGACCAGGACGATCGTGCTGTGGGGCGCCGGGTTGCTGGTGGTCGCCGCGGTGGCGGCCACCGCGCTGCTGACCCTCCTCGGCCGGGGACGCCCGGAAGACTCCGCCCGGCTCGACGCGCTGAAGACGTCCGCCAACATCGTGATCGGCGCCGGGGGTGCCGCCGCCCTGCTGCTCGCCGCGCGGCGGCAGCGGTCGGCCGAGCTGGACCTGGTGCGGAAGGACCACGACGCCACCGAACGCCGGGTCACCGAGATCAACGGCAAGGCCGCCGACCAGCTCGGCAGCGACAAGGCGCCGGTCCGCCTCGCGGGCCTCTACGCGCTGGAACGGCCGGCCGCCGGGTACGCCGAACACCGGCAGACCATCGTCAACGTCCTCCGCGCGTACCTGCGGATGCCGTACCGGCACAACCGGAAGAGCGCCGAAGAGCTGCAGGTGCGCAAGACCGCGCAGCGCATCCTGCTGCTGCACCTGCGTCCCGGCTCCGCGGAGCAGCCGAACGAGGCGTTCTGGCCGGACGTCGACCTCGACTTCTCGGGGGCGCGGCTGGTCGGGCTGACGCTGACGCACTGCTCGATCCGCTCGATCACCTGCTACGACGGGGAGTTCTCGAACTGGCCTCGTTTCGCGGCACCGAATTCCGCACCAAGGCTGTTCAAGGCAGGGCCGATTTCCGCGGAACCGTTTTCGGCGGCGAACGCGAGAGTTTCAACGGTGCCGTTTTCGCTGGTCCGGCCGATTTCGGCAGCAAGTCCGCCGCGCGGCTCGCGGGAGCGCGGGCGAGGCGCGGGTTTCCGCGGTGGGCCGACGGCGGCCCGACAGAATCGTCGCACTTGTCGGCACATCGCCATTCCGCACGGGAGGTGAACCGGCGATGAACGTCCAAAGCGACTACTGGACCTCCCTGTCCCTTCGGACCGGCTTCACCACGGCCATCGACGCCGGGCCGGACCTCCGGGACGGGATGACGGTTCGGCGCGGAGCGGCCCCCGGGCCGGTACCGGAGCGGACGAGCGGCTTGGTGGCCGCCTGAGGTCCCCGCCGGGCGGCCCGGCCTCGCGCGCTGCCCGGAATCGCCGACGCGCACCCGGAGTCCCCCGGCCTCGAGGCCGCACGAGTGGACAACGCCACCGGTGGGCCGTTTAGGCTGGCGGTCGTGGAGTACGCAGAGCACATCGCCGACCTCGTGGGCAACACCCCGCTGGTCAGGCTGAACTCGTTGACCAAGGGGCTCAAGCCGCTCGTGCTGGCCAAGGTCGAGTACCTGAACCCGGGTGGCTCGGTCAAGGACCGGATCGCGCTGCGCATGATCGAGGCCGCCGAAGCAGCCGGCGAGCTGCGCCCTGGCGGGACGATCGTCGAGCCGACGTCCGGCAACACCGGCGTCGGGCTGGCCATGGTCGCCCAGCGCAAGGGCTACCAGTGCGTGTTCGTCTGCCCGGACAAGGTCAGCGAGGACAAGCGCAACGTGCTCAAGGCGTACGGCGCCCGGGTCGTGGTGTGCCCGACCGCGGTGCCGCCCGAGCACCCGGACTCCTACTACAACGTCTCCGACCGCCTGGTCCGCGAGATCGAGGGCGCCTGGAAGCCCAACCAGTACGCCAACCCGCAGAACCCGGAGAGCCACTACCACTCGACCGGCCCGGAGCTGTGGACGCAGACCGGCGGGAAGATCACGCACTTCGTCGCGGGCGTCGGCACCGGCGGCACGATCTCCGGCACCGGCCGGTACCTCAAGGAGGTCAGCGACGGCGCCGTGCAGGTCGTCGGCGCGGACCCGGAGGGCTCGGTCTACTCCGGCGGCAGCGGCCGCCCGTACCTGGTCGAGGGCGTCGGCGAGGACTTCTGGCCGGACACCTACGACCGCGGCATCGCCGACGAGATCATCCCGGTCTCCGACGCCGACTCCTTCCAGGTCACCCGCCGGCTCGCGCTGGAGGAGGGCCTGCTGGTCGGCGGCTCCTGCGGGATGGCCGTCGCGGCCGCGCTGAAGCTGGCCGAACGGCTCACCGAGGACGACGTCGTGGTCGTGCTGCTGCCCGACGGCGGCCGCGGCTACCTGACGAAGGTGTTCAACGACACGTGGATGTCGTCCTACGGCTTCCTGCCGCCCGACTCCTCGGGCGCGACGGTCGCCGACGTCCTCACGAAGAAGAGCGGCTCGCTGCCCGATCTGGTGCACTCTCACCCGAACGAGACCGTCGCCGAGGCGATCGCGATCCTCTCCGAATTCGGCGTGAGCCAGATGCCCGTCGTCAGCGCGGAGCCGCCGGTGATGGCGGCCGAGGTCGTCGGCGCCGTCAACGAGCGTGACCTGCTCGACGCCCTGTTCACCGGCAAGGCGCAGCTGGCCGACCGGCTCGAGCAGCACATGTCACCGCCGCTGCCGACGATCGGCGGCGGTGAGCAGGTGAGCGCCGCGATGACCGCGCTCGAGGGCGCCGACGGCGCGCTGGTGCTGGTCGACGGCAAGCCGGCCGGCGTCGTCACCCGGCACGACCTCCTGGGCTTCCTGGCCGGTCGCTGACCAGGCCCCAAGAGAGTATTGATCGGTGGACCCGGCAGGGGCGTTACGAGCGCCCTGCCGGGCGATCCGATAGCGTGGGCGCGAATAGAACACTTTCGCGTCATCGTCAAGGGGGTTCAAGACCCACATGAGTGCACCGCAGCCACCGAACCAGCCGTGGGGTGGCGGCCAGCCACCTCAGGGTCCGCCGAGTGGCCCCCAGCCGCAGCAGGACCCGTTCGGCAGCCCGGAACCGACCCAGGTCGTCCAGCCCGCCCAGCCCCAGGGCGGTTCCCCGTTCGGGGAGACGCCGGAGCCGACCCAGGTCGTCCAGCCGGTCCAGCCGGGTGACGGCGGGGCGGGCGCGACCCAGGCCATGCCGCCGGTCGACGCGAACGCGACCCAGATGGTGAACCCGGTCGGCGGCGGCGACGCCCCGGTCGCGGACTCCACGCAGCTGGTGCCGCCGGGCTCCCAGCCGCCCGCGATCCCGTACACCCCGCCGCCGAGCGCGGCCGACAACCCGGCCGCGGCCTTCGGCCAGCAGCAGGGCTTCGGCCAGCAGCCGGGCGGGTTCGGGCAGCAGCAGGGTGGCTACGGGCAGCAGCAGGGCTTCGGCCAGCCGGGCCAGCCCGGCCAGCCGCCGCAGGGCTTCGGTGCGCCCGGGTTCGGGCAGCAGCCCGGCTTCGGCGGCCAGCCGCCGCAGTTCGGTGGCCCGGCCGCGGGCGGCAACGCCCTGTTCGGCTACATCGCCGGTGGCGTGGTCGCGCTGCTGGGCCTGGTCGCGCTGATCTACGCGTTCTCCTACATGGGCGACGCGAGCGACTACTCGTCGATCTTCGACCGCGCGCCCGACCAGGCGGCGATCGAGCGGGTGCTCGACGAGGCCGGGCTCATCGGCCCGGGCACCCTGTGGTTCTACGTGATCATGATCCTGCTGGGCTCGCTGATCTCGCTGGCCGGCGGCGTCGGGCTGGCGCTCGCGGGCAAGCTGGGCGGGCTCAAGAAGTTCGTCCCGATCGCGGTCGTCGCGGGTGGCGCGCTGCTCACGCTCTTCGCCCTGCTGGTGAAGATCGGCATGACGCCGAACGCCGAGACGCTCGCGCAGGCGTCCGCGTCCGCCAAGGACACCTTCGGCCTCGGGCTGCCGCCGCTGATCCTCGGCGTCCTCATCCTCATCGCCGGCATCCTCGGGCTCGTCCCGGGGACGCGGCAGTTCGTCGGCCTCGGTGACGGCGGTGCCGCGCCGGGCGGGCCGCAGGGCTTCGGCGGCCCGCAGGGCTTCGGTGGCCCGCAGGGCGGGTACGGCCAGCCGGGGCAGCCCGGCGGGTTCGGCCAGCAGCCGGGTGGCTACGGCCAGCCGGGGCAGCCGGGTCCGGGTTACGGCCAGCCGGGTCAGCCGGGCGGCTTCGGCCAGCCGGGCGGGCCCAACCCGTCCAGCGGCGGGTTCCCGCAGCCGTCGAGCGGGGGCTTCCCGCAGCCGGGGCAGCCGGGTGGCTACGGCCAGCCGGGGCAGGGTTACGGCCAGCCGGGCGAGCACGGCCAGCCTGGTGGGTACGGCCAGCCGGGTGGTTTCGGCCAGCCGGGCGAGCACGGCCAGCCGGGGCAGCCGGGCGGCTTCGGCCAGCCGGGCCAGCCCGGTGGGTACGGCCAGCCGGGCCAGCCCGGGCAGCCGGGCCAGCCGCCGCAGGGCTGGGGCCAGGCGCCGGGCCAGCAGGGCCCGCCGAGCGGTGGCTTCGGCCAGCCGGGGCAGCCCCCGCAGCAGCAGCAATGGTGAACTAGCACCCTCTTCGTGCCCCGGAGCCGATTCGGCTCCGGGGCACGCTGCATTTCGCGGGTCCGCAATTGTCCGAAAAGGACAATGGGGGCGGATATCAGTACCGCCCGTGATCGCGTGACAGCATTTCTGCCACTACCGCACAGAAATGATCTTGGGTTCCGCCGTCCGGCCGAATTCCGTTCTTTTTCGGGACCGCTTCCGGGAATTCCTACTAGGGTGAGCGCCGTCGTCCCGCGCTCGGCTGATGGGGGAGTTGTGTCCGGTCCGCACGGATTTCCGGTGCCGCGTTCGCATTCGTATTCATCGACTCGGCCATCCGGAGTAACGGCGGTCCTCGCCGCGGTGCTCGGATTTCCGGCCGCGGTCGCCGCCGGATACGTGCCGGTCAAGATCTTCCTCGACATGCCCGCGGAATTCAGCCTCGGCGCGCTGCCGGCGTGGGTGCTGGTGGACCTGGCCGGGTACGTCGTCGCGGGCCTCGTGCTGCTCGTCGGTTCGCTGGCGACACTGTTCCGCGCGACGGCGGGCGCGGTCCTGCTCGGCCTCGGCGCGCTCCTGGCCATCGGCGCCCTGCTGACCGAGCCGATGTCGGTGGGCGTTCCCCTGGCGCGCTTCGCGGACGCGATGTTCACCCACGGCGGGTTCGCCATGGCCGACCGCGTCGGCCTCGCCGCGCTGGCCGTGCTGGTGCTGGTGCTGGCGTTCCTGCCGCCGACGTTCCGGTACCTGCGCTACCGCACGTCGGTGGTGCCGGTGCTGTCCGGCCAGGGTGCCTACTCGTCCCGGAGCTGGTGAATGGACGTCGCCGCGCCGCCGGAGACCCGTGCCCGGACCGCGATCGCCGCCGGGGTGCTCGCGGTGCTGGGTGGCCTGTGGTTCCTGACGGGCATCGTCTGGGTGAGCCTCGTCCTGGGCTTCGGGCAGCACGACCTGCTGGTCCCCGGCCAGCTCACCGACGCGGTCATCGGCCTGCTCCTCCTGCTCGGCGGAACCTCGCTGCTCGCGCGCGTGGAGGCGGGCCGCATCCTGTGCCTGGCGGCCGCGGTCCTGGCGCTGGCCGCGACGATCGTCGACATGGTGCTCCGCTACCAGCTCGTCTTCTTCATCGTGGGCGGTCCGACGGGCCTCGGCGAGCCCGGGCTGCGGATGGTCGTCATCGCGGTGCCGTTCGTGGCGCTGCTGGTGCTCGCGGCCTTGCCGGCCACCCGCCGCTGGACCCGGCTCTGAGACCCATCCCACCTGACGGGAATGCCAGGGGCGGCCCGTACGCTGAAGCAATGGTGGACGACTACTCCGAACTGGGCTTCGAGACCCGCGCGATCCACGCCGGTCAGCAGCCCGACCCCCGCACCGGCGCGGTGATCGTGCCGATCTACCAGACCTCGACCTACGCGCAGGACGGCGTGGGCGGGACCCGCGAGGGCGACTACGAGTACTCGCGCACCGCGAACCCGACCCGGTCGGCGCTGGAAGAGGCGCTGGCCTCGCTGGAAGGCGGCCGCCACGCGCTGGCCTTCGCCTCCGGCATGGCCGCCTCCGACGTGGTGCTGCGCAGTACCCTCCGCCCCGGCGACCACCTCGTGCTCGGCAACGACGCGTACGGCGGCACGTTCCGCCTGATCGACAAGGTGCTCAGCCTGTGGGGCGTCGAGCACACCGTCGCCGACCTCGCGAACCTCGACGAGGTGCGGGCCGCGATCCGGCCCGAGACCAAGCTCATCTGGTGCGAGTCGCCGACCAACCCGATGCTCGGCATCGCCGACATCGCCGCGCTGGCCGGGGTCGCGCACGACGCCGGCGCCCGCCTGGTCGTCGACAACACCTTCGCGACGCCGTACCTGCAGAACCCGCTGTCGCTGGGCGCGGACATCGTCCTGCACTCGACGACGAAGTACCTCGGCGGCCACTCCGACGTCGTCGGCGGCGCGATCATCACGAACGAAGACGAGCTGCGCGAGCAGTTCTTCTACCTGCGCAACGCCGCGGGCGCGGTGCCGGGGCCGTTCGACGCGTGGCTGACGCTTCGCGGCATCAAGACCCTCGCCCTGCGCATGGAGCGCCACAGCGACAACGCCGAGAAGATCGTCCAGGCGCTGGTCAAGCACCCCAAGGTGGCGAAGGTCTACTACCCGGGCCTGCCGGAGCACCCTGGCCACGAGACGGCGGCGAAGCAGATGCGCCGCTTCGGCGGCATGGTCTCCTTCAGCCACGTCGACGGCGAGGCGGCGGCCCTGGAAGTGGCGAGCCGCACGAAGCTGTTCATCCTCGCCGAGTCGCTCGGCGGCATCGAGTCGCTGATCGAGCACCCGGGCAAGATGACCCACGCGAGCACCGCGGGCTCGACCCTCCAGGTCCCGGCCGACCTGCTGCGCCTTTCGGTCGGCATCGAAGACGGCCGCGACCTGGTGGCCGACCTGCTGACCGCCCTGGGCTGAGCCTCAAGCGCCCCAATGTGGCGTTCGGTGCGTTGAGCGCACCCAATGTGGCGTTCGGTGCGTTGGACGCAACCAACGCCACATTGGGGCGCTCTGGTCACCCGAGGTCGAGACCGCCGCCGTAGAGCCGTTCCACCCGGAGCGTGATCACCACGCGGCGGTCTTCGACCATGTTCCGCAGGAACGCGGCCTCGGCCTCGGGGTCTTCGAACGGCGCCTGCATCGCGAGCAGCGCCCGGCCGGTCTCGTCCCCGGGCACCGAGCTGACCGGCGACACCTCGGCGACGCCCTCCGCGACGGCGAAGGCCATGTGGTCGTCGCTGCTGACGTACAGCGACGCGTGCGGGTCTCGGGCGAGCTGGCGCACCTTCGCGCGTCCCGCGGTCGACCCGATCCGCACCACCCGCTCCGCCGGATCCCAGGCGTAGGCGACCGTGGACAGGTGCGGGAAGCCACCGCGGTTGACGGTGGCCAGCGCGCCCAGGCTGTGGGCGCCCAGCAGCCGGCTCGTCGCATCTTCGGTGGGCTTGGCGGGGCCGGGACCGCGGCCCGGCTCGTAAACGGTGGTCACCTGGTGATCATCAACGACCCGCACGACCAGCGGAAGAAGGCACTTTCGTGTTCCCCGGTCACATCGGGGTAACCCACGAGGTCAGGGGTTGTAGTTGCCGTGCCCGCCACTGCCGCTCGACGTGCCGGTGGCCGGCAGGTTCGCGCCGTCGACGCAGCCGCCGACGAGCTCGACGTGGCTGTCGTGGCGGATGTACTGGGCGGGCGACCCGCACGAGGCGCTGTCCACCGTGAAGTACGCGGCGCCGGTGAGCGCGGCGGCCGAGGCCAGCCCGACCACGAGCGGGAGCAGGCCGGCGGAGCGGGTGGCGCGAGCCCGTCGGGCGGCGTTCGCGTCGTTCCCGGATGCCATAGGTTGCTCCTTGTTTACCGCCTGTTGACGCGTCCCAGGGTACCCGGCCGACGGTCCGGTCAACCTGTGGAGTTCCTGAGTGGCATAGTCCGGCGCATGGAACTCGTCACCCTCGAGCGGATCCAGGCCGCCCGGGAACTCCTCAAAGGAGTGACCCGGGTGACGCCGATGGAGCACGCGCGCGACCTGCGCCGGCTCCACGGCGGCCCAGTGCACCTGAAGTGCGAAAACCTGCAGCGGACCGGGTCGTTCAAGATCCGCGGCGCCTACACCCGCATCCACGGCCTCACCCCGGCCGAGCGCGAGCGGGGCGTCGTCGCGGCCAGCGCCGGCAACCACGCGCAGGGCGTCGCGCTGGCGTCGTCGCTGCTGGGCGCCAAGTCCACCGTCTTCATGCCGCTGCGGGCCCCGCTGCCGAAGCTCGCCGCCACCCGCGGCTACGGCGCCGACGTCCACCTCCACGGCGCGCTCCTGGAGGAGACGCTCCGGGCCGCGATCGAGTTCGGCGAGCGGACCGGGGCCGTGTTCATCCACCCCTTCGACCACCCGGACGTCATCGCCGGCCAGGGCACGGTCGGCCTCGAGATCCTCGAGCAGGTGCCGGGCGTGAAGACGGTCCTGGTCGCGACCGGCGGCGGCGGGCTGGTCGGCGGCGTCGCCTCGGCGGTGAAGGCGCTGCGCCCGGACGTCCGCGTCGTCGGCGTCCAAGCCGAGGAGGCCGCGGCGTACCCGCCGTCGCTGGCCGCGGGCGCGCCGGTGCGGCTGAGCACGACGTCGACGATGGCCGACGGGATCGCGGTCGGCGAACCCGGCCTGGTCAGCTTCGCCCACGTCGAATCGCTGGTCGACGACGTCGTGACGGTGTCCGAGCAGTTCCTGTCCCGCGCCGTGCTGCTCTGCCTGGAGCGGCGCAAGCTGGTGGTCGAGCCGGCCGGCGCGGCGACGGTCGCGGCGCTGCTGCAGCACCCCGGCGTGTTCGAGCCCCCGGTGGTGGCCATCCTGTCGGGCGGCAACGTCGACCCGGTGCTCCTGCTCCAGATCATCCAGCACGGCATGACCGCGGGCGGCCGCTACCTGCGGCTGCGGCTGCGGGTCCCGGACCGCCCGGGCTCGCTGGTCGGCGTGCTGTCGTGCGTCAGCGAACTGGGCGCGAACGTGCTCGACGTCGAGCATTCGCGCATCTCCGGCAGCCTCGACCTCGGTGAGGCCGATGTCGTCCTCGCCCTGGAGACCCGGGGGCCCGAGCACTGCAAAGAAGTCGAGTTCGCGCTGGCGAACGCGGGTTACGTCGTCGTCTGAGCGGTGATGGCAGCCAGGGCCAGGTCGGTGGCGGCTTCGGTGACCTCGCCGGGTGCGGTGTAGCGCCGGGCCCGGATGTGGGCGACCAGCTCCGGGTCCGGCGGCACGCCGTGTTCGCGCAGGTAGTACGCGACCGCGCCGGGCCACGCCCAGACGCCGTCCGTGCGGAAGTTCAGCGGGACGGCGTCCGTGCGCTCGGGCGCGAACGCGTCGGGCCCGTTGCTGCGGGACGCCAGGATCACCGGGGCGGCGTCCAGGTAGGCGAGCAGCTGCTCGGCTTCGGCCGGTGCCACCGGCGGTCGCCGGACGAGCGGGCGGCCGCCCGCGTCCAGGCCGTCGTGGATCCGCGGGGTCCGGACGCCCTCCTCCTCGGCCGGTCCGGCCGCGCGCCGCCGCAGCCACTCCGGGACGTTCCGGCCGTCGCGCGGGAACGCCCGCAGCTCGTCCTGGAAGCCGATCGGCGGCGGGGTGCGCCGCCACTGCGGCTCCCGGTCGAGCTCGAAGTCGGCGCCGACGCCCCGCACGGGGTCGACGGTCAGCACCGCGCCCAGCCAGGTGCCCGCGCCCGGCCGGTACATGCCCGCGCGCAGCGTGCCCAGGAGCTGGAGCAGCTCCGGCGGCGGCTGGATCGCCCGCGGCACGCCGTCCTGGCCGGTGACGACGACGTCGGCTTCGATGTGCCGTCCGGCCGCGCGGTATTCGGCCCTGACCTGCCGCCAGGTGCCCGGCGGGGCCAGCGACGCCAGCCCGTGCCCGATCCGGTTGACGAGTTGCTGTTGCTGCTCGGGGCTCAGCGGCACCGGCGGGGTGGTCATCGGTCCTCCGCCGCCGGTGGCCGGGTCGTGGCCTGCGGGACCTCCTCGACGGCGCCGTCGGCCAGGAGGTCGGCGACCGGCCGCTCCAGCACGTACGCCGTCCCGCCGCCGGGCTGGTCGTACCAGGCGACGACCGTGCCGGTGACGGCTCGCACGGGCCGGCGCAGGCGGTACACGTGGTAGGCCCAGCCCTGGACCTCGTCCGGTTCCGACCGGTGCGGCCACTCGGTCCGCGCCGCGTACAGCGTGTTGCCGTCCGGGTCGCCGTAGCGGTCCATCTCGGTGCCCGGCGGCAGCGTGACCAGGCGTTTTCCGCCGTACATCTGCAAGCCGGCGTCACCGCCGACGGGCTGGATCGGCCACTGGCCGGTGGGGCGCTTGGCGTCCGGCGGCAGTTCGCCGCGCAACGCCGTCCGGTCGAGGTAGAGGTGACCGACGAAGTAGCGGACCGCCTCCGCCGCGGTGGAGAAGGTGGCCAGTTCCCGCCGCTGGTCGCCCTCGGCCCGGAAGACCGCCCAGCCGTCGTCCTCGCGGACCAGGCACCAGGCGCCGTCGGCGACCTCGCCGATCCGGTAGCGGGCGGCGGGGATCTCGAGCTCGGCCGCCGCGTCTTCGGCGGCGCGCAGGGCTTCCGTGGCTGCCGCTTCGGGGTCGTCCGGGCTCGACGACGTCGCCACGGCGCCTGTCACCTCGGCCAGCCAGCCGGGCAGTGCTTCGCCGCTGCGCGGGAACTGCGCGAGCTCGCGGGCGAACTCGGCCACCGGGCGGGGTCCGTCCCACGCCGGCTCGTCGTCCCACGTGTACGTGTACTCGATGGCGGAGTTGGGCGAGACGTGCGCGACGGCTTGGAACCAGGTTCCCCGGTCCGGGTAGTACATGGCCGCCCGCAGCTCGGCGAGCAGCTCGGTGACTTCCTGCGGTGGCTCCCACAGGACCAGCCCGCCGTCGGTGGCCCGGCGCACCATCGACGGCAGCTCGGTGTACCCGCCGATCGCCCGGTAGGTGAGCATCACCTGCGTCCAGTCCGGCGGCGCGGACAGCACGACGAGGTTCGAGATCGCGTCCCAGTACCAGTTCTGGCCCACCGGGTCCAGCGGCGGCTGCGGTCGCTCGGCGGGGACGTCTTCGGGCACCGGACGGCCCGCCTCGGCGAGCCGGGCGCGCAGCCACGGCTGGATGTTCTCCGGGTCGCGTGGGTAGGCGTCGAGGTCGCGCACCCACCCCGCCGGGTCGATCGACGGCGACCAGTGCGGGTCCCAGTCCAGGTTGAACACCGTCTGGATGCGCCCGGGCGGGTTGATCATGTACCGCATCGAGAACCACGTGCCCTCGCCGGGCACGTAGTACGCGTCGCGCATGCGGCGCACGGCGGGCACCACCCGGTCCGGCACCGGGACGGTCGCCTGCCTGCCGTCCGCCATCAGCACGGTCAGCACGAAGTCCTGGACGTCGACGTTGACCCGGCTCACCAGGTCGATCCGCCGCCACCCGGGGGGCGCGACGTCGACGAGGGCGGTGCCCACTTCGTGAGACGGCTCCCGCCACTGCGAGGCGTCACGAGGCATGTGTGCCGGTCCTTTCTGGTGCCGCGGCCGGGCGCATCAGGGCGCTCCGGCCGGGGTGTTGGGGAAGCTGCGCATGTGGACGACCTTGACGCCGGCCGCGTCCACCTCGACCCACCGTACTTGGATGGTGTGTGGGACCAGATCACCGTCGTGCCGCAGCGGGAACACGTCGATGCCGTCGATCTTGCCGCCCCGCTTGAGGTGGTTGGCCAGGTCGGTCTCGAAGGCGTACCAGTGGTCGGGGCCTGCCTGCTTCGGCCAGCCCTGGTTCTGCGGCCGCCACTGGGACATCATGTTGATCAGCTCGCCGGGGCCGCGGAACTGGTTGCCGGCGATGTGCCCGCCGTCGTAGAGGCCCATGCCCGCGCCCAGGCGACCGGAATCGCCCTGCGCCGTGCCGTCCCGCCGGGAGAGTTCCCATTCGTCCGCGACCTGGGGCCGCTGCGAGTGACCGTGCACCGTCTGGGCCGGGGCGCCGTCGACGTGGGGCCCGGTCTGGTAGGTGAACCGGCCGCCGTCGACGTCGTAGACCATGTTCGGCGCCGGGTTGTTGAGGTCCGGGTGGTGCGGCCGGAAGGTCTCGACCGCCGCGACGTTGCCATTGCCGTCGGTCCAGTACACCGACCGGATCTGGTCGATCCTGGCGTCGCCTTCCCGGTAGCTGCTGTGCACGACGTACCGGGAGTTCGGCTGCAGGTCCGGGTTGCTGTCCAAAAAGGACCTGTTGCTGGGCAGCCGGACGTCGTGCTGCTGCGCCCCGCGGAACCGCTCGGGATCCCGGACGCCCGCCGGCACCTCGGCGTCCGGGTCGAACCGCTGCCGCAGGTGGACCTCGGGGTTGCCCGGGAGGTTGTTGATGGCGCGCCAGTCCGGGTTGGTCCGGGCGATCCGGCCCGACTCGACCTCCGCCCACCGGACGTGGCCCTGCGCGTCGGTGTGGAAGACACCGCGGTGGACGCCGTTGGAGTCGGTGACGTCGTACCGGCGGTGCGGCTCGTAGGGCCCGCCTTCGGCGAAGGACTGCCTCGGCCCCGGAGCGTTCGGGTGGTCCGGGGTGATGTCGACCGTCTCGCCCGCGAAGTCCGGCCGGTGGTACTGCACGGAGGGATGCGGCACGCCGTCCGCGTCGGTGTGGAAGGTCTGGTGGTGCCCGTCGACCTCGACGCGGTAGGTGGTGTCCGGGTGCGGGTGGGTGACGTCGGGGTTCGGGTGGTAGGCCGGGTTCGGATCGCCGTTGGCCAGCCGCGGCGGCACGTTCGGGTGCGCCGTGTCGATGTGCGTGACGCGGCCGGTGCCGTCGGTGTGGTAGGTACCGCGCGGGTTCCCGTCGGCGTCGGCGACCTGGTACGACCGGTTCGGCTGCAGTGGCTGGTCGCCCGGAAAGCGCTCACCGGCGTGCGGCGGCCGCGGCGCGTCCGGGTGCGTGCTGCCCGGCCCGACCGGAACGGAGTCCCCGCCGGTGGGGGTGAAGTCCGTGCCGTGCTGCGGGTTCCGCCGGACCTCGGCCTGGTGCTGCGGATCGGTGAGTTCGCGTTCCTGTTGCCGCGAAAGGGGGTTCCGGTCTTCGGGAACGGCATCGGGGTCCTGGCCGGCGCCGGGCTGCTGCCGCTGCCGCGTATCGTCGTCACCACGGTGCCGCGAGCTGCCGGCATCGACATCGTGCGGATCGTGGTGCCGGGTGTCCGGGGCAAAGCCGCCATCACCGGCGGCGTGCGTGGTGCCGTCGGGGCGGTGGACGCTCCATTCGCCGTCCGGCGGGATCCGCGGGCGGAGTTTTCCGTCCGGGCCGATCTCGTAGTCGGAGGAGAAGACACGCCCGTGCGAGTCGGTCCAGGCGGGCTTGCTGGGCGCGAGCACCTCGGTGTCGAGTTCCCGCGAGAGCCGGTGCGCGAAGTCGTTGGACCCGGCATCACACCCGATGAGCCGGACGGGCCGCCCGTCGTAGTCCCCGTTCCGCCGCAGGACATCGGCGAATTCCTCGGGGGTGTAGAGCCGGCCCCCGATGCGGGCATGACCATCGGGAGTGACGTGCACATCGACGGTGTAGCGGCCGTCCGGGTCGGGCTGGACGCGGTGCGGCAGGTCGCCCATGTCGGGGTCGCCGGCGTGGTAGGAGCTGCCCGCGGGGGTGCTTTCGGCGTGCCGGGCGTTGACTTCGTCCGGGGAGAGGGGGTCGGTGTGGTGCGGGAGGTCGGGGTCGGGCGGGGTGGGGGCGTCGTGGTGCGGGTTGCCGTCGTGGGTGCTGTCGTGGGGGCTGTTGTCGTGAGGGCTGTGGCCGGGGGTGTCGCTGTCCGGGCCGTGGCTGCCTGGCCGGGTGTCGGTGCGTGCGGGGTTGGCGTTGTCGGGGCCGTGGGCTCCGCCCGGCCGGGTGTCAAGACCGGGGCGGCTGGGCGCGGGTCCGCCCGGACGGGTGTCTGGGCCAGGGTTGCCCGCACCCGGCCGGGTGTCGGGACCGGGGCGGCTGGGTGCGGGTCCGCCCGGACGGGTGTCGGGGCCGTGCGTGCCGGGTCCGAAGCCGCGAGCCGCGGGGGCGGGCTCGGGCGTGCGTCCAGCGGGGAGGTCACTGCCGGCGCGCGGCCGCCCGGGGGCGTCGACGTGGGCACCGGGAGTCCCCGGGGTACCGGTCCAGCCGGCCCCACCGGTGCGCGGCGAAGCACTCCCGCCAAGACCACCCCCACCGCCGGGCACCCCACCACCGGGCGGCATGCCACCCACCGCAGGCTGCCCACCCTGGGGCGGAATACCGTCACCGCCACCCCGCGGCGACGGCACGGCCTCACCGGCACTGGCACCGGTCCGCGGAGCGGCGGGCGCGGTGCCACTGGCCGAGGTCGACCCGTCGGCCCGCGGAGGTGCGGCACTGCTGGGCGCATCGCTCCCGGACCCATTCGCCCGGGCGGCAGGCGAGTGCCCGGAATCCGGAGCACCATCACCCCCACGCGACGGCGAGCTGTCCCCACCCCGGGCGGGCGAGGGTGTGGTGTCGCCGGCGTGCGGTGTGCTGTCGGCGCCTCGTGTGGGTGAGGGAGTGCTGTCGCCGCCACCTCGTGTGGGCGAGGGGCTGGTGTCGCCGGTGTGCGGTGCGCTGTCGGCACCCCGGGCGGGCGAGGGTGTGGTGTCGCCGGTGTGCGGTGTGCTGTCGGCACCTCGTGTGGGTGAGGGGGCGGTGTCGCCGCCACCTCGAGTGGGCGAGGGGCTGGTGTCGCCGGCGTGCGGCGTGCTGTCCGCGCCCCGGGTGGGTGAGGGAGCGGTGTCGCCGCCACCTCGAGTGGGCGAGGGGCCGGCTGGCGAGGGGCTGCCGTCGCCGCCGTGCGGTGTGCTGTCCCCTCCCCGGGCCGCTGAGGGGCTGCTGTCGCCGCCGTGTGAGGGCGACCGGGTCGGCGAGGGGTCGGTGGCCGACGGTGGGCCGTCTCCCGAACGGCTCCCCTCCGGCGACCCGTCGCCCGCGGGCGACGGCGCACCATCCTCGCCGTGCGCGGAAGGCGAGCCGTCCCGGCTCGAACTCCGGCGTGATCCGGGGTCGGTGTTCATCGGGTCGGAGCTCGGTGAATCCCCGTCCGCACCGGGAGAACCGTCGCGCGAACCGTCCGGCCCGTCCCCATCCGAACCGGACGAACCGTCGCGCGAGCCGTCAGGACCGTCCCCGTCCGAACCGTCGGGACCGTCCCCATGCGCACGCGCACGCACCCCGCCGCCCTCGTTCGGGATCTTGCGAACGAAGCCGCCCTCCTTGACCTTCAGCCCGTCCAGGCCGCTGACCTTGCCCAGCACCTTCCCGAAGACCTTCGCGATCTTCTCGAACAGGTCCACCAGCTTCGACAGCAGCGGCGACACTTTCCGGATCGTGTCCGTCAGCTTCTTGAGCAGCTCGCCGATCTTCTTGCCCCACTTGGCGATCGCCGCCGTTGCCTGGGCCACCACCACCGGGGTGCCGAAGCCGAGGGAAAAGACCTCCTCCATCACCCACGCGATGAGCTTGCCGACCAGGTCCGCGATCAGCTGCCGGACCGTCTCGCGCACGAACGACACGACCTGGCCCATGATCATCGTGACCGTGCTGATCGCACCCGCCACCGTCGCCGCACCCGACAGGGCGTCCGAGTGCTCCGCCGCAAAGGCTCGGTACGCGTCCGCGCCCGCGCCGGTCCAGCCTGTCGTGCCGTTCTTGACCGCGTTGTCGAAGTCCGTCTTGCGCTCGCCCAGCGCCTTCGCGACGTTGCCCCAGGTGTCCGCATAGGACTGGATCACCGGCGGGTTGCCCGCCACCGAATCCAGCATGTCCTTCAACGGCTGCACGTGCTCCATCAGGAACGACGCCACCGACGACATCAGGTACCCGAACGGGTCGATCGCCGCGCCGGCGACCTCGCCCGCCAGTGACAGCATCCCGAGGCCGCCGGAAACCCAGTCGCCGTCCTTGATGCCGTTGAACGCGTCCATCGACGACTCGGCGATGCCGATGCCGCCTGCCCACCCGTAGTCGCCGTTGCCCGCGGTGAACGCGCCCGGCCCGTCCGGATCCTGCTTCGCCTGCGCGACGAGCGGGTTGCCCTCCGGCATCACGCGCCGCCCGCGGACTTGTTCAGATCGTCGGCGACGCCCGTCTCGTACCGGCGGTAGGCCGCCGCGGCCTCGCGCACCTTGCCTGATACCGCCGTCATCGCCTGCACGGCGTCCTTGAGCGCGTCGATCCCGTACTGCTCCACCGGGTCGAGCATCATCCGGAACGGCTGGCAGAGAATGCCGTACGCATCGGTCGGCATGCTCACCTGGTTCGCCGCGTCGACGGCCTGCTGCAGCCCGTCACCGATGGCGTCGAGCTGCTTCGCGTGCGCCGTGAGGTCGGTGCTGAGTTCCACGTCTGCCACGGTTTTCCCCCTCAGGACAGGATCGATCCGCCGAAGTCGTCGTCATCGTCGTCGGCCGGACGGCGGCGACGCGGCTGTGGCTGTGGCTGTGGCGGAGACGGCGGCGGAGTGCGCGGCGGCTCGTCCGCCTCCTCCGGCAGGAACCGGCGGACGCGGTCGGGTTCCGGGAACGCCGGCTCGGCCTCGGGCGGCGGCGCCGGGAACGTGCTCTGCGCCTCGCGGACGATCTCCGCCGCGGCCTGGTCGCCCGTGCCGGTGGTCTCGGACATGGCCTGCTGCAGCAGCTCCGGGATCCGCGCCTGCGCCCGCTGCACCAGCTGCATCACCTGCGCCGACACCTCGGCCATCCGCTTCCCGGCCGCGGATTCCGCGATGACGAGGTTCTTCAGCAGCCCGCGCGAATCGATCGTCACCTGGACGGTGCCGTCCTTCGAGCGCTCGGTGACCGTCTGGCCCTGCATACGATCGGCCAGCGCCTGGTACCGGGCGGCGTTCTCCTCGAGCCGCTTGGTCCAGTTGTCGATCATCGCGTCGCTGGCGTCGATGCTGTCCGGCATCCCGGCCCCCTTCCCTCCACCCACACAGACGGAGCCGGGACGCCGACGGTTCCCGAATCACGTCAAAGGCCACCATAGGGGGACCCGGAGGTCTCCTACAGTGGCCTTCGCCGAGACGAGATGTCAGAGGTTGCCGCGGCGCTCCTGCTCCCGCTCGATCGCCTCGAACAGCGCCTTGAAGTTCCCCTTGCCGAAGCCCAGCGAGCCGTGCCGTTCGATCAGCTCGTAGAACACGGTCGGGCGGTCGCCGATCGGCTTGGTGAAGATCTGCAGCAGGTAGCCGTCCTCGTCGCGGTCGACCAGGATGCTGTGCTCCTTGAGCACCTCGATCGGCACGCGGACGTTGCCGATCCGGGCGCGCAGCTCGGGGTCGTCGTAGTAGGAGTCCGGCGTGTCGAGGAACTCGACGCCGGCCGCGCGCATCGCGGTGACCGTGGCGATGATGTCGTTGGTGGCCAGCGCGATGTGCTGGCAGCCGGCACCGTCGTAGAACTCGAGGTACTCGTCGATCTGCGACTTCTTCTTCGCCACGGCGGGCTCGTTCAGCGGGAACTTCACCCGGTGGTTGCCGTTCGAGACGACCTTGCTCATCAGCGCCGAGTACTCGGTCGCGATGTCGTCGCCGACGAATTCCGCCATGTTCACGAAGCCCATGACGCGGTGGTACCAGTCGACCCAGTAGTCCATCTTGCCGAGCTCGACGTTGCCGACGCAGTGGTCGACGGCCTGGAACAGCCGCTTCGGCGCGCCCTCGGGCCGCTTGATCGTGCTCTCGCGCGGCTCGTAGCCGGGCAGGTAGACGCCGTTGTAGCGCGACCGGTCGACCAGCGAGTGGCGGGTTTCGCCGTAGGTCGCGATGGCCGCCACACGGACCGTGCCGTGCTCGTCGGAGACGTCGTGCGGCTCCTCGAGGATGGTCGCGCCCTGCGCGCGGGCGTGCTCGACGCACTTGTCGACGTCGGTGGTCTCGAGCGCCAGGTCGATGACGCCGTCGCCGTGCTTGCGGTGGTGGTCGAGCAGCGGCGAGTCCGGCTTCACGCCGCCGGTGATGACGAACCGGGCCGAGCCGGACTTCAGCACGTAGGACTTGCGCTCGTAGACGCCGGTTTCGGGACCGGAGTACGCGACGAGCTGCATCCCGAACGCGATCTGGTAGTACCAGGCGGTCTGGGTGGCGTTGCCGGCGATGAACACCACCGCGTCCATGGCCTTGACCGGGAACGGGTCGGTCGAGGCGTCGTGGTCGACGAGCCCGACCAGCTGACGCAGCTGGTCATAGCTGACGTCGTCGAGGGCACCCTGGGGTTCGGCAGTCTGGGTCATACCTCGAAGGATCGGCCCTGATCGTCAAGATGTGCAATGGTCTCGATTTTCACTGGGCAATCTGCCTCGTGATCTCCGGATATCGGCCGTCATCATGGACAATCTGTGTATGTCGGAGAACCTGGATGCGCTGGACGCGCGACTGCTGCTGTTGCTCACCGACTCGCCCCGCCTCGGGGTGCTGGAGTGCGCCCGCCGCCTCGGGGTGGCGCGCGGAACGGTCCAGGCCCGCTTGGACCGCCTGACCGAGCGCGGCATCCTCGGCGGCTTCCCCCCGGAGCTGGACCTGGCGGCGATGGGCTACGGCCTGACGGCGTTCGCGGTCCTGGAGATCGCCCAGGGCCGCCGGGCCGAGGTCGCGGAGGCGCTGGCGGCGATCGACGAGGTGTGCGAAGTCCACGCGACAACGGGCCAGGGCGACCTGTTCGTCCGCATGGTGGCCCGCGGCAACGACGACCTGCAGCGCGTGATCGACGAGGTCGTGGGCGTCCCGGACGTGCTGCGGACCTCGACGTCGATCGCGCTGTCGACGCCGGTGCCGCCGCGGGTCCGCCCCCTGCTCGAACGCACCGCCCGGACGTCATGAACGACTCTTTCATGACGTCAGACGCCATGAAAGAGTCGTTCATGACATCGCGCGCTCAGCCCTCCTCGGCCACGTGGGCCAGGTACCGCTTGGCCGACCGCTGCACGACCTCGAAGCCGTCGGTTCGCACGATCGCGTCCCACCAAGCGCCGTAGATCGCCTCGAACCGGTAGCCGGCCAGCAGCTCCGCCGCGCGGCGGACCACGCTCGGGCGTTCCGGGATCAAGTTCGGGTAGCTGTACATGAAGCCGACGTGCGTGCGGTCCGGGATCACCTGCACGATGTCGCCGGACAGCAGCGCTCCGCGGCCCTCCTCGCCGTCCGGCCAGTGCAGGACCGTGCCGCCCGCGAAGTGCACGCCCAGGTTGATCAGGCGCAGGTCGTCGGCGACGTCCAGTGTCGTGCCGGACCACAGCTTCACCGCCGGGTCGGGGCGGCCGATCCACTGCTGGTCCGCTTCGTGCACGTACACCGGCACGTCGAACGCGCGCGCCCACTCCACCATCGTCGTGTAGTAGTGCGGGTGGCTGATCGCGATGCCGGTGATGCCGCCCAGGTCGCTGACCTGCGCCACCAGCGCGTCGTCCAGGTACGCCGCGCAGTCCCACAGGAAATTGCCCGAGCGGGCCCGCACCAGCAGCGCGCGCTGGCCGATCGCGAACCCCGGGTTCGAGCCGACGCCGACCAGACCAGGGCCCTGCTCTTCGATCCGCGGCGTGTAGGTCCCGCTCGAGCGGAGCACGGAAAGGTTCGTCCACTGCTGCCCCGACAACGGGACGTACTGGCGTTCGTCCTCGCAGACCGGGCAGTTCTCACGGGCCTCGGCGTACTGCATGCCGCAGGCCTGGCACATCGGTTCGGTGCTCACGGCGGTGTCCTCCCAGAATGTGGATCCTGGGAGGACACGCTAACCGGGCTACTTCTCGTCGGTGTACGGAACCGCCTTGACGAGCGTCACCTTCTGGACCTTGCCGTTGGGCAGCTCGTACTCGCGGGACTCGCCCTCCTTGGCGCCGAGCAGGGCCTTGCCCAGCGGCGACTCCGGGGAGTACACGTCGAGTTCGCCCTCCGCGCCCTCTTCGCGGGTGGCGAGCAGGAACTTCTCGTCCTCGTCGTCACCCTCGTAGCGCACGGTGAGCACCTTGCCGGGGCCGGCCGTGCCGTCGTTCGCGGGCGCTTCGCCGACCTTGGCCGAGCGCAGCAGCTCCTGCAGGTGCCGGATGCGCGCTTCGGCCTGGCCCTGCTCCTCGCGAGCCGCGTGGTAACCCCCGTTTTCCTTGAGGTCACCTTCTTCGCGGCTGTCGTTGATGCGCGCGGCGATGACCGGCCGATTCTCGATCATTTCGTCGAGCTCGTGCTTGAGCCGGTCGTAGGCATCCTGGGTGAGCCAGGTCACCTTGGTGTCGCTCACGGTCACCATCTCCTCGTCGGGCCTGCCAGGCTTGCGTGTTCAAGCCGGCCCACGCGGGCGTCGGTCCCGCGTGGCTGAGATAAAGGAAAAACACGGCCCGTCGCGGGCCGTGCTGAGGGGTCAGAGTATCACGGCGCGAGAGGTCGACGCCCGTTATTTCCCCGCGCCCCGGGCGTTGGGCGCGCGGTTCACCCCGTTGGCCGCTATGGGGTTGACAGGTAGCGTGGTATGTCGTACGAGCAGCCGAAGACGTCGGCGGTCACCGGTTCCCCGATGCTCTTGATCGTCGTGCTCATCCTGCTGTACTTCACGCCGGCGGGGATCAGGAGCTCTTTGCGGCCGCTCTCGGCGCCGGTCCTGTCGCGGACGCGGACGACGCACACGCCCGGCCGGTTGTCGTCGTCCCGGGTCACGTTGATGGTGATCTCCATCGCGTTGCCCGGTTTTTCGCTGAACGCGATCCGCTCGGCGTCGATCGGCGCCGAGCCGAGGTTGACGTACGCGATCCAGGCGATCAGGCCGCTGACCAGCAGGGCGATGGCCAGGAAGAGCCAGCGCCGCCACCGCCGGGACGGCGTGGCGCGCTTGGTCCCGTACCGGTCCGCGAGCAGCGCGGGCGCTGCCGTTTCCGCCGGTCCGCCTGCCAACCCGGGCCTCCTGCTCGTTCTTGTCGTACCCGTCTGGACAATGGTGACGCGGGTACGTCCCGAGTATCCGCCCGCTGGGTGGGCGGCCTGCAGGTGGGTCGCGGAATAAGGGCAGAAGGGGAGTCGTTCGGAGCATGGTGGACGCCGACGAGCTGAGGAACACCGCCAACCCGCGCCTGCGCCTGATGGCGGTGCACGCGCACCCGGACGACGAGTCGAGCAAGGGTGCCGCCACGATGGCGCGCTACGCCGCCGAGGGGCACGAGGTGCTGGTCGTCACGTGCACCGGGGGCGAAGCCGGCAGCATCCTCAACCCGGCCATGGACCGGCCCGAGGTGCTGGCCAACATGGCCGAGATCCGCCGCGAGGAGATGGCCCGCGCGGCCAAGATCCTCGGCGTGAGCCAGCGCTGGCTGGGCTTCGTCGACTCCGGCCTGCCGGAGGGCGACCCGCTGCCGCCGGTGCCCGAGGGGTCGTTCGCCGTCGTGCCGCTGGAGGAGTCCACCGAGGCGCTGGTGCGCGTGATCCGGGAGTTCCGCCCGCACGTGATCACCACCTACGACGAAAACGGCGGCTACCCGCACCCCGACCACATCCGCACCCACGAGGTGTCGATGGCGGCGTGGGACGCGGCGCCCGACCCGGAGCGCTTCCCCGACGCCGGCGAGCCGTGGCAGCCGCTGAAGCTCTACTACGTGCACGGCTTCTCGCGCGCCCGGATGCTCCTGTTCGACGAGGCGCTGAAGGCGGCCGGTCTCGAGTCTCCGTACACCGAGTGGCTGGCCAACTGGGACCCCGAGCGGGGCGATGTGATGGAGCGGGTGACGACCCGCGTCGAGTGCGGTGAATACTTCGAGGTGCGGGACGAGGCGCTCAAGGCGCACGCCACGCAGATCGACCCGACCAGCCGCTGGTTCGCCGTGCCGCGGGAGATGCAGCGCGAGGTCTGGCCGACCGAGGAGTACGAGCTGGTCAAGTCGCTGGTCGACAGCACGTTGCCGGAGGACGACCTGTTCGCGGGCATCGAGGAGAAGGTGAACACATGAGTCTGACGCTGCCGGCCGGCGTGGCGCTTCCGGTGACCGCGTCGGCCCTGGTGCTGACGCAGCAGCCGGGCAACGGCGACAACGGCGGGCAGGGGGAGGACTTCGGCAAGTCCTCCCCGGTCGGCTTCCTGGTGCTGATCCTGTTCCTCATCGCGGTGGCCTTCCTGGTCCGCTCGATGACCAAGCACCTCAAGCGCGTCCCGGCCAGCTTCGACGACCCGCCGGCCTCGGCCGAGGAGCAGGCTGCAGAACCCGAGGCCAAGACCGAGGCGCCGAAGGCGGCCGAGAAGCCCGCGAAGGACTCCTCGGCCACCAAAGCCGACTAGTCCGAGGTCCCCGCGCGGAGGAGGACGGGGTCCACGTCCGGAACCGCGAAGCGCGGGTTCGCGCCGGCCGCGACCACCCGCATCACGAACCCGGCGGCTTCCTCGGCCTGCCGGGCGGCGGTGAGCCCGCCCGATACCGCGGTCCGTGCGCCGAGGTCACCGATCAGCGCGGCGGTCCGATCCAGGGCGTCGGTGTCGTCGCCGCAGATCGCGACCACCGGTGCCGCCTCCTGCTCGCCGGTGAACGGCCAGGATGCGCCGGCGAACAGGTGCAGTGCCTTGACCACGTGGGCGCCGACCGCGACGTCGGCGACCAGTTCGGCGGCCGACCCGGTCTCCGGGAGCAAGCGCCCGGTCGCGTAGTCCACGGCGTTGGTGCAATCGATCACGGTCTTTCCCGACAGCTTCCCCTCCGCCCCGCCGACGAGCTCCAGTGCTTCCGCCAGCCCGTCCCAGGCGATCGCCACCACGATGGCATCGGCTTGGCCCGCGAGCCGGCCCGGGTCGACCGGCGTCGCGGCGGCACCGATCTGCTCCGCGGCGGCCTTCGCCCGGTCGGGGCTACGGCCGGTGACCGCGATCGAGTGCCCGGCGCCCGCCCATGCGCTTCCCAGCGCCACCGCAAGGTTTCCGGTCCCCAGCAGTCCGATCTTCACCATGGTCTCCTTCATCTCGTGAGGTGTCACGACGACGCTAAGAAACCCGTTCCTGCCAATCGGTAGGAGCGCGGGTGGGAGGCTGGACAAGTGAACGAACAGGGCTGCGAGACCTTCGTCTCGGACTGCCACGTCCGAGCCGCGGTCGAACTCGTCAGGCACACGTGGGA
Organism: Amycolatopsis tolypomycina; assembly: GCF_900105945.1. Taxonomy (NCBI): domain Bacteria; kingdom Bacillati; phylum Actinomycetota; class Actinomycetes; order Pseudonocardiales; family Pseudonocardiaceae; genus Amycolatopsis; species Amycolatopsis tolypomycina. Next base: position 7,098,872 of record NZ_FNSO01000004.1, on the reverse strand, counting down.
CCCGGTTGTCGTCTCCGCTCTCCGGATGGGACCGACCCGGCGCAGCGTTCTCCTGGACCGCATCGCCGGGGCGAGCGACAAGGCGCTGACCGAGTCACTCCGGCGCTTGGCCTCGCGTGGCCTGATCGCGCGGACGCCCCAGGAAGCCAGGCGCGACGCCGCCGTCTACGAACTCACGCCGTTGGGGGCGTCCTTCGCCAGGGGTCCCTTGGCGCACCTCGCCGAGTGGGCCGCCGAGAACCAGGGTGCGCTGTCCTCGACGGCCTGACCTCCTGCAAGCGGCTCACAGCCGCGGGTCCACCGGGTCCGACTCCAGCGCGAGCACCGCGAACACGCACTCGTGCACGCGCCAGAGCGGCTCGCCCCGCGCCACCCGCTCCAGGGCCTCCAGCCCCAGCGCGTACTCGCGCAGCGCGAGCATCCGCTTCCGGTTCAGCCCGCGCTTGCGCAGCCGCTCCAGGTTCTCCGGCAGCGTGTAGTCCGGGCCGTAGATGATCCGCAGGTACTCGCGCCCGCGCACCTTCACCCCGGGCTGGACCAGCCCGCGCGTGCCCCGGGTCAGGTTCGCCGCCGGCTTGACGACCATGCCCTCGCCGCCGGCCGCCGTCAGCTCCTCCCACCACGCGACGCCCTTGGCGACCGACGCGTCGTCGAGCAGGTCGACCTCGAGCGTCCGGGTGCGCTGGAAGCGCGGTCCGGTCAGCTGGTCCAGCACGGACAGGTGCCAGGCGTGCGGCCGGTCGTGGTAGGCCTTCCCCTCCGACGCCAGCAGCTGGAACGGCGCCAGCCGCACGCCGTCCAGGCCCGCCGTCGGCCAGCAGTAGCGCCGGTACGCCGTCCGGTAGGAGTCCACTGTGGACGCCCGGGTCGCCGTCCGCGCCAGCAGCTCCGAGACGTCGATGCCCCGCGCGGCCGCCGTCGCCAGCGCCGAGACCGCCGACGGCAGCACCGCCTGGGCGGCCGCCCCCACCGACGCGTACTGGTCGGCGATCAGCGAACCCGCCTTCGCGCTCCACGGCAGCAGCTCGGCGTCGAGCAGCAACCACCCCGAGTCCAGCTCCTCGAACAGCCCGGCCGCCGCCGTGCGCACGTCGGCCAGCAGCGCGTCGTTCTGCGCCGCCGAGAAGAACGGGCGCCCGGTCCGCGTGTACACCGCCCCGCCGCCGCGGATCCCGAAGCGGCGGTACGCCACTTCGTCGTCCCGGCAGACCAGCACGACGGCCCGCGAGCCCATGTGCTTCTCCTCGCACAGCACCGACTGCACGCCGGCCGTCCGGTACTCGGCGAAGGCCTCCTCGGGGTGCTCCAAGTAGTCCTCGCGCGTCGACGTCGAACACGGCGCCATCGTCGGCGGCAGGTACGCGAGCCACCGCGGGTCGACCGCGAACCGGCTCATCACCTCCAGCGCCGCCGCCGACTGCTCCGCCGAGACACCGACCCGGCCGTGGTGCGCGGTCTGCACGATCCGCTTCCCGGTGACGTCGGTGAGCTCCAGCACCGCGGGCTCGCGCCCACCCAGCGGCCGCGCGGAATCCAGCGGGCGAGTCGGCTCGTACCAGACCCGGTGCGCCTTCACCGAGACGACTTCGCGCTCCGGGTAGCGCAGCGCGGTCAGCTTGCCGCCGAACACGGCGCCGGTGTCGAGGCACATGGTGTTGTTGACCCACTCCGCCTCCAGCGTCGGCGTGTGCCCGTAGAGCACCATCGCCGACCCGCGGTAGTCCCGCGCCCACGGCAGCCGCACCGGCAGGCCGTACTCGTCGGTCTCGCCGGTCGTGTCGCCGTAGAGCGCCATGCTGCGCACCCGTCCGGACGCGCGCCCGTGGTAGCGCTCGGGCAGCCCGGCGTGCGCGACGACGAGCTTGCCGCCGTCGAGGACGTAGTGCGCGATCAGGCCGTCGCAGAACTCGTGGACCTGGCGGCGGAACTCCTCGCTCTCCGCGCCGAGCTGCTCCAGCGACTCCGCGAGCCCGTGCGCGACGTTGACCTTCCGCCCGTGCAGCGCGCGCACCAGCTTCTGCTCGTGGTTCCCGCACACGACGAGCGCGTTGCCGGACGACGCCATCGCCATCACCCGGCGCAGCACGCCCGGGGTGTCCGGCCCGCGGTCGACGAGGTCGCCGACGAACACCGCGGTCCGCCCGGCCGGGTGCACGCCGTCGACGTACCCCAGCTCGGCCAGCAGTTCCTCGAGCTCGGCCGCGCAGCCGTGGACGTCGCCGATGACGTCGAACGGCCCGGTCAGCTCGCGCTTGTCGTTGCGCAGCGGCTCGACGACGATCTCCGCCTCGGCCACCTCGGCTTCCGACCGCAGCACGTGCACGCGCCGGAAACCCTCGCGCTCCAACGACTTCAGCGAACGCTGCAGCTCGCCGCGTTGCCGCCGGACCACGTGGTCGCCGAAGTCGCGGTCGGGCCGCCCGGCGTTGCGGGCGACGCAGACCGGCAGCGGCAGGTCGAGCACGATCGCCGTCGGCAGCACGTCGTGCTCCTTCGCCAGCTTCACCAGGCTCGCCCGCGAAGCGCGCTGGACGTTCGTCGCGTCGATGACGGTCGTCCGCCCGGCCGCGAGCCGCTTGGCCGCGACGTAGTGGAGCGCGTCGAAGGCGTCGGCGCTCGCCGACTGGTCGTTTTCGTCGTCGGCGACGAGCCCGCGGAAGAAGTCGCTGGAGAGCACCTGCGTCGGCGCGAAGTGCGTGCGCGCGAACGTGGACTTGCCGGAGCCGGAAGCGCCGACGAGCACGACGAGCGCCATGTCGGGGACGGTCAGCTTCACGCGGCCACCTCCTTGTGGGTGGTGAAGACCGCCATCTGGGTCGGCGGTCCCGATTCCTGGTCCTCCGGTCCGATCGGCACGTATCGGACGTCGTAGCCGCGTCGGGTCGCGACGCTGTCCGCCCAGGCGCGGAACTCGGCTCGGGTCCATTCGAACCGGTGGTCGGCGTGCCGGAAATGCCCCATCGGCAGGAACTCGAACAGCCGGTTGTACTCCGCGTTGGGGGTCGTGACGAGCACCGTGCGCGGCGCCGCGACGCCGAACACCGCGTGTTCCAGCGCCGGCAGGCGGTCGGCGTCGACGTGCTCGACGACCTCCATGAGCACGGCGGCGTCGAAGCCGGCCAGCGCCGGGTCGGCGTAGGTGAGCGCGGACTGCCGCAGCGTGACGCGCGAGGTGTCCTTCAGCCGCTTCTCCGCGATGTTCAACGCACTGCTCGACACGTCGACGCCGACGATCTCGGTGAACGACCGTTCTTTCTCGAGCACGCGCAGCAGCGCGCCGGGGCCGCAGCCGAGGTCCAGCACGCGCCGGGCGCCCGCGGCCCGCAACGCGGCGAGCACGCTGCCGTGACGCTGGGACGCGAGGCTCTCCGGCTTGTCCGGAACCTCGGTGACCAGCGCTTCGGCCTCCGCCGGGACGTCGTCCGCCTCGGCCAGCCGCGAAAGGGCGTACGCGACGACCGGGCGGCGCCGCTCCAGGTAGCGGTTCGTGATGAGCGTCCGCTCGGGGTGCGCGGCGAGCCAGCCGTCGCCGGCGCGCAGCAGCTTGTCGGCCTCGTCCTGGCCGACCCAGTAGTGCTTGTCGCCGTCGAGGGCGGGCAGCAGCACGTACAGGTGGCGCAGCGCGTCGGCGACCCGCTGGACGCCGGTGAGCCGCAGGTCGACGTAGCGGCTGTCGCCCCACTGCGGGAACTGCGGGTCGAGCGGGATCGGTGTCGCCGAAACGCGCCAGCCGAGCGGCTCGAACAGCTTGTGCACGACCTCGGGCCCGCCACGGGCCGACAGCGACGGCACGTGGATCTCCAGGTCGAAGGGCACGTCGACGAGCTCGGGCCGGGCGGTGCACCGCCCGGCGAGCGCGGTGGTGAACGCGGCCCGCAGCGCGACCGCGAGGTACGAGCCCCCGGCGTACGGCCGGTCGTTGACGTACTGCGTCAGCGACGTCCCGCCTCCTCGGACGAGTTCGACAGGATCGATCTCGACGAACAGGGCGGCGGTGCAGCGGTCCGGCGACGCCTCCGGGTAGAAGACGTGCGCGGTGCCGGCGGACAGCGCGACCGACTGCGCCTTCTCCGGATGCTTGTGCAGGAGAAAGCCCAGGTCGGTGGCCGGTTTCCGGGTGGTCGTGATGGTCAGCAACACCGGCACAGTGTGGCCGAGGAGCCGGTGACCGCGCGCCCGGTTTTCCCGGGGGCGCGGTCACCGGCCGGCTACCTGAGCGGTGTCCCACCCGAGTTGTGGTACGCGATCGTCTTCTTGATCAGGTTGCCGCCGTCGGTCTCGACCGAGGTCTGTTCCTGCTGTCCGGCGCCGAACAGGATGGCGGCGACGTGCGCGTCCGCCACCTGGTCCAGGTGCGAGAAGAAGTAGTCCACCTTGTCGTCCTGGTAGTGGTTCAAGGTGTTGTCCTGCGCCATGTTGCCCACCGGGACCTGCCAGAGAACCACGGGCTTGCCGACCGATTCGGCCATGGTCTTGTAGAACTTCAGCGTGGCCGCGCCCTGCTGTTCGGTCCAGAAGGTGTTGCGGCCGCCGTTCGCCGGCTTCGCGTACCAGCCGGCGTCGCGGTCCGACACGTCGGTGACCAGGAAGTCGGCGTTCTTCGCGCCGAGTTCCGCGTAGTCCTTCACACACCCCTGGATGTTGTTTTCCCAGTCCCAGCAGGTGAGGTGGAGGCCCGCACCCGCGTTCGGCGCGTACTTGTGCACCATGTCGACCAGGCAACGGGCCAGGCCGGCGGCGCTGTTCTCCTGCGTACCGCAGTCCGTCGGGTTCGCGGCCTTGACCTGCGCGGGGACCTGGTGCGGGCTGCCGAGGGAGCGGACGTAGCCCCAGAAGTCGGGCTCGATGTCGATCATGTCCTGCGACTTGCCGATCTTCTGGAGGAAGAAGCGGTAGTCGTTCAGGTAGCGGGTCAGCAGGTCGGTCCGGTTGATGGCGACGACCTCGCCGGGACCGTCGCCCTGACCGGCCGCGTCCCCGAGGTCGCGCAGCGAGTACCAGGTCCAGAGGTACTTCTGCGGGCGCGGCTTGCCCTGGTAGGTGGCCTGGGCCACGTGCTGGTCGCCCCAGGTCACGTAGAAGCCGGGCGCGGTGGTTTCGCCGGTCCAGCAGCCCCACCAGCTCGACCACTCGGGCTTGCAGCGCGTCGCCGTGTAGTAGTCCGAGGACGGCGCGGGCTGGCTGTGCACGTAGTTGTAGCGGATGTCGAACGGCGCGGCCGCGGCCGAGGCGTCGTTCATCGAGCCGCCGATGAGCAGCGTGTCGCTGCCCATGAACCGGGTCGTCGAAGCCCGGGGGCCGGTGGTGGGTGTCGACGACGCCGGCGCCGGGCGGGTGCTGCTCGGGGTCTGGCTCGGCGGCGTCACGCTGGTGCGCGGTGTGGTGGCCGTCGTGGGCGGGGCGGTGCCATCGACGCTCCCGGCCGGGACGAGCTGCCACTGCTGGTTGGCGCCGCCCCAGTCCCAGTACTGGGCGATGCGTGTGCCGGGGGTCTTCGAGCCGGCGGGGACCTCGACGGCCATGCCGCTGAAGCGGTTGATCAGGCGCACGTGGCCGTCCGGCGACTTCTCGAGGCGGAACTGCTGGTTGGCGCCGTTCAGGTCGTGCCACTGCACCATGGCGGCGCCGGCGGTCTTCGACCAGCGGTAGTCGTCCAGCACGTTGCCGGAGTTGCGGTTCTGCAGCCGGTAGTAGCCGTCACCCGCGTCGATGAACCGCCACTGCTGGTTGGCCCCGTCGTGCCGGCCCCACTGGACCACGGCCGCACCGTCGTTCTTCGCGAAGGCGGAGCCGTCCAGCGCCTCACCGCTGGTGCGGTTGACCAGGACGTACCAGGACTTCGGGTCCACGGTGTCCGCCGAGGCCGTGCTGACCACGACCACGGAACCGGTCACGACGGACAGGACGACGGCCGCCCAGAAACCCCGGCGCTGGAACAGCCGGCGGCCGCGATGGCGCGGCGTGGGTGGGCGAGGGGACATGTCGGTGCTCTCTTTCGGTCGCTGCCTCTGACGCCGGCCGCGTGGCCGGACGACCCTGGGTTGCCGCCGGCCGCCGAAAGGTTGCCGCGAGATTTGCCGCGGCTGCCGCGCGCCCGGTTTTGCCGGGTGCCACCCTGGACACATGAACCGCCTCGCGCACGCGACCAGCCCGTACCTGCTCCAGCACGCGGACAACCCGGTCGACTGGTGGCCGTGGGGGCCGGACGCGCTCGCCGAGGCGAAACAGCGGAACGTGCCGATCCTGCTTTCCGTCGGGTACGCCGCCTGCCACTGGTGCCACGTCATGGCGCACGAGTCGTTCGAGGACGCCGGGACAGCGGCGCTGATGAACGGGAACTTCGTCAACATCAAGGTCGACCGCGAGGAGCGGCCCGACATCGACGCCGTCTACATGGCCGCCACGCAGGCGATGACCGGCCAGGGCGGCTGGCCGATGACCTGCTTCCTCACCCCGGACGGCGAGCCGTTCCACTGCGGCACCTACTACCCGCCGTCGCCGCGGCCGGGCATGCCGTCGTTCCGGCAGCTCCTGGCCGCCGTCACCGAGGCGTGGCAGGAGCGGCCGGACGAGCTGCTGGACGGCGCCAAGCAGATCGTCGCCCACCTCGCCGAGCAGACCGGGCCGCTTCAGGAGTCCGTTGTGGACGAAGCCGTGCTCGCCGGCGCGGTCGGGAAGCTCCAGCAGGAGGCCGACGAGGTCAACGGCGGGTTCGGCCGCGCGCCGAAGTTCCCGCCGTCGATGGTCCTGGAGTTCCTGCTGCGCCACCACGAACGGACCGGCTCGCAGGTCGCGCTGTCCCTAGTGGACAAGACGGCCGAAGCCATGGCTCGCGGTGGCCTGTACGACCAGCTGGCCGGCGGCTTCGCGCGCTACTCCGTCGACGCCGAGTGGATCGTGCCCCACTTCGAAAAGATGTTGTACGACAACGCGCTGCTCCTGCGCTTTTACGCGCACCTCTGGCGGCGAACCGGCTCGGCGACGGCGTTGCGCGTCGCCACCGGAACGGCGGAGTTCCTCTTCGAAAGCCTGCGGACACCCGAAGGTGGCTTCGCGTCTTCGCTGGACGCGGACACCGAAGGCGTCGAAGGCCTGACGTACGTCTGGACGCCCGAGCAGCTGCGCGAGGTGGTCGGCGACGATTCGGTGGCCGAGCTGTTCGGCGTCACTCCCGAAGGCACCTTCGAGGAGGGCGCGTCGACGTTGCGCCTGTTCGGCGACCTGCCGGAAGAGCTGCGCGTCAAGCTCCTGGAGGCGCGCGCGAAGCGGCCGCAGCCGGGCCGCGACGACAAGGTGATCGCGTCCTGGAACGGCCTGGCGATCACGGCGCTGGCCGAGGCGGGCGTCGCCCTGGATCGTCCACAGTGGATCGATCGGGCGCGCGAGGCGGCCGAGCTGCTGCTGCGGGTGCACGTCGTCGACGGACGGCTGCGGCGCAGCTCGCGCGACGGCGTCGTCGGCGAATCCGCTGGGGTGCTGGAGGACTACGCCTGCGTCGCCGACGGGTTCCTCGCCCTGCACCAGGCAACGGGCGACGCGAAGTGGCTCACCGAGGCGACCCGGCTGCTCGACCTGGCGCTGGCGCACTTCGCGTCCCCGGACGTCCCCGGCGCGTACTTCGACACGGCCGACGACGCCGAGACGCTGGTCCAGCGCCCGGCCGACCCGGGTGACAACGCGAGCCCGTCGGGCGCGTCCGCGCTGGCCGGGGCACTGCTGACGGCGTCCGCGCTGGCGGGACACGCTTCGTCGGCCCGCTACCGGGACGCGGCGGAGCAGGCGTTGCGGCGGGCCGGGGTGCTGGCCGGGCGGGTGCCGCGGTTCGCCGGGCACTGGCTGTCGGTGGCCGAGGCGCTGCAGGCGGGCCCGGTGCAGGTCGCGGTGGTGGGCGCGGATCCGGCGTTGCGGCTGGCCGCGGCCCGCGGCGTGCACGGCGGCGGCATCGTGCTGGCCGGCGAGCCGGACGCGCCGGGCGTGCCGTTGCTGGCCGAGCGCCCCCTGGTCGCCGGCGCCGCGGCGGCGTACGTGTGCCGGGGGTACGTGTGCGACCGGCCGGTGACGTCCGTCGAGGAGCTGGCTGCGCGGCTCTGATCGCCCTGGGGAGCGCGCGCCCGAATTATGCTTTTCCGATGGGCCAGTGGTGGGACCTGTGGATGCGGTGGTGGGCCGGGGAAAAAGTCGACGGGGCGCAGCTGTGGGGCCTGCCGATGCTCGTCTGGGGCCGGATCGGCAAGGGGCTGCAGTTCGCCGGCGGCCTGACGGTGGTGCTCGACCTCGTCGGCCCGGAAAGGTTGCGCGCCTTCGGGAAGCGGCTGTACGTCGTGAACTGGACGAAGAAGGTGGCGTCGCCGGCTGAAGGGGTCTCGGTCGTGGTCGCCGTCGTCACCTTGCTGGCTTACCTCGCGTTCTTCGCGCTCACGCTCGCCGGCACGGTGTTCGGCTGGGCAGAGCACCTCATCCGGCCCGTCAAGGATCTGGTCGCCTGGGCGAAGCCGGTGCTGGATTCCTTCTGGTTCCAGTACCCGCTGGTCCTGCTCATCTTCTTCATCGCACTCGGTTCCGCGCTGGCCGCCAAGCCGAAGAGCAGGGCGGAGGCCCGGAGCGTGGGGCGGCTGGGCTGCCTGTTCGCGCCGGTGGTCCTGGTCGCCGCGATCCTGGCCGGGTTGATCCTGTTGCCGTGGGCGGTGGTGATCTACGGGATCTGCTGGCCGTTGAGCCGGGGGATCGCCTTCCTGCTCGACCACAAGAAGCCGGGCTGGATCGTGTACGTGGTGGCGTTCGCCTTCGTCGTGATCGGCTTTCACTTCGACATGCTGGCGTCCTGACGTTGCGCCCTGGGTGAACGCGGTGCCGTTCGTGGCGTCGTCGGGGTAACTTCAATAGCGATGTAATCATGTAATCGCGGAGGTGCGACATGGGACGCGGATGGCGCGGAAGCAGCGGATGGCAGCAGGCAGAGGTCCCGTCGGCGGACGACGCGGCGGCCTGGTTCGGCGGCCGCCTCCCCGACGGCTGGTTCACGGGCGCCCCGGAGATCAAGATCGACCGCGAAGAGATCATCGTGGTCGGCGAACTCCCGGCCCTGACGGAGGAGTACGCGGACGACGCAGCCCGAGCGGCGGCCGAAGAGGGCCGGATCAGCAGGTACCGCGAGGAGACGCGCGACGAGCGCATCGAGATCGCGCGGCAGGCCGAGCACCGCTACCAGCGCAAGGTGTCGTGGGGAGCCCGGCTGGGCGGCACGAAGGCGCTGTTCACGACGCATTCGGCCCCGGTGATGACGCGCCTGCGCCAGCCAGAGCGCCTGGTACTGGACACGCTGGTGGACGCGGGCGTGGCCCGGTCGCGTTCGGACGCACTGGCCTGGGCGGTGCGGCTGGTGGGCCGGCACGCGGACAGCTGGCTGGGCGAGCTGCGGGACGCGATGACCAAGGTCGACGACCTGCGCTCGAAGGGCCCGGACCTGGCCTGAAGGTCGTTCGGCCTATGGAACGGCCGGGCCGCGCGGTGCCGCCCCCTCGGTGGCACCCCGCGACCCGGCCGTGGGGTGCTGCCCCCTCGGCAACACCCCACAACCCCGCGATCCAGCCGCCCTAGTCCGCGACCAACGCCGGCTTGCGGAACCCGGCAGCCGGCTCCCGCTGCCGCCGCACGAACCACGCTCCGGGGGCGATTCCGGTTGCCCCGTGTTCCGGATGGATCAGCCACACCGGCGCCGTGTTCTCGAACGCCGCGATCGCCAGCTGTTCCGGGTCCTTCAGCCAGGTCGTCATGCGGCACGTTCCGCGGTCCGCCACCAGTGTGTGCGGGTTGTTGCCCGCCTCGCCGCGGACCAGCTCCCGCCCCTCGGCGGGCAGCTCCCACCAGTCGCGCGGCTGCCGGCCGAGCAGAGCCAGCGGCAGCACGATCAGGTCACCCTGAGCCTGGAGCCCGTCGATGACCGGCACCGTGACCTGGCGGTCCAGGTGGTCGAGGACGTCGAGTCCGGTCCGGTCGAGCAGTTCGGCAAGAAACATGTGATCACCTCTCAAGTCCGGCGCTGCAGGCGCGCGTACTGAGCTCCGGTGAGCCCGTACGACCAGCCGGCCGCGTCCAGGGGATGGTCGAATCCGGCGGGCACGCGCAGCCCGTGGCGGCGGCGGGTGCCGTCGCGCTCCACCGAGCCGTTCACCGCCAGCAGCAGCCGCGAAGGCGCGTGCCACTTCTGCGGCGGCAGGTCGTAGAGCTGCAGTTCGCAGCCCGGATTGCCGGGGTCGGGTGCCCGGCTCAGGATCCGCATCCCGGACTGCTCGATGTACGCCGTCCAGCCGAGGTGCTCGATCGCGCACCGGCGCACCTCGACGTCGGACTCGCGGTGGATCCGGTCCGCGGTGGGGTCTTCGATCACCCAGGACGGCACCCGCGTGCCGTGCCAGGCGTACACATCCCGGCCGTCGGGGTAGACCACCGCGGGCCCGGACGCGCTGTGCAGGCGGCGCTCGTCGTCGAGACGGAGGGCCGACGGCCGGTCCGCGACGACGCAGACGCCGTCACGCGGCCACCACCAGCCGCAGGAGCGGACGAGAGTCGCCCACAGCTCCAGCTCCGGGTCACCCGAGTCCGGCGTCACCCAGTAGGCGTCCTGCTGGCCGTACCAGTACAGGCCGAGCGACGGCCGGATGCCGGACCGGACCAGGTCGGCGAAGGCTTCTTCGACGGTCTGCCGCGCCTCGGGCGAAACATCGCGCCGACGTTTCCGCAGTGTGGCCGCCCGGGTCGCCATCCGGGCTTCCACCGGCTCCGCGGAAAGGGCTGGTGACGCTCGCAGCCGCCACGCGGCAGCATCCGGGGAACCGACCCAGACGAACCGCGGGGGTGGCTCGCCGAGCAGGGCGTAGAGCCGGGTGATGGCGTCCTCGGCCGCGGGACGATCCGCGGGGTCCGTGCAGAAGGCGTGGCTCAGCCACTCGGAAATGTCAAAGGATCGGCGGTCCGGCCGCCGCGGGGCGCTCAAAGCGCGAGGGCGGGCACGCCCTTTCGAATCGACATGCCCCGATCATGACAGCCTTTTCGCCGACCGCGCAACCCTGGACCTGGAGCCACTCGCGCGCCTAGAGTGCGTCGTGCCCGCGGTCCGTGCCGCGGTTCCGTCGTCGCACCAGGTCTTTCCGTGAAGGACGTGTCCATGGACGGCAGGTTCACCCGGCGGCAGCTGATCAAGGGCGGGCTCGCGGTGGCGGCGGTGCCGCTGCTCCCGGCCTTGCCCCCGTCGCGGGCTTCGGCGGTGCCCCGCATCGACGTACCGGCGCTCCCGTGGCCGGCGGCGAACGACATCGTCGCGAACACGACGATTCCCGTGTTCCCCGACCGCAGTTTCCCGATCACCGGCTACGGCGCGAAGAACGACGGCAAAACCGACAACACCGCAGCCATCGCGAAAGCGATCGACGCCTGCGCCGCGGCCGGCGGCGGCCACGTGATCGTGCCCGGCGGCGGCAGTTTCCTCACCGGCGCCATCCGGCTCAGGAGCAACGTCGACCTCCACCTCGAAAACGGCGCGGTGCTCAAATTCAGCGGGGACGCCTCGAAGTTCCCGAACGTCCTGACGCGCTACGAAGGCATCGAGTGCGTCAACCGTTCGCCGATGGTCTACGCCTACGGGGAAAAGAACATCGGCCTCACCGGCCGCGGCACGCTCGACGCGGCGGCGACGTCGTCGTGGAACAAGGGCAGCGACCGCGCCTACCTGGAATCGCTGGTGGCCAAGGGAATCGCGCCGGAGAAGCGGGTCGTGCCGGGCTCGGGGCACACCATGCGGTCGACGTTCGTCGAGCCGTACGCCTGCGAAAACGTGCTGATCCAGGGCATCACGCTGAAGAACTCCATGTTCTGGCAGCTGCACCCGACGCTGTGCCGCAACGTCACGGTCGACGGCGTCAGCACCGACCCCAGCACCGCGCACAACAACACCGACGGCTGCGACCCGGAGTCGTGCGACCACGTCGTCATCGCGAACTGCACCCTGGGCGCGCACGACGACAACATCGCCATCAAGGCCGGCCGCGACGCCGACGGGCGCCGGGTGAACGTCCCGTGCCAGAACCTCGTCGTGGTGGACTGCGTGATGAACGGCAACTGGGGCGCGATCACCTGCGGCAGCGAGCAGACCGGCGGGATCCGCAACGTCTACGCCTACCGGCTCACCGTGAAGGGTGACACGAAGTTCGCCCTGTACGTGAAGTCCAACACGCTGCGTGGCGGGTTCACCGAGAACATCAACCTGGACGGCGTTTCCGGCACGTTCGCGCGCAACTTCGTGTACGTGACGTCGACGTACAACAGCCAGACCGGCAGCCACCTCCCGTCGTTCGGGCCGTTCACGATCGGCAACTGTGCGAGCACGAAGATCGGCGGGAAGACCTTCGACGTCAGCGGGCTTTCGAACGCCCACGTCCACGGCCTGAGCGTGGCAAACTCCACGTTTAACGGCGTGTCCGACACGTCGAACACGCTGAAATACGTGGACAACGCGCGCTTCACGAACGTGACGGTCAACGGCAAGCCGATCTGACCCTGCGGGATCGCGCACGCTGCGGCAGGCTTACTACCAACGAGTAGGAAGCCTGCCGTTCGTCCTTTCCGGAGGTTGCCGTGGACGTCCCCGAAGTGCCATCGAAGGTGGCTCCGGACGCGCTCACCGCCGTCCTCGACGGTCGCTGGGCCGAGCTGCGCCGCGGGGTGCGGGCGCAGATGGCCGAGGCGCGGTTCCGGGACCCGGTCGACCTCGGCATCGAGGAACACCGCGCCCAGGTGCTCGACCAGCTGCGCGCCCTCGCGGCCACCGACCGGCCCGGCCTGGGCTTCGACCCGGCGTACGGCGGCGGTGGCGACGTCGGCGGCTCGGTGACGTCGTTCGAGCTGCTCGGCTACGGCGACCTGTCGCTGATGGTCAAGGCCGGCGTGCAGTGGGGCCTGTTCGGCGGTGCCGTCCAGCTGCTCGGCACCGAGCGCCACCACGAGCGCTACCTGCGCGGGATCATGAACCTCGACGTCCTCGGCTGCTTCGCGATGACCGAGCACGGCCACGGGTCCGACGTCCAGCACCTGCGCACCACGGCGACCTGTGTGGACGGTGGGTTCGTCATCCACACGCCGGACGACATGGCGCGCAAGGAGTACATCGGCAACGCGGCCCGCGACGGCCGCATGGCGGTGGTCTTCGCCCAGCTGATCACCGGCTCCGAGGAGCGTGGCGTGCACGCGTTCCTCGTCCCGATCCGCGACGAGTCCGGAGCCCCGGCGCCCGGTGTGTCCATCGAGGACTGCGGACCGAAGGCCGGCCTCAACGGTGTCGACAATGGACGGTTGGCCTTCGACAACGTCCGTGTCCCGCGCGAAGCCCTGCTGAACCGCTTCGGCGACGTCGCCGAGGACGGGACGTATTCGAGCCCGATCGAGAGCGACAGCCGCCGGTTCTTCACGATGCTGGGCACGCTGATCCGCGGCCGGGTGAGCGTCGGCGGCAGCGCGGGGAGCGCGACCAAGCGCGCGCTGGCACTGGCCGTCCGCTACGGCGAGCACCGGCGCCAGTTCGCGAAGCCGGACGGCGACGAGGTCGTCATCCTCGACTACCTCGGGCACCAGCGGAAACTGCTGCCGGCGCTGGCGAAGACGTACGCGCTGCACTTCGCCCAGGAAGAGCTGGTCTCGAAGCTGCACGACATCGACGCGTCGGCGCCGGAGGAGGAGCAGCGTGAGCTGGAATCCCGCGCGGCCGGGCTGAAGGCCCTCAACACGTGGCACGCGACGGCGACGATCCAGGCCGCGCGCGAGGCCTGCGGCGGGGCGGGCTACCTGGCGGAGAACATCCTTCCGGGCCTGAAGGCCGACACGGACGTCTTCACCACGTTCGAGGGCGACAACACGGTGCTGCTGCAGCTGGTCGCGAAGGGCCTGCTGACCAGCTACAAGCAGGACTTCGAGGACCTCTCGCCGCTGGCGACGGCCCGGTTCGTCACCGACCAGGTGGTCAGCGCGATCCTGGAGCGGACGTCGGTGCGCAAGGCGCTGGAGTCGCTCACCGAAGGGTCCGACTCGGACGTCTTCTTCCGCCGCGAGTGGCAGCTGCGGCTGTTCGAGGACCGCGAGGAGCACGTCGTCGAAGGCGTGGCGAAGCGCCTGCGCAAGGCGGCGGCCGACCCGTTCGGCGTGTTCAACGCGGCGCAGGACCACGTGCTGCGCGCGGGCCGCGTCCACGTCGAGCGCCTGGTGCTCGAAGCGTTCGTGGCCGGCATCGAGCGCTGTGAGGACCCCGACGCCCGCGCGCTGCTCGAGCGCGTCTGCGACCTGTACGCGTTGTCGGCGATCGAAGAGGACCTGGCGTGGTTCCTCGGCCACGGCCGGCTGACGGCGTCGCGCGGGAAGGCCGTCACGTCGGCGGTGAACCGGCTGTGCGCGGAGCTGCGCCCGCACGCGCGCACGCTGGTGGACGCGTTCGCGATCCCGGAGCAGTTCCTGGCGGCGCCGATGCTGACGTCCTGATCGCGGCGGTGACCCAGGCGGGTGGCCGGTATCGGGGCCCGGCCACCCGCCCGGGAGCCGTCACGACCGGCGGTGCCGTCGGTCGTCGTCGGTGACCTCGAACTGCTCCTTGCGGACCTTGCCGGACACGGTCTGCTCGTCGCTGACCGTCTCCTTCCGCAGGCGTGCGCGTTCGACCGGCACGGTCTCCTTGCGCACCACGGGTTTCTCCGCGTGCAGCACCACGTCCTGCTCGGCCTCGCCGATCTCCGCCGGACCGCCGCGGCCGCCGGTGATCGGCTCGCGCTCGACGCGCACCTCTTCGTGCCGCACCGGCACGGTGACCTGCTGCTCTTCGGTGACGACGTACTTGCGCAGCCGCACGTGCCCGGTCTCGACCTGCTCGGTCCCGACGTTCAGCCGTTCCTCGGACCGCGTCATGACGCGGTCGTCGCGCTTCCCCTTCGCGGTCCGGTCCATCCGCCCGTCGGGGGACGTGCGCGGCACCGGCAGGCCGTAGTGCTGGTAGAGCTGCGTGCTCTCCTCGGGCGACAGGTGCCCGTCGGCGTCAATGCGGGGCGCGTCGGAGACGCTGTCCTTGTCGACCTGGACGTGGACGCCGTCGGAGTCCGCGTGCGCGCCGGAGAGCGGGACGAAGCTTTCCTTGGTGCCGAACAGGCCGGTCCTGACGGTGATCCACTCGGGCTCGTGCGTCGCGTCGGCGAGGTAGACGTTGCCGACCTTCCCGAGCTTGTTGCCGTCCGGGTCGACCACGGCGCTGTCGATGAGTTCCTCGGGCTGCATGGTCCTGGCCATCGCGGTCGTGCTCCTTCCACGTCGATTCGTTGCTGAGCCCCACCGTCGGCCGCTCCGGCGGGCGCGGCAACCGTCGTGGTGTCCCGGTGGGTGACCCCTGAACGTGATCGTTTGAAGCGCCTCCCGCGGGCCAGGCGGGATGGGGAACGCAGGTGGAGCGGGGTGCTCCCGGCGTGACCGGGCGCCGGCGCGGGAACGCGAAGGTGTGGCTGTGACCGGCGTCACGTCCGGTGCTGTCACAACGCCGTCGCGGCGGTCGTCAAGGGGGTGAACCAGACGAGAAAAGGGGAACGGCGATGGAAACGCGGCTCAACATGTTCGAGAACGAGGTCACCAGCAAGTTCGCCAAGCGCCTGATCGCGGCGTCGCGCCCGGCCGAGGAGTCGTCGCTGCCGAAGGCGACCCAGGAACTGGTGAAGATCCGCGCGAGCCAGATCAACGGCTGCGGCATGTGCCTGGACATGCACACGAAGGACGCGGCGGCGGCCGGCGAGACGGCGGTCCGCCTGGCGCTGGTGGCGGCCTGGCGCGAAGCGGTGGTGTTCACCGAGGCGGAGCGCGCGGCCCTGGCGCTGGCGGAGGAGGGCACCCGCCTGGCGGACACGCACACCGGCGTCAGCGACGAGACGTGGGCGGCGGTGCGGAAGCACTTCGACGAGGAGCAGGTCGGCGCGCTGGTCGCCCTGGTGGCCACGATCAACGCGTGGAACCGGCTGAACGTGATCGTCCGGAACCCGGCGGGCGAGTACCAGCCCGGGATGTTCGGCTGACCGGGACTTTCCCCTTCGTGCGGCGTCTGTCCAGCTTGGATGGTGACGACCGCGCGGAGGGGGAACCCCCGACCGTGGCACACCACTGTGGACACCGCTCGGCGTAAGGTGTTTGAGTGCCGGGACGGGTGATGTTGTCCAAACCATCGGGTGATGTCGATAAAGGACAGCAGCGGTTTGTCCGAAGATTTTATCATGATGAAAAAGACGCTCTTCGCAGCCGCAGTCATCGGTGGCGCCATGCTCGCTGTTGCCGCGCCGGCTTCCGCCGGTGAGGGTCACCACCCGGGCGGCGGCATCAGCATCGGCGACAACCTCTGCGCGGCTCCGTGGCAGTGGAACGGTCCCTTCGAGGTGCTGCACGCGGGCCACGCGCCGGCGTACGCGGCCTGCAACAACAACTCCACCGGCGGCGGTCACGGTGGCATCAGCATCCTCAACAACGCGTGCCTGCTGCCCTGGCAGTGGAACGGTCCGGTCGAGCTGCTGACGGTCGACCACAACCCGTCGTACGTCGCCTGCAACGGCAACTCCGCGGGCTGACAAAGGTTCCAGCCGCCGGTGGTTGATTGAGTGTGCATCAACCAACTGCGGCCCGGACAGGCCGAAAGCGCGGCCGCTCACTCGATGTCGAGTGGGTGGCCGCGCTTTCGCGTTTGAGGCCGGCCGAGGACCAGGACCCGGAAGTCTTCCCGTCGGAGGGCGCGCGCCGGCGAGCCATCAGGCTGGATCACTGGGCGGGCCGAAACCGCATGTTCGTCCTGGTCTTCACGGTCGGCTGCTGGCGCGTGTGCGCGAAGGCGCGAAAGCGGTACCGGCAGCGCTGATCAGGCGTACATGGCCAGCCAGATCGCGATGTAGTGCGACACCGCGGCCAGCACGGTGCACGCGTGGAAGAACTCGTGGTACCCGAACGTGTCCGGCCAGTGGTTGGGCCACTTCACCGCGTAGAACACCGCGCCCAGCGTGTAGAACAACCCGCCCACGCACAGCAGCACCAGCGCGGCGATCCCGGCGTGCGAGGCCAGCTCGGGGAAAACGAAGACCGCGACCCAGCCCAGCGCGATGTAGATCGGCACCCCGAGCCACCGCGGTGCGTGCGGCCAGAGCATCTTCAGCGCCACTCCGGCGATCGCGCCGCCCCAGACGATCGACAGGATCACGTAGCCGGTCGGTTTCGACATCGCCAGCAACGTGAACGGTGTGTACGTCCCGGCGATGAACAGGAAGATCATCGAATGGTCCGCGCGCTTCATCCACTTGTACGCGCGAGGACTCCAGAACTTGCGGTGGTACAGGGCGCTCACGCCGAACAGCCCCAGCACCGTCAGCCCGTACACCGACGTCGCCAGCGCGGCGACCGGCGACACCGTGGACGCGGCCAGGCTGATCAGCGCCGCGGCCGCGGCCAGGGCACCGAAGAACGTCCAGAAGTGGATGTGCCCGCGCAGCCGGGGGCGGAGGTCCACTACGGGCTCGGGTGGTTCCGTCGTCAGGCTCACGTACTCCAGGTTACGGGAGCGTAGGTTCTCCGGCAGTGCTCAAGTCACGCGCCTCACACCGGGGTGCGTAGGCTGACTCGACGTGAGTGTTCGCTCGTTCTTGTCCGACGTCGTGTACAGCGCCTACGGCAGGCGCCTCATCCAGCAGGCCGCCGGCCGGCATCCGCGGCACATCGCCATCATGCTCGACGGCAACCGCCGGTGGGCCCGGGAAGCGGGCTTCACGGACGTTTCGGACGGGCACCGCGCCGGGGCGAAGAAGATCGCCGACTTCCTGAGCTGGTGCCAGGAGGCCGACGTCGAGGTCGTCACCATGTGGCTGCTGTCCACCGACAACCTCAACCGCGACCCGGACGAGCTCACGCCGCTGCTGAAGATCATCACCGACGTCACCGACGAGCTCGCCGCACCGGGCACGCCGTGGCGGCTGCGGATCGTCGGCGCGCTCGACCTGCTGCCCGCCGACGTCGCGAAACGGCTCAGCGAAGCCGCCACCCGCACCGAGGGGCGGACCGGGATGGAGGTCAACATCGCGGTCGGCTACGGCGGGCGCCAGGAGATCGCCGACGCCGTGCGGAAGCTGCTGCTGCAGCACGCCGACGAGGGAACGTCCATTCACGAGCTGGCGAAGATCCTCGACGTCGACCACATCTCCGAACACCTCTACACCTCGGGCCAGCCCGACCCGGACCTCATCATCCGCACCTCCGGTGAGCAGCGGCTTTCCGGTTTCCTGCTGTGGCAGTCCGCGCACTCGGAGTTCTGGTTCACCGAGGCCTACTGGCCCGCTTTCCGCCGGGTGGACTTCCTGCGTGCCATGCGTGACTACGCCTGGCGGCACCGCCGCTTCGGCTCCTAGGGCACCCGGAAACCGCTGGTCACGACCCCCGGAGCGCACCCAGAGTTGATTTCGGACGACCGACGGTGAGATGACGATCTGGCGAATCACCGTGTTGGCTCCCTGCGCGATCCCGCATTCGTGGGTACCTTCCGAGGTGAGGGCACGCGTTCCGTGCGGGTCCTCGCGGGAGGCCCTGGTCGTGGCGGTGATCGAGGGGGCGGCTCAGCCGCCCACGAGACGCTCGAGGGGGCCGGCGCCCGGCCCTCGTGGCCGCACCACCTGACCCAGGTCAGGCGGAGTGGTCCAGCCAGGGAGGTGCCCGGCCCAGCGAGTGCGGGCGTGAGGTGCACACGCCCTCGAGGGAGATGCCGTCGTGACTGCGCAGCGTTTGCCCCGCAAGGCCTCTGGCCACTCTTCGACCGGTGCCGTTTCCGGCCCGGAGAAAGCGCCCGAATCCCAGCAGCACATGTACGTGCTCGACACGTCGGTCCTCTTGTCGGACCCGTGGGCGGTCACTCGGTTCGCCGAGCACGCTGTCGTGCTGCCGCTGGTCGTCATCAGTGAACTGGAGGCGAAGCGCCACCACCCGGAGCTCGGCTGGTTCGCCCGGGAATCCCTGCGCATGCTCGACGACCTGCGCCGGCAGTACGGCAGGCTCGACGCGCCGCTCCCCATCGGGGACCACGGCGGCACGCTGCAGGTGGAGCTGAACCACTCGGACCCGTCGGTGCTCCCGTCCGGGTTCCGGACCGACTCCAACGACCACCGGATCCTCGCCTGCGCGCTCAACCTGGCGGCGGAGAACCAGGCGGTCACGCTGGTGACGAAGGACATCCCGCTGCGGGTCAAGGCCGGGGCCGTCGGCCTCGAGGCGGACGAGTACCGCGCGCAGGAAGTGACGCCGTCCGGCTGGACGGGCATGGCGGACGTCGATGTCCAGCAGGACGTCATCGACGCCCTGTTCGGCGGCAGCACCGTCGATCCCGTCGAATGGGGCATGGACGAGCTCGCCGAGCTGCCCTGCCACACCGGGCTGCGGCTGCTCGCGGGCAGCTCCAGCGCGCTCGGGCGGATCACGGCGGACAAGCGCATCCGGCTGGTCCGGGGCGACCGCGAGGCGTTCGGCCTGCACGGCCGCAGCGCCGAGCAGCGCGTCGCGCTCGACCTGCTGCTCGACTCCGACGTCGGCATCGTGTCGCTGGGCGGTCGCGCCGGCACCGGCAAGTCGGCGCTCGCCCTCTGCGCCGGCCTCGAGGCCGTGATGGAACGCCGCCAGCACCGCAAGGTCGTGGTGTTCCGGCCGGTCTACGCGGTCGGCGGCCAGGACCTCGGCTACCTGCCAGGGTCCGAGAGCGAGAAGATGCAGCCGTGGGCGCAGGCGGTGTTCGACACGCTCGGCGCGCTGGTCAGCCAGGACGTCCTCGACGAGGTCTTCGACCGCGGCATGCTCGAGGTGCTCCCGCTGACCCACATCCGCGGCCGGTCGCTGCACGACACGTTCGTCATCGTCGACGAGGCGCAGTCGCTGGAACGGAACGTCCTGCTCACGGTGCTTTCGCGGCTCGGCACGGCGTCTCGCGTGGTGCTTACGCACGACGTCGCCCAGCGTGACAACCTGCGCGTCGGACGGCACGACGGCGTCTCGGCGGTGATCGAGAAGCTCAAGGGCCACCCGCTGTTCGCGCACGTCACGCTGACGCGCTCGGAGCGGTCGCCGATCGCCGCCCTGGTCACCGAGATGCTGGAGGACCACGGCTGACCCAGCGGTCCCGATGCCCGGCAAACGTTTCCGCGTTTGCCGGGCATCCGGTGAAAAACCCGCTCGGCCGCTATACCGCCGATCCCGGGCTGGGCATAGTGGGCCGGATGGGGCCGGAAAATCTTTTGCGTCGTGAGCTTCTCGTCCGAAGTGGTGCCGCCGCTGCCGCGCTGACCGTGGCCGGGGCAGGGGTGGCCGAGGCCGAACCGGAGGTCGCCCCGGGTGGCGTGGTGCTCCGGGAAGGCACCAACATGTCCGCCGCGCTGTCCCCGGACGGCCGGTGGCTCGCGGTCGACCTGGTCACCGGGATCTGGGTGCTGCCCGCCGGCGGCGGCCGCGCCCGGCGGCTCACCGACGACCTGCAGGACGCGACGCTCCCCAGCTGGTCGCCGGACGGCCGCCGGATCGCGTTCCAGTCCTACCGCGACGGCAACTTCCACCTGTACGTCATCGATGTTGCCGGCGGCGCGCCCCGCCAGCTCACCAGCGGGCGGTTCGACCACCGCGAGCCCGCGTTCTCCCCGGACGGCACCAAGCTCGCCTTCAGCAGCGACCGGGACGGCAGCTACGGCATCCACCTGCTGGACGTCGCTTCCGGAGCGATCAGCACGGTCGTGTCCACCGCCGACGAAGAGGCGTCGCCGCGGTGGTCGGCCGACGGCACGAAGCTCGTCTTCACGGTGAACGACACCGCCATCGACGTCGTCACCCTGGGCACCGGCGCCCGCACGCGCCTGGTCACCGCAACCGGCGTGGACAGGTTCTACGGCCCGGCGTTCGGGCCCGGCGGGCAGCCCAGCTACCTGCGGCTGCGGGGCGCCGACGCGGACCTCATGCTCGGCGAGGAGCAGCTGACCCAGGGCGAGGACGTCTTCGGCTTCGCCGCGAACTGGTCCGGGACCGCCGTGCTCTACACCGCCGACGGGCACATCCGGCGGCGCGAACTGTCCGGCGCCGTCACGGACATCCCGTTCGAAGGCAGCGTGTCCACGGCACCGCGCGACTACCGGAGGCGGGTCCGCGACCTGGACTCGGCCGCGCCGCAGCCCGTCCGCGGCATCGCCGGTCCGGTGGTGTCCCGGGACGGCAGGCAGATCGCCTTCCGGGCCCTCAACGCCATCTACGTCGTCGCGGCCGGCGGGGGCAGGCCGCAACGGCTGATCGACGACGGCTACTTCAACTCCGACCCGGACTTCCACCCCGACGGGACCAAGCTGCTCTACACGAGCGACCGCCTCGGCACCGCCGACCTGTGGCTGCGTGACCTCGGCACCGGCGAGGACCGCGTCCTCACGCAGCTGCCGGGCGCGCAGGTCGCGCCGCGGTGGTCGCCGGACGGCGGCCGGATCGCTTACGCCGACCAGGACGGCGCCACGTGGATTTATGACGTGGCCACGAACAAAGCCCAGCAGGTGACGCCGCCGCTGTTCATGCCGGGCCGGCCCACCTGGTCGCCCGACGGGTCGGTCCTCGCGCTGGCCGCGGTGAAGCCGTACTCGCGGCGGTACCGCGAAGGCACCAGCCAGATCCTCACGGTCGACCTGAAGACCGGCGAACTCCGCTACGCCGAGCCGATGCCGTTCCGCTCGCTCGCCACCCGCGGCGACGACGGTCCACTGTGGTCACCCGCTGGCAGGTACCTCGCGTTCACGGTCGAAAGCGTCGCCTGGATCGCCCCGGTCGACGCCACCGGACGGCTGATCGGCGCGCCGCGGCAGGTCACCCACGACGTCACCGATTCCCTGGCGTGGCAAGGGAACGACACGCTCGTGTACCTGTCGAAGGGGCAGCTCAAGGCGCAGAAGATCACCGGCGGCGAGCCGCGCACGATCCGGCTCGCCTTCACGTGGGCCCGGCCGCGCCCACCGCAGCGGACCGTCGTCCACGTCGGCGCGGCGTGGGACGGCGTGGCCCGGACGCTGCGGCGGAACGTCGACATCGTCGTCGACGGCGGCCGGATCGCCGACGTCCGGCCGCACCGGGACGCGCCCGGAACCGTCGACGCGCACGACCTGACCGCCATGCCCGGGCTCGTCGACCTCCACAACCACTGGCACCTGCGCGGCAGGCAGTGGGGCGACCGGCAGGGCAGGCTGTGGCTGTCCTACGGCATCACCACGACCCGCTCGCCCGGCGACCCGGTGTACCAGATGCTGGAGACGCGCGAGGCCCTCGAATCCGGCGACCGCGTCGGGCCGCGGTTCTTCGGCACCGGAGAAGCCATCGACGGCTCCCGGATCTACTACAACTTCATGCGGCCGACGCTGTCGCCCGGGCAGCTCGACCTGGAGCTGTCCCGCGCGGTCGAGCTCGAATACGACATGATCAAGACGTACGTGCGGCTACCCGTGGCCTCCCAGCAGGCGGTGGTCCGGGCCGCGCACCGGGCGGGGATCCCGCTGTCGTCGCACTACCTGTACCCGGCGGCGAACATCGGCATGGACGCGATGGAGCACACCGGGGCCACCAACCGGCTCGGCTACTCGCACACCGTCAGCCGGACCGGCCGGGCGTACCAGGACGCGATCGCGTTGTTCACCCGCTCCGGGATGTCGATCACGCCGACGTTGTTCACGTCCCGGGCGCTCTACGCGGACGACAAGTCGCTCGTGACCGACGAACGCACCGAAGTCCTGTTCCCGCCGTGGGAATACGCACAGCTCAAGACCACGGCGGACACCGCGGGCAACCCGGAGAACGCGTACCTCCGCCGGGTCCTCGCCGGGAACGTCGACATGGTGCTGCGGATCCACCGGGCGGGCGGGTTCGTGGTCACCGGCACGGACTCGCCGCTGGACAACGTGGCCGTCTCCACCCACCAGAACCTGCGGGCCATGGTCGCGTTCGGCTTCACGCCGTACGAAGCGCTCACCACCGCCACCCGCAACCCGGCGCGGTGGCTGGGCCTGGCGGACCGGATCGGGGTGCTCAAGCGCGGGGCGTACGCCGATCTGTCGCTCGTCAGCGGCAACCCGTTGCAGGACATCAAGGCGGCCGCGAACGTCCGCACCGTGATGGTCGGCGGGGTGCTGCGCACGGTCGGCGAGCTGCTGGCGCCCTACCGGAGCCGGCCGGGCACGCGGGCGGCCACCGAGGTGGTGCCCGCGGCCCGGTCAGCGGAGAAGCAGCACTGGTGGCACGTTCCGGAGTGGTCGGAACACGTGTGCTGCGCGGGCTGAGCGTCTACCAGCCCGAGGGAAGGGGGCGGCCCTCGGCGAACCCGGCCGCCGACTGGACGCCCAGCAGCGCGCGCTCGTGGAACTCCTCGAGGGTCCGCGCGCCCGCGTAGGTGCAGGAAGAGCGGACGCCGGACCCGATCGAGTCCAGCAGGTCCTCGACGCCGGGGCGCTGCGGGTCGAGCGACATCCGCGACGACGAGATGCCCTCCTCGAACAGCGCCTTCCGCGCGCGGTCGAACGAGCCGTCCGTGCGCGTCCGGGCGCCGACCGCGCGCTTCGACGCCATGCCGAACGACTCCTTGTAGGGACGGCCCTGCTCGTCGAAGCGCAGGTCGCCGGGGGATTCGTAGGTGCCGGCGAACCACGAGCCGACCATCGCCGCGGACGCGCCCGCGGCCAGCGCCAGCGCGACGTCACGCGGGTGGCGCACGCCGCCGTCGGCCCAGACGTGCTTGCCCAGCTCGCGCGCGGCGGCCGCGCAGTCGGCGACCGCGGAGAACTGCGGGCGGCCCACGCCGG
Organism: Amycolatopsis tolypomycina; assembly: GCF_900105945.1. Lineage (NCBI taxonomy): Bacteria > Bacillati > Actinomycetota > Actinomycetes > Pseudonocardiales > Pseudonocardiaceae > Amycolatopsis > Amycolatopsis tolypomycina. The sequence continues at coordinate 7,074,987 of NZ_FNSO01000004.1, read as the reverse complement.
TCATCATCCGCGTGGTGCACATCGCGCCCGGCCCGACGCCGACCTTGACGACGTCGGCGCCGGCCTGGATCAGGTCGCGCGTGCCCTCGGCGGTGACCACGTTCCCGGCGACCACCGGGACCTGCGGCGACACCGAGCGGACGGCCTTCAGCGCAGCGATCATCTTCTCCTGGTGGCCGTGCGCGGTGTCGACGACCAGCACGTCGACGCCCGCGTTCAGCACCGCTTCGGCTTTGGCGGCGACGTCGCCGTTGACACCGACCGCGGCGGCGACGCGCAGCTTGCCCGCGTCGTCGACGGCGGGGGTGTAGATCTCCGCGCGCAGCGCGCCGACGGCGGTCAGGACGCCCGCGAGCCGGCCGTCTTCGTCGAGGCCGAGGGCCAGGTGGGCGCCGTGGCTGTTGAGCAGCTCGAAGACCTCGCGCGCCGGCGTGGTCAGCGGAACCGCGACGGTCGGCGGCTGCGCGACGTCGGCGAGCCGCGCGAAGCGGTCGACACCCGCGCAGGCGGCTTCGTCGACGATGCCGACCGGGCGGCCTTCGCCGTCCACGACGACGACAGCGCCGTGGGCGCGCTTGTGGACCAGGTTGAGGGCGTCGGCGACCGCGTCACCGCCGGTGAGCACCAGCGGCGTGTCCCACACGGTGTGACGGCTCTTGACCCAGCCGACGATCCCGCTGACGGCTTCGGGATCGACGTCCTGGGGGAGCACGACCAGGCCACCGCGGCGGGCGACGGTCTCGGCCATCCGGCGGCCGGCGACCGCGGTCATGTTCGCGACGACGATCGGGATGGTCGCGCCGGTGCCGTCCGCGGTGGAGAGGTCGACGTCGAAACGGGACTCCACGTCCGAGCGGTTCGGCAGGAGGAACACGTCGTCGTAGGTCAGGTCGTGGGCGGGCCGGTGGCCGTCGAGGAAACGCACGAGTCACCAGACTACCTGCCGGGTCCGTGGCAGGATCGAGGGCATGAGCCGCCGCGACCGGGACGCCGAGGGACGGGCACGCAACGCACGACCGCGCGACGGCCTCGGCCGCCCGCTGCCGTACGGCGCGGACGGCGTCGAGCGCCAGCCGGAGGGCATCGAGCGCACCCCGGCGCAAACGCTTGCGGAGGCCCAGCAGCTGCTCGACGAGGGCAAGCCGTTCCACGCGCACGAGGTGTTCGAGGACGCGTGGAAGACGACCGGCACCCCGGACCGCGAGCTGTGGCGCGGCCTGGCCCAGCTGGCGGTCGGCCTGACGCACGCGGCCCGCGGCAACAACGTGGGAGCGGTCTCGCTGCTGGAGCGCGGCGCGGCGAACATCGAGCCGTTCCGCGGCGAGCCGCCGCACGGGATCGACGTCGCCGGCCTGCAGCAGTGGGCGTTGGCGCTGGCGGAAGAGGCGAAGGAGCGGGTCCGGGTGTCGCCGAGCGTGCCGCGCCTGACGTGCTGACGGCGATCAGTGCCGCGGTCATCGCGGCGGTCGCGTCGCTGGCCGGGGTGACGCTGGGCGCGCTGGTCGAGCCGCTGAAGCTGAATGCGGCTCGGCGCGCGAAGCTGCGTCAGGAACGCGCCGACCGCTGCGCCGGGTTCATCGAGGCGGCCGTTCGGGCCCGGCAGCACATCGTCGACCTGAACGTGACACACCGGCGGCGGGAACTCGCCGAAGACGCCATCGAAGGCGACGCCGAACGCGAAGTCGCCTACGAGGAGGCGTATTACACGGCCCGCGCGCAGATGCGCTCGTTCTACGGGCTGCTCGTGATGAGCGGCCCCGACGAACTCGTCGAGCAGGCCAAGGTGCTCCGCAGGAAGGAGATGGAGCTCCACGAGATGCGGCGCGAGCTGGACGCGGACCGCAAGTTCGACCAGCGCTACCTGCCCGCCGCGGTCATCAGGGCCACCGGGGACTTCGACCGGGCGATCGAGGAGTTCGCCCTCGTCGCCCGGAAGCACACGTCCTAAGGCTGTTCCCAGCCATCCGATGCCGATTTCTCGGCGCCGATCGTCGTGCCTTCGCCGTGTCCGGTGTGGACCTTGGTCGACTCCGGGAGGGTGAACAGCTTCTCGCGGATGGACTGCACGATCGTCGGGTAGTCCGAATAGGACCGGCCGGTGGCGCCGGGGCCGCCGTGGAACAGGGTGTCGCCGGTGAACAGGACGCCCAGTTCCGCCGCGTACAGGCACACCGCGCCCGGGGCGTGGCCGGGTGTGTGGAGCACCCGGAGCTCGGTGCCCGCGATGGTGATCACCTGGCCGTCGGCCAGCTCGCCGTCCGGGGCGCGGTCCGGGTGGGTGAGGTCCCAGACGACCCGGTCGTCCGGGTGCAGCAGGATCGGCGCGCCGGTCGCGGCGGCGAGTTCCGGGGCGGCGTTGACGTGGTCGTTGTGCGCGTGGGTGCAGACGATCGCGGCCAGCTTCCGCTCGCCCACGACGTTTTCGATCGCCTTCGCGTCGTGCGCCGCGTCGATCACGATCACTTCCGCGTCGTCGCCCACGAGCCACACGTTGTTGTCGACGTCCCAGCTGCCGCCGTCGAGCTCGAAGACGCCGGAGGTCACCAGGTTCTGCACGATCGCCGTCATGCGCCCGACCCTAGTGGTCATTCGACGGGTAGATGACATACCGGCGGTATGCTACCGTCAAGTCACCTTACCGCGAGTAAGTTCGAGAGGTGGCGCGATGACCCTCCTGGCCGAGCCGTTGAAGCTGCGGTGCGGCGCCGTGCTGCCGAACCGCCTGGTGAAGCCGGCGCTGAGCGAGCAGCTCGGCGACCGCCGCAACGCGCCCACCCGCGAGCTCGCCGAGCTGTACCGGACCTGGGCGCGCGGCGGCGCGGGCACGCTGATCACCGGGAACGTCATGGTCGACCCGGCCGCGCTCGGCGAGCCGCGCAACGTGGCCGCGACGCCGGATCCGGCGCTCTACCGGCCCTGGGCCGGCGCGGTCGAGGGCACGGACGCGCAGCTGTGGGTGCAGCTGAACCACCCCGGCCGGCAGAGCCCGCGGTACCTGTCGCGCCGGCCGGTCGCACCGTCCGCAGTGCCCTTCGGCGATCGAGGCGTCCGCACGGCCTTCGCCGTCCCGCGGGCCCTGACCGGCGAAGAGATCGAAGCGATCATCGAGCGCTTCGGTGTCGCGGCGGAGACTTTCACCGAAGCGGGCTTCGCGGGCGTGCAGATCCACGGCGCCCACGGCTACCTGGTCTCGCAGTTCCTGTCCCCGCTGACGAACCTGCGGACCGACGCCTGGGGCGGCGACGCCGTCCGCCGCCGCCGGTTCCTGCTCGAGGTGGTCCGGCGGGTGCGCGCGGCGGTCGGCGACGGCGTGCCGGTGTCGGTCAAGCTCAACAGCGCCGACTTCCAGCGCGGCGGCTTCACCGAGGACGAGTCCCTGGAGGTCGTGCGGGAACTCGGCGAAGCCGGGGTCGACCTGCTGGAGGTCTCGGGGGGCACGTACGAGAAGGCCGCGATGATGGGCGCCGGCCGCGCGAGCACCCGGGCGCGGGAGGCCTACTTCCTGGACTACGCGGCGAAGGCCCGGGAAATCTCCGACATCGCCCTGATGGTCACCGGCGGGTTCGCGACGCCGGCCGGGATGACCGAAGCGCTGCGCTCGGGCGAAGTCGACGCGATCGGCCTCGGCCGGCCGCTGATCGCCGACCCCGGCCTGCCCGCCCGGCTGCTCGCCGGCGACGACGTCCGCGCGGAACGGCTGTGCCCCAAGACCGGCATCCGCCTGGCCGACAGCCTCCTCGAGATCCAGTGGCACACCCGGCAGATGCACCGGATCGCCGCCGGCAAACCGGCCGACCGGCGCGGCGCGCTCCCGACGCTGGTGCAGGCCGCGCTGACCGACGGGCTCAACGCGTTCCGCCGCGTCCGGGGCTAGGCGGGCGCGAGCCGGCGGTCGTACAGGAACGCGCCGGTGGTGAGCGCGGTGAAGAAGAGCCCGATGAACACGCAGTTGAGCGCGACCGGGCCATAGCCGAGGGCATCCGCGTCGACGAACGGGTACGGGTAGAAGCCGGTGAGCGCGCCGCGCGGGAGCGTGAACGCGAGCCACGTCAGCGGGTAGGCCAGCGACCACCAGACCGTGCGCCAGGTGAGCGCGCCGCGCGGGCCGACCAGGAGCCAGCCGAGCACGAACAGGATCGGCGTTGCCTTGTGCAGCAGGGTGTCCGCGAAGAAGGCGAGCCCGTGCAGGTCGTGCAGGCCGGCGAGGGCGACCTGGTAGACGATGCCCGTCACGATGATGCCGGCCAGCGCGTCGAGCCAGAGCACGGTGAACACCGTGCCCCGCGCCGCACCCACGGCCACGAGCGCCGAGGTGGCGATGACCAGCAAGTTCGAGTCGATCGTGAAGTAGCAGAGCAGGTTGGCGACTCGCCCGTCCGGGGCGCTCGCGGTGACGACGACCTGGGTGACGAGGCCGGTCAGGGCGACCACCGCGGTGACCGCGAACCAGGCACGGGTGAGCTTCTCGCTGCGCATCGCCGGAGCGTACCCGCCGGTAACTCCACAGTGGACCCCTCGAAGGTGTCGAGCCGGGGGCTGCCCGGTGCGTGGACAGCCCCGGGCGTGCGGCTACGCCGCGAGCAGCGAATCCCGCAGCGCGACGAACGCCTCGTACTCCGCCTTCTGCTCGATCGGCAGCTGGTAGGCGACGGCCAGGATCTTCGCCACCGACGGGATGATGCTCAGCCGGAAGGTCCGGCCGTCGGTCGTCTTGACGACGAAGCGGCCCTGCAGGTCACGCTTCTTCACCGACGCCCGGTTCGCGTCGTTGATCGTCAGCGGGGTGCCCGCCGTGACGGTGCCGTTCTTCTCCTCGAGCGGGACGAGGACGAACTCCGTCTGCCCCGGCTTGAAGCCCAGGGCGAAGTTGGCCACCGAGGTGGTCCGGAAGACCAGGTAGTTCTTCTGCCTGATCTCCGCGGCGTACACCTTGGTGTAGCTCGCCCCGTCTTCGACGGCTCCGTCGAAAGCGGCGTGGATGGCCGCCTTCATCTGTTCCTTGCTGACCACTGCTTGCTCCTCCATGACCGCTCGGGAACTGAGCGGGGATCTCCGTGAAGGAGCGCACTTTAGGGAGCTTCGCCGCCGGCCGTGGCGGGAAAATTCTCGCCAACTTCCCGGCGAGACGCCGCCCGGCACCGGATTCGTCCACTTTGGCCGCTACCGCCCGCGGGCAACAGCGACTTTCGTCTGTCCTTGTGTCAGCTCCCTTCCGACCGGTCGCCGTGGAGCAGGCCGCGGACCGTGTCGATCGTGTCCGCTTCGGCCGGGTCCTTGTCCGGCCGGTAGCGGACCACCCGGGCGAACCGCAGGGCCAGCCCACCGGGATAGCGCGTCGAAACCTGGGCGCTGTCCAGCTCGATCTCCACCACGATCTCCGGCCGGACGTACACCGTCCAGTCGTCGCGGTGGGTCTCGATCTCCTGGAACGTCCTCGTCTGCCACGCCAGCAGCTCGTCGGTCATGCCCTTGAACGTCTTGCCCACCATGATCGGCGGGCCGCCGTCGGGGTCGCGGGCGCCCAGGTGCAGGTTCGACAGCGTGCCGGTGCGCCGCCCGTGCCCCCACTCCGCCGCGAGCACCACCAGGTCGATCGTGTGCACCGGCTTGACCTTCAGCCACGCCCGCCCGCGCCGCCCGGCCGCGTACGGCGACGCCAGGTCCTTGACCATGACACCTTCGTGGCCCGCCTCCATCGCCGCCTCCAGCACCTCGGCCGCGCGCGCCGTGCCCACCTCGCCGGGGATGACGTGCGCCCCGGCGACCTTGCGCAGCGCCGCGTTGCGCTCCGAAAGCGGCGCGTCGAGCAGGTCGACGCCGTCGAGGTGCAGGCAGTCGAAGAAGTACGGCCGCAGCAGCAGCGCCTTGACCTGTTCTTCGCGGGTGCTGCCGAACCGGCTCATGGTGTCCTGGAACGGCCGCGGCCGCCCGGCGTCGGTCAGGGCCAGCGTCTCGCCGTCGAGCACCACCGACTCGCACGGCAGCGCCCGCACGAGTTCGACCAGTTCCTGGACGCTGCCGGTGATCTCGCGCAGCGTCCGCGTCCACACGTGCACCTCGTCGCCCTGCCGGTGCACCTGGATCCGCGCACCGTCCATCTTGTACTCGACGATCGCCTCGGCGTGCTCGGCGACGGCTTCGTCCAGCGACTCCGCCGGTGACGCCAGCATCGGCTTGACCGGCGTGCCCAGGGTGAGCCGGAACTCCGCCAGCGCCGCCTGCCCACCCGTCAGCGCCGCGACGGCGGTGACGCCGAGCTTCCCGGACAGCATGAAGGCCCGCCGCACGTCCTCGCCCGCCACCTCGGCCGCGGCCGCGATGGCGTCGACCATCACGCCCTCCAGCGCGCCCTGCCGCAGCTCCCCGGTGACCAGCCGGAACAGGAACTGCTGCTCGTCGTTCGTCAGCCGGGTGAACAACGCGCGCAGCACCTCCTGCCGCCGCGTGTTCGACCCGGTGCCCGCCGCCACGCCCGCGGCCGCCGTCAGTGCCGCGTCCACCTCGAGCACCGAGACCACCGGTTCGGGCGCGGGGTCGGCGCCCAGTGCGGCCAGGGTGCGCCAGCCCGCACCCAGCCTGTCCTGCGCCGTCTGCCCGGTGAGGTACGCGACCACCGCGGGCAGCTCGGCGACCTCCGCCGCGCGCAGCACGGCGGCCAGGACGGCGATCTTCGCCTTCCTGGACCTGGTCGCCGCCAGCTCGGCGGACGCGCGGACCAACTCGCTCAGCAACACCCGGACATCATGACCCGGACCACCGACAATTTCAGGACGGCTTGACGTTTGCCCTGGTCAGCGGCGCCTCGGCGACCCAGCTGGCCAGCAGGCCGAGCGCGCGCTCGCTCTCCGATCCCGGCTCGGCGTGGTAGATGACAAGGCCCTGGTCCGGGTCGTCGGGCAGCCGCAGCGTCTCGTACCGCAGCCGCAGCTCGCCGACGACGGGGTTCGCCAGCACCTTCCACCCCTGCGCCTTCTCCCGCACCGCGTGCTCGGCCCACAGCTCGCGGAACTCGGCGCTGGCCCGCGAAAGCTCGTCGACGAGCCGGGCGAGCTCCGGGTCGCCCGGGTGCCTGCCGCTTTCCGCGCGCAGGTTGGCGACGACCTCGCGGGACACCGTGTCCCACTCCGGGTACAGCGCTTTCCCGCGGTCGCCGAGGAAGGACAGCCTGGCGATGTTGCGCTCTTCGAGCCGGGCGAAGTCGAAGGCGACCGCGCCGCCGAGCGCGTTCCAGGCCAGCACGTCCAGGTAGCGCCCGAAGATGAACGCGGGCGCCTGGACGGCATCCAGCAGCTGCTGTAGCTCGGGCCGGATCCGTTGCGGCGCGGGCTGCTCACGGCGCTTCGGCGCGGCGAGGTTGTGCAGGTAGGCCTCCTCGCCGGCGTCGAGGCGCAGTGCGCGAGCGAGCGCGTCGAGGATCGCGTCCGAGACGTTCTTCGCGCGGCCCTGCTCCAGCCGCGTGTAGTAGTCGACGCTGATACCGGCGAGCTGGGCGAGTTCCTCGCGGCGCAGGCCCTTGACCCGCCGGTGGGTGACCCCGGCCGGCAGGCCGAGGTCGGCCGGGTCGAGGGCGGCGCGGCGTGCCTTCAGGAAGGCGCCCAGCTCGGCGGCGTCACCCATCACTTGCCGCCGCGGGCCATGCGCAGCACGTCGAGCGCCTCGTCGAGCTGCTCCTCCGTGAGCTTCCCGTCGCGGACGTACCCGCGCTCGATGACGACCTCGCGAATCGTCTTGAGCTCCTTCAACGCCTGCTTCGCCACCGCGGCCGCCGCTTCGTAGCCGATGTAGGAGTTCAACGGCGTCACGATCGACGGCGAGCCCTCGGCGTAGGTCCGCGCGCGGTCGGTGTTCACCGTGATGCCCGCGAACACCTTGTCCGCCAGCAACCGGGAAACCGCCGCGATCAGCCGCGCCGATTCGAGGACGTTCCGGGCGATCACCGGCAGGTTGACGTTCAGCTGGAAATTGCCCGCCGCGCCGGCGAAGGCGACCGCCGCGTCGTTGCCGATCACCTGGGCCACCACCTGCAGCGTCGCCTCCGGGATCACCGGGTTCACCTTGCCCGGCATGATCGACGAGCCCGGCTGCAGGTCCGGCAGCGCCAGCTCGGCCAGCCCGGTGCGCGGACCGGACCCCAGCCAGCGCAGGTCGTTGGCGATCTTGTTGAGCGACACGGCGACCGTGCGCAGGTGCCCGGACGTCTCGACGACGCTGTCCTGCGTCGCCTGCGCCTCGAAGTGGTCGCGGGCCTCGGTGAGCGGCAGCCCGGTGACCGTCGCGAGCTCCGCGGCGACCGAGGCGCCGAAGCCCTCCGGCGCGTTCAGGCCCGAGCCCACGGCGGTGCCGCCGATCGGCAGCTCGCCCAGCCGCGGCAGGCCCGACTTCAGGCGCTCGACGCCGAAGCGGATCTGGGACGCCCACGCGCCCGCCTCCTGGCCGAGCGTGATCGGCACCGCGTCCATCAGGTGCGTGCGGCCGGACTTCACGACGTCCGCCCACTCCGCGGCGCGGACCTCGATCGCGCCGGCCAGGTACTCCAGCGCCGGGATGACGTCCTTGGTGACGGCCTCGGTCGCGGCGACGTGGATGGTCGTCGGGAAGGTGTCGTTCGACGACTGCGACGCGTTGACGTGGTCGTTCGGGTGCACGTCACGGCCGAGGGCGCGCGAAGCCAGCGTCGCGATGACCTCGTTGGCGTTCATGTTCGACGACGTCCCGGACCCGGTCTGGAAGACGTCGATGGGGAAGTGCGCGTCATGGGCCCCGGCGGCGACCTCGTCGGCGGCGGCCGCGATGGCGTCGGCGACCTCGGCGTCGAGCACGCCCAGCTTGAGGTTCACCCGCGCGGCGGCGGCCTTGAGCAGGCCGAGCGCGCGGATCTGGGCGCGCTCCAGGCCCCGGCCGGAGATGGGGAAGTTCTCCACGGCCCGCTGGGTCTGCGCGCGGTAGAGCGCGTCGGCAGGCACGCGGACCTCGCCCATGGTGTCGTGTTCGATCCGGTATTCCTGGTCAGCCATGACACCGATTCTGGCCCTGTTCGGGCCGCGCCGCGTGGTGGCGTCGCCCACCCTCGGCCCCGCGCGACGCTAGGATCGGATGTGTTCTCGATCACCGCCATCCACCACTGGCTGGAGCGAGCATGACTGATGTTGCCGGCGACACGTACGACCTCGTGATCATCGGCGCGGGCCCGACGGGCCTGTTCGCCGCCTACTACGCCGGGTTCCGCGGCCTCTCGACGGCGGTGGTCGATTCGCTGCCCGAGCCCGGCGGCCAGGTCACCGCGATGTACCCCGAGAAGATGATCTACGACGTCGGCGGGTTCGCCGAGGTCCGCGGCCGCGACCTCGTCGACGGCCTGGTGCAGCAGGCCGCGCCGTTCAAACCGAGGTACCTGCTGGGGCGCAAGGCCGAGAAGCTGGCGCCGGCAGGCGAAGACCTCGAACTGACCCTCGACGGCGGCGAGCCGCTGCGCGCCCGCGCGGTGCTGATCACCGCGGGCATCGGCGAGTTCACCCCGCGCCCGCTGCCGGCCGGCGACGGCTGGCTCGGCCGCGGCATGGTCCACTTCGTCCCCTCACTGCAGGCGCACGCGGGCCAGCACGTCGTGGTCGTCGGCGGCGGCGACTCGGCGTTCGACTGGATCCTCGCGCTGCACCCGGTGGCGGCGAGCGTCACGCTGGTGCACCGGCGCGCGAAGTTCCGCGCCGCCGAGTCGATCGTCCGGCAGGCGCGCGAGCTCGGCACCCGGATCATCACCGACGCCGAAGTCACGCGGTTCGTCGAAGCACCGGACGGCTCCCTCGAAGCCGTCGACGTCTCGATCAAGGGCGGCGGCGAAGAGCGGCTCCCGGCCAACGCCGTCGTCGCGGCGCTCGGGTTCACCGCGGACCTGGGCCCGATCGAGAGCTGGGGCCTGGAGATCGACCACCGCGCGATCGCCGTCGACTCGACGATGGCGACAGCGCGGCCGCGCGTCTACGCGGCGGGCGACGTCGCCGCGTACCCGGGGAAGGTGAAGCTGATCGCGACCGGCTTCGGCGAGGCCGCGACGGCCGTCAACAACATCGCCGTCGCGCTCGACCCGGAGGCCCACCTGTTCCCGGGCCACTCGAGCAACGCGGAGTAGGTCAGGCCTTCGTCTTCTCCGCGATCCACGGCGCGTAGGCGACCACGGAGGTGTAGATCGACGGCGCCGTCGCGCATTCCGGGTCGTTGTTGCCCGGGCGGCTGGTGACGCCGACGAGCAGCCAGTGGTCGCCTTCGCGCACGATCTCCGGGCCGCCGGAGTCGCCGAAGCATGCCCCGGACCTGCCGCCGGGGTTGTCGGTGCACAGCTCGGCCGTGCCGTCGAACACCGACGTGCACTTCGACCCTTCGACGATCTGCGTGTCGAGCTGCTGCAGCGTCGTGGGGATGTCGCCGCAGTTCAGCTTCGGGCACGTCTGGCCCCAGCCGAGTATCCGGGTCGCGGTGCCCGGCGCCGCGGCCGTCGCGAGCCCGATCGGCGCGGCCGCGACCGGCGCCGTCAGCCGCAGCAGCGCGATGTCGCCCGCCGGGCTCTGGGTGTTGAACGCCGGGTTCACGACGATCCCGGCGACCTGGCCGACCTCGCCGCCCTGCCCTGATTCGTTGGTGCCCGCCCGCACCGAGATCGTCGGCGGGGTCTTGTCGAACGCGCAGTGCGCGGCCGTGACCACCCAGGTGGGCGCGATCAGCGCGCCGGCGCAGAACAGCTTGCCGGACGCCGAATGCAACGACACCGCGAACGGGTACGGCTGGTCCGCGTTCGTACCCCCGACGATGGCGGGGGCGGCCGCGGCGGTGCCCGGGACCAGGAGAGACAGCAGGGCCAGCAGAACCAGCAGTCGCCTGGTCACGGATCTCCTTTACGGCAGCGGGGGCACCACGTCGTCGGCGGGCGCGTCCAGGTGGCCGTCGAAGTTGACCGAGGAGTACGCCCGCAGCTTGTTCAGCCGGTGGTAGCCGTCGATCATTCTGACGGTCCCGGACTTGGACCGCATCACGATGGACTGCGTCGTCGCCCCGCCCTCGCGGTAGTGGACGCCGCGCAGCAGGTCGCCGTCGGTGACGCCGGTGGCGCAGAAGAAGACGTTGTCGCCGCGCACGAGGTCGTCGTTCAGCAGGATCCGGTCGAGGTCGTGCCCGGCGGCGAGGGCCTTCTCGCGCTCGGCGTCGTCCTTCGGCCACAGCCGGCCCTGCAGCTCGCCGCCGAGGCACTTCATCGCGCAGGCGGCGATGATGCCCTCGGGGGTGCCGCCGATGCCGATCAGCATGTCGACGCCGGTGGTCGGGCGGGCCGCGGCGATCGCGCCCGCGACGTCGCCGTCGGAGATGAACCGGATCCGCGCGCCTGCCTCGCGGACCTCCTTGATGAGCTGCTCGTGGCGCGGGCGGTCGAGGATGCACACGGTGACGTCGCCGACGCTGCTGTTCTTCGCCTTGGCGACCCGGCGGATGTTCTCCGCGATCGGCGCGCCGAGCTCGACCTTGCCCGCCGCTTCGGGCCCGACGGCCAGCTTTTCCATGTAGAACACCGCTGACGGGTCGAACATCGCGCCGCGCTCGGCGACCGCCAGCACCGCGAGCGCGTTCGGCATGCCCTTGGCCATCAGCGTGGTGCCGTCGACCGGGTCGACCGCGACGTCGCAGTCCGGCCCGTCGCCGTTGCCGACCTCTTCGCCGTTGAACAGCATCGGGGCTTCGTCCTTCTCGCCCTCGCCGATCACCACGACCCCGCGCATCGACACCGTCGAGACGAGCTGGCGCATCGCGTCGACGGCCGCGCCGTCCCCGCCGATCTTGTCGCCGCGGCCGACCCAGCGGCCCGCCGCCATCGCCGCGGCTTCGGTGACCCGGACCAGCTCCATCGCGAGGTTGCGGTCGGGCGCTTCACGACGACTCTCTGCGGCGGACATCATTGCCTCCCGGATCGTGGAACTGGCGGGTCAACGGTGAACCTTATTCAGCCGTCGGCCGGCGCAAGAGTCACCGCAGGCGGATCGGTTGCGTTCCGTAGCGCCAGCCTGGCCCGAATAAGGTTCAGTCTGTCAGATACCCGCCGTGTTTCCAGATACCGTCGGCATGGCCTACCTCACTGCTCGGAGTCGTCCTCCACCGAGGCCAGCGCGGCTTCGATCCGCTCGCGGGCGCCTTCGAGATGGCGCTCACACACCTTCGCGAGCTTCTCGCCCTTCTCCCACAACGCGAGCGACTGCTCGAGGGAGAGCCCGCCGGCCTCGAGTTCCCGGACGACCTCGACGAGGCGGTCGCGAGCCTGCTCGTAGCCGAGTTCCTCGCCGGTTGTTTCACTCACGCTCGGTGTTCTCCGACCTTCCGGGCTGACGGGTTGGCGCTGTTCGCGCACACTACCGCGCTGGCCATCGCGTGGTCGTAACCCACAAAGGCGAGCGCGAACTCCTGCCCGTCACCGTCCGCGATCGCCTCTTCGAGGTTCTCCTGCGCGCCGGCCACCCGCCGCCGGTGCCCGGCACCCTCGGCGAACCACCAGCGCGCGCCGACCTGCATCGACGTCGCCTCGGACAGCCGCCGCAGCTGCGGCGCCAGCTCGCGGCGGGCGGCGGTGCCGCAGCCGGCGAGCAGGGCCGTCCAGCACTCCGCGGCGGCCCGGTCGGTGCGCACTGCCTGGTCGAGCAGTGGATGCGCACCGAGCCGCCGGGCCGCGTCCACGGTGAGCGGGAGGAACGTCGCCGTCACCCCTGTTCCCCTTCCGCCACCGCGCCGATCGCACCGTCACCCACGCGCACGCGCAGCTGGGCACCGGCCTCGACTTCGGAGACGGAGCGGAGTACCTGGAGGTTGCCTGCGGAATCGACGAACTGCACGACCGCGTACCCGCGGGCCAGCGTCGCCGCCGGGCCGAGCGCGGTGAGCCGGGCCCGGGAGTTCGCGATCTCGGCCTGGTCCTTGGCGAGCAGGCTGAGCATGGCGCGGCGGGCGCGTTCACGGTGGACGTCGACGTCGTCCTGCCGCCGCTGCACCGGGCCCAGCGGGTCGGCCAGCGCGGGGCGGCTGCGGATCTGGGTGAGCAGCCGCGTCTGCGTGTCGACCCAGCCGTGCAGGGCCCGGCGCCCGCGGTCGCGCATCTGCCGGACGCGCTCGGTCTCTTCGCGGACGTCCGGGACGATCCGCTTGCCGGCGTCGGTCGGCGTCGAGCAGCGCAGGTCCGCGACGTAGTCGAGGAGCGGGGTGTCCGGTTCGTGCCCGATCGCGCTGACGACCGGCGTGCCGGCGGCCGAAACCGCGCGGCAGAGCGCTTCGTCGGAGAACGGCAGCAGGTCCTCGACGCTGCCGCCGCCGCGGGCGATGACGATCACGTCGATCTCGGGGTCGGCGTCGAAGATCCGCAGCGCGCGCATGACCTGCGGGACGGCCTGCGAGCCCTGGACGGCCGAGTTGAGCACCTTGATCCGCACGTGCGGCCACCGGCGCTGGGCGTTGGCCAGGACGTCCCGCTCCGCCGCCGACGCGCGGCCGGTGATCAGCCCGACGCCCTTCGGCAGGAACGGGACCGGCCGCTTGCGCTGCGCCGAGAACAGGCCTTCGGCGGCCAGCAGCTTCTTGAGGCGCTCGATCCGGGCCAGCAGCTCACCGATGCCGACGGCGCGGATCTGGTCGGCACGCAGGCTGATCGTGCCGCGGCCGAAGAAGTACGACGGCTTCGCGTGCACGACGACGCTCGCGCCCTCCCGCAGCGGCGGCTCCATCTCGCGGATCAGCCAGTTCGGGCAGGTGACGGACATCGAGACGTCCGCCGAGGGGTCACGCAGGGTCAGGAACGCGGTCTGCGTGTTGGGCCGGGAACTGACCTGGGTGACCTGGCCCTCGACCCAGACGGCGCCGAGCCGGTGGATCCAGTCGCCGATCTTGCGCGCGACGGTCCGGACCGGCCACGGCTTTTCGGCGGTGCTCGCTTCGGTGTCGGTGGTCACTGGCCTTCCGCGCCGTCGCCGTTCTCTTCTCCGGCCCGTTCCGCCTTGCGGGCGTTGGCGATCCGGCGGGACAGCATGCCGGTGAAGGACGAGCGGTCGGCGTGGGCGCGCTCGTACTCCAGGATGGTCTCGAGCTGCTCGATCGAGAGCTGCCGCAGCCGGGCCCGCAGCTGCGGCAGGGTGAGCTGGTCGTAGCCGGTCAGCCCGGCGGGCCCTTCGTAGCCCGCGGCGCTGGTCCGGGGCGTCTCGCTCTTGGTCTTCTTGTCGATCGCGGGCGTGCCGGGCTTGGGCGCGCGCGGAGCTTGGTCCTCGCTGTCGTTCTCGCCGTCGGCGTGCTCTTCGGCGAGCGCGCGTTCTTCGGCCGCCCACGGATCGCCGAGCTCCGCTTCGAGCTCGGCCGCCGACGGGACGTGCCCGTTGATTTCGGAGCGCGGCTCGGGCACGTCGGCGAACTTCGGCCGCGCGGGCGGGACGTCGCCCAGCTCGGCGTCCTCGTCGAAGGTCGCCCAGCTCGGCGTGTCTTCGACCGGGCGCAGGCTCGAGAGGGCGTTGTCGCCCTTGATCGCCAGCTCGGTGACGTGCTGCTGGACCCGCATGGAGGCCTGCAGCACCTGGCTGACCACGGTCACCGGGAGCCCGGCCAGCTGCCGGGGAAGTTCGCGAACCCGCTCGGCGGTGGAGACGGCGAGGCCCGCGGCGACCCGGAGGGGGAGCGGGAATGGCTTCATGGGTCCAGCCTGCCGCATGACCGGCCCTCCTGCCCAACCGAAACGCTGCGTTGCGTGACGGCGAGCACAGGATGGAGGTCACCCGAAAGGGACTTCGAGACCGTCTCGGGGCTGCCCGTACCCTGGGGGCATGAGTTCAGCGAGTCCCGGAATCGAGCCCGCGGGTACCCCGACGATCACCGGAACCGCTTCCGGCAAGCGGGTGCTGCTCGCCAAACCCCGTGGTTACTGCGCCGGCGTGGACCGCGCGGTGATCGCCGTCGAGAAGGCCCTCGAGGTCTACGGCGCGCCGGTGTACGTCCGCAAGGAGATCGTGCACAACAAGCACGTGGTGGAGACGCTGCGCGAGCGCGGCGCGATCTTCGTCGACGAGACGTCCGAGGTGCCCGAGGGTGCGCTGGTGGTGTTTTCCGCCCACGGCGTCTCGCCGATGGTGCACGCGGAGGCGGCCGAGCGGAACCTGCGCACGATCGACGCGACCTGCCCCCTGGTGACGAAGGTGCACAAGGAGGTCAACCGGTTCGCGAAGGACGACTACGACATCCTGCTGATCGGCCACGAGGGCCACGAAGAGGTCGAGGGCACAGCGGGCGAGGCGCCGGACAAGGTGCAGCTGGTCGACACGGCCGAGGACGTCGACAAGGTCGAGGTGCGCGACCCGTCGAAGGTGATCTGGCTGTCCCAGACGACGCTGTCGGTCGACGAGACGATGGAGCGCGTCGACCAGCTCCGCGAGCGCTTCCCGAACCTGCTGGACCCGCCGAGCGACGACATCTGCTACGCGACGACGAACCGCCAGGTCGCGGTCAAGGCGATGGCCGCGGAGTGCGACCTGGTGCTGGTGGTCGGGTCGACGAACTCGTCCAACTCGAAGCGCCTGGTCGAGGTGGCCCTGAAGGCGGGCGCGAGGGCGTCGTATCTGGTCGACTTCGCGCACGAGGTCGACGAAGCGTGGCTGTCCGGCGTGACGACGGTTGGTGTGACGTCGGGCGCGTCGGTGCCGGACGAGCTGGTGATGGACCTCCTGGCCTGGCTCGCCGAGCGTGGTTATGGCGACGTCAACGAGGTCACGACGGCCAACGAGAAGATCACGTTCGCGCCGCCGAAGGAACTGCGGAAGGTCTGAGCACGCCGGCGGCGGGTCGCTTCACGCGGCTCGCCGCCGTGTCGTCCCTTCAATCACGCGTGATGCCTCTCTGATCACGCGTGCTGCCCCTCGGCGCACGGGCCGGTCAGCGTTCTTCTTCGTCCCAGGGCCGGTTCCGCCGCGGCGGGGCACCGCGGCCCCCGGACGGGCGGCGAGGAGGCGGGTTGTCCCGGCCGTCCTCGGGCGGCCGCGGCCGCCGCCGCGGAGCAGCGTCACCACGCGGTGGGCGCGGGTCGCCGGTTTCCGGGCGAGGGGTGCGCCGCGCGGCCGGCGGCGGAGGCTTGCGCGTGCCGCGGGTGCCGGGGTCGCGTTCGGCGGGGGCGGCGGCCCGGGGCGCACGGCGTTCGCCGTCGGCGGGCGGACGCGGGCGTCGCGGCGCGTCGCCGTCTCGGCCGCGGTTGGCGCCGGAGGGGAGCGGCGTCTGCCCGGTGCGGTTCGAGCCGGCCGGCCGCGGCCGCGCGTCTTCCTTTTTGCCCTTCTTCGGGGCGTCGGGGTCGCGCTCGCGGAAGATCCGGACAAAGCCGATCAGCAGCGTGATGCCGGTGGTGATCGCCATGGTGGGGAAGCCGTTGATCAGCGGGGTGCCGATGTTCAGCGCCTTCGACAGCATGTCGTCGCCCTGGGACCCGGAGGTCAGCAGGATCACGCCGGGCACGGTCACGGCCAGCACCAGCGGCGGCATCACCATGGGCCCGAACAGGCCCCGGCGCTTCACCGCGCAGACCGCGATCACGGCCCCGGCGATGTAGCAGACGGTGAAGACCAACGGGATGTCGGCCTGGCTGGGCTTGCCCAGGAGGGCACCAACGATCGCCAGGCCGAGGCCGACCAGGACCGCCGCCCACCAGGGCAGTCCCCGCCTCGAACCGACGACAGGACGCTCATCCCACGCAACGGGGACGTCGTCGGCATCTGGATCGCTCTGGCGATCGCGAATCGCGGTCACAGGGCAACACCGTATCTCGTGGTTGTGAAGATCTTGCCAGCACCGCCGCCGACATGGGCCGACAGCCACCCGCGGAAACGAACCGGTGGCACCGGGTAGCACCCGGCGGCTGGTTCTGCCCAGGGTCCCGCGCCCGGGTGGCCGAGACAACCGGCGCCCGGATATCTACCCGGACGGGCGGCCGGGGAGACGCACCCTGCGGGGTCTCGGCGGCCGGGCGGGTGTGCGGCCTGGGTAGGTATCACCGCTGGTCAGAACGGCTCCGCGCGGCTCGCCGCCCGGCTGCTCGCGCCGCTCTCTTACCGGATACGCGACCCGGCCGTCTGGATACGCAAGCCGACCCTCCCGGCACGCCATCCGGCCGCCTGGGTGCGCGATCCGACCCGCCCGGGCGCGGCCGAACCCTCCACCCACCGGCGGGACCAGCGCCGGACCTCCGTGAACCTGCCACGTCAGCTGGCTGCCAGCTCGTCTCCCTTCCGCACCGTCGGCACGGCCGCCGGGCTGCCCGAGGCCTCTGTCAGCGGGGCCACCGTCGACCGGAACGTCTCCAACGCCTCCAGCTCCCGCCGTCGCGCCGACAGGAACCGCTGCAAGTGCGTGCTCGACAGGTTCAACGCCTCCACCGCCCCGCCCGCTGCCCGATGGGCGGCCGCCGCTCCTGCTCGGACCTGCTCCACGTCCGCCTCCAGTGTGCGGTCGCTCGCCGCGAACAGGGCCGCCGAGGCCAGTACGCCGAAGCCCGTCGGGCCGCACAGGAACACCCGGCGGTCGATCAGCCAGCGCAGCAGCTCCGGGTCGGTGTCCAGTGCCGCCACCACCGCCGCGTCCGAGGGGACGAACATGATCGTTCCGTAGATCGCGTCCGCCCAGCGCTGGTAGCCCTTGCCAGCCAGCTCCGCCGCCCGGGACCGGATCTGGCGCACGTGCGCGCGCAACGCGTCCAGGCGCTCGTCCGGGTCGTCCGTCTCCACCGCCTCGGACCACGTCGCCATGCTCGCCTTCGCGTCCACCGGCACCGTGCGGTCGCCGCCCACGCGCAGCACCATGTCCGGCTTCGCCGAGCCGCCACCACCGAGATCCGTCTGCAGGGTGAAATGCAGGTCTTCACGCAGCCCCAGCGCCCGCGCCGTCTCGACCAGCACCTGCTCGCCCAGCTCACCCCGGCCGCTGATCGAGGCGAACGCCACCTCGTACCGCCGCAGCGCCAGCTGCTGCTGATCCGCCTTGGCGCGCTCGGCCGCCACCAGCCGGGCCGCCGCGTCCGCCCGGCGCATCCCGTCCTGGTACAGCCGCCACAACAGCGCGACGGCGAACAGCAGCAGGACCGCCAGCACGATCGCTGCCGTCGTCAGTACTGTCGCCACTTCGCCTCCTCCAACCCAACCCGGCTCGCGGACCATCATGGCGGACAGCACCGACAAAAAACGCAGCCGAACCGTCGCTCTGGGTAGCTGACCTGCGAACACATCGATTCCACGCAGGGCGTGTCCGATCTTGCACGCTCGTGTTAGTACACACGTTCGAGTGAGAAGGCGGCGTGCCTGCGCGATTTCGTCGGAGGCGGGTCGTACCGTTGCTCCCCGTGAGAATCCTGCACACCTCCGACTGGCACGTCGGCCGCACGTTCCACGGCGCCGACCTGCTCGCGGAACAGGAAGCGGTGCTCGGGCACCTCGCCGACCTCGTGGCCGGCGAGGCGATCGACGCTGTCCTGGTGGCAGGCGACATCTACGACCGCGCGGTCCCCTCGGCGGAAGCCGTGCGGGTCGCCACGAAAGCCGTCGCCCGGATCCGGGCGGCCGGCGCGCAACTCGTTGTCACGCCCGGAAACCACGACTCCGCGCCCCGGCTCGGCGCCTTCGCGGAGTTCGCCGCGGCCGGCGGACTCCACCTGCGCACCACCGTCGGCGGGCTGGCCGAACCGGTGCTGCTCGAAGACGCCAACGGACCGGTCGCCGTCTACGGCATCCCTTACCTGGAACCGGAGCCGGCGCGCCACGCGCTGGGCGTGCCCGAAGCCCGCGGCCACACCGGCGTGCTCACCGAGGCCATGCGCCGGATCCGCGCGGACCTCGGAACCCGGCCCGGCGTCCGGTCGGTCGTGCTCGCGCACGCGTTCGTCACCGGCGGCGAACCCACCGACTCCGAGCGCACGATCGCGGTCGGCGGAGTGGAGCAGGTACCCGGCTCGGTCTTCGACGGCGTCGACTACGTGGCACTGGGCCACCTCCACGGCCCGCAGACGCTCGCCGAGCACCTGCGCTACTCCGGCAGCCCGCTGGCGTACTCGTTTTCCGAAGCGCGCCAACGCAAGTCGGTCTGGCTGGTCGAACTCGACGAAGCCGGCCTGCACGAGGTCCGGCGGCACGAACTGCCGGTCCCGCGCAAGCTCGCCACGCTCACCGGCGAAATCGAGGACCTCATGACAGCCCCGGAGCACGACGCCTACCGCGACCACTTCCTGTCGGTCACGGTCACCGACCGCGTGCGCCCGGTCGACGCGATGCGGCGGCTGCGCGAGCGGTTCCCGTACGCCGTGCACCTGGAGTGGGAGCCGGCGGGCGGCCACGCCGGCGCCCCGCTGCGCTACTCCGAGGCCGTCCGCGGCCGGTCCGACATCGAGGTCTCGCGCAGCTTCCTCGACGACTGCCGCGGTGCCCCGCCGACCGAGCGCGAAGAGCGGCTCCTGTTCCACGCGCTGGAAGCGGCCGACCGGGGGGCCCTCGCGAAATGAGGCTGCACAGGCTGGAGGTCGAAGCCTTCGGGCCGTACTGCGCACGCGAAGTGGTCGACTTCGACGTGCTCGGCGCCGACGGTCTCTTCCTCCTGCACGGCGAAACCGGCGCCGGCAAGACGACGCTGCTCGACGCGATCGCGTTCGCGTTGTTCGGGGTGGTCCCCGGTGCCCGCAACGAGGCCAAGCGGCTGCGCTGCGACCTCGCCGAGCCCGACCAGGTCACCGAAGTCGCGCTGGAGCTCACCGTCCAGGGGCACCGGCTGAAGATCGTGCGCAACCCGGAGTACCAGCGGCCGAAGCGGCGCGGCGAAGGCACGACGACCCAGCAGGCCAGGGTGTCGCTGAGCTGGATCGGCACCGCGCCGGCCGGGCTGCCACCGGAAGGCCTGATCCGGATCGAAGAGGTCGCGCGCACCGTCGAGCGGCTGCTCGGGATGACGGCGGCCCAGTTCTTCCAGGTGGTGCTGCTGCCACAGGGCGAGTTCGCCCGCTTCCTGCGTTCGGACACCTCCGAGCGCGAGAAGCTCCTGGAGCGGCTGTTCGGCACCGAGCGCTTCGCCGACGTCGAACGCTGGTTCGCCGACTTACGAGCCGAGCGCGGCCGCGAGCTCGAAACGCGGCAGCGGGACGTGCGGGAGCTGCTGGCCCGCTACGCGCAGGAGGCGCACCAGGAGCCACCCGAAGCGGACGTGGCCGAGTGGGTCGACGCCGTGCTCGCGGCCTCGGACGAGCGCGTCCGGCAGGTGACGGCGGAGGAGGAGCGGGCCCGGTCGGCCGCCGGGCGCGCGGACGCCTACCTGCAGGAAGAACGCGCGGGCGCGGAAAAGATCCGCCGTGTCCGCACCGCGCACCTGCGGCTGCTGGAAATCACCGAGCAGGCCCCGCAGCGCGCGGAGTGGGCGCAGGAGGTCGCGGCCGCGCGGCGGGCGGCCGGTGTCGCCGTGGAGGCCGAGCTGCTGGACAGGCGAGCCGCCGAGCTCGCCGAAGCCGAGCAGGCGGAGAAGGCCCGCGGCGCTCGCCTGCGAGAGCTCGGCACCCGGGCGACAGGCGACCTGAAGGCGCGGGCGGCCACCGCGCGCGAAGAGGCGGGCGCCGTCGCGGAGCTGCTCGCCGAGGCCGAGCAGCAAGAGCTCGACGTCATGCGGCGCGACGACCGGAAGCTGGCCGCGGTCACGGCCCGGCAACAGGTCGAGGCCCTCACCGGCGAGCTGGCCGCGATCCCCGGCCAGCTGGCCAAACTGCGGGCGGACGCCCTGGAAGCGGCGGAAGCCGAGGCGAAGCTCGACGGCGCCAAGGCGAAGGTGGAGGAGCTGCGTGCGTTCGCCCGCGACGCGGCCGAGCTGCCCGAGGCCCAGGCGAAAGTCCAGCGCGGCGAGGCGAAGCTGCGCGAAGTCGTCGACGCGCACCAGGCGGCCCGGCAACGCCGGCTCGACCTGCGCGAGCGGCGGCTCGACGGGATGGCGGCCGAGCTGGCCGCCGCGCTGGCCGACGGCGCCCCGTGCCCGGTGTGCGGGTCGGCCGAGCATCCGGCGAAGGCGAGCCGGGACGTCGAGCTGGTCGACCCGGCCGAAGAGCGTCAGGCCGAAGAAGCCGAGCAGGCGGCGGACGCGATGCGGCAGCGGGTCGTCGTCGCGCTGGAAGAGGCGAAGGCGCGGCTGGCCGGGCTGGTCGAGCGGCTGGCCGGGCGCACGGCCGAGTCGATCACCGCCGAGCTGGCCGAAGCCCGCGCCACGGTCGCGGCGCTGACCGAGCAGGCCGCCGGGAAGGCGAAGCTGAGCCGGCAGGTCGTCCTCCTGGAGCGCGACGCCGAGCAGCGGGCCGAACGCCTTCGCCGGGCCGAACAGGCGGCGACCGAAGCCACGACCGACGTCCGTGCCCTCGAAGAACGGCTGGCCGAGCGCGAACGCCGGCTGGTGGCCGGGCGCGGCGAGTTCGCGGACGTCGGCGCGCGGCGGCAGCACCTCCTCGGCCTGGCGGAGGCGCTGGAAGCGGTCGCGGACGCCCGCACGGCGGTCGCGGGTGCCCGTGAGCGGGTCGCCGAACAGAAGGCGCTGGTCGAGGCGGCGGTCATCGCGAAGGGGTTCCCGTCGCTGAAGAAGGCGCGGGCCGCGATGCTGCCGGACGAGCAGATCGAGAAGCTGGAGCAGGGCATCGCCGAGGCGGAGGCGGCCGCGGCGGGCGCACGGGCGCTGCTGGCCGAGCCGGACCTGTTCGGGATCTCGCCGGACGACGTCGCGGACGTCGGCCGCGCGGCCGACGCGGCCCAGCTGGCCCGGGCACGGGCCGACTCGGCGTACGCGGCGCTTCGGGTGGCCACCGCGCAGCACGAGGAGCTGACCCGGCTCGCGAGCCTGCTGCGCGAAGCGCTGGCCGGGCTCGCGCCGGCCGAAGCGGAGTACGCCGAGCTGCGCGCGCTCGCGGACGTCGTCAACGGACGCGGGCAGAACAGCCGGAAGATGTCGCTGCGGTCGTACGTGCTGGCCGCGCGGCTCGAAGAAGTCGCCGTCGCCGCCACGCACCGGCTGCGCACGATGAGCCAGGGCCGGTACGCGTTCGTGCACTCGGACGCGGCGGGCGCGCGCGGCACCCGCGGTGGGCTCGGCATCGACGTGCTCGACGACTACTCGGGCACCATCCGCCCGGCGAAGACCCTGTCCGGCGGCGAGTCGTTCCTCGCGTCGCTGGCCCTCGCGCTGGGGCTGGCAGACGTCGTCGCGGGGGAGACCGGCGGCGCGCTGCTGGACACGCTGTTCGTCGACGAGGGTTTCGGCACCCTGGACGCCGAAACCCTCGACGTCGTGATGAACATCCTCGACGAACTGCGCGCCGGCGGGCGGGTGGTCGGGCTCGTGTCCCACGTCGAAGAGCTGCGGCAGCGGATCCCGACCCGGCTGCGGGTCCGCAAGTCGCGCACGGGCTCGACATTGGAGGTGCGCGCCGGTTGATCACTCCGCCAAGATGAAGCCATGACCGACCAGCCGCCGAACGGCCTGCCCCGCTACCGCATGCTCACCGGCCCGGACGACGCCAAGTTCTGCCACCGGGTCAGCGAGGCGCTGGAGCAGGGCTACCGCCTGTACGGCTCGCCGGCCGCGACCTACGACGGTGAGCAGGTCATCGTTGCGCAAGCCGTGCTGTGGCAGGGCGAACAGGGCTAGCCGGCTGCGCGCCGGAGGTACATCCCGGCGTAGGAGCACCACGGCGTCCAGGCGCGGGCCCGCTCGCCGAGCGAGTCCGGCGCGATGCCCAGGTCCGCGGCGCCGCGGCGAACCGCGGGGTCGTCGGCGAGCAGGACGTCCGGGGCGCCGAGCACCCGCATCACGACGTAGTCCGCCGTCGACGGGTCGACGTACGCCAGCAGCTCCGCCCGAAGGTCCGCTGCGTCGCGGCCGACGTGCACGTCCAGCCGTCCTTCGGCCAGCGCGGCGGCGACGGGGTGGCCGGTGGCCGCGACCTGGGCCGCCGTCGGGAAGAGCCGCGTCACGCCCCACTCGCCCGGCACCTCCTCGCCGGGCGGCACCTCGCTCAGGAGGGCGCGGAGCAGCAGTTCCTCGCCGTCGACGGCGCCCGGCACCCGGAGTCCGGGCACGGCCGCGACCAGCGGGGCCAGCGCCGGGTCCGCGCCCAGCACGCGGGTGACCGCCGCGGGATCGGCGTCGAGGTCGAGCAGCCGGCGCACCCGGCTGACCGCGCTGCCGAGGTCGCGCAGGTCGGTGAGCGCCAACTCACAGCGCACGTGGTCGGGCGCGGGCGTCAGCCGGACGACGCCGGTGCCGTGCGCGAGCCGCAGGGTGCGTGCGTAGGTCTCCGATGTGACTTCCTCGACGCCCGGCACGGCGTGGTCCGCGAAGAAGCGAAGCAACCCCGAAGCGTCGAACGGCGGCCGGAACGGCAGTCGCAGGCTGAGCCGGGTCCCGGTCACGTCGCTCAGCCGTCCGCGTCGGGAAGCCGCGGAGACGCGAAGCTGCGAAGGCGTCGTCGCGAACACTTCGCGGATCGTCTCGTTGAACTGCCGCACGCTGGAGAAGCCCGCCGCGAAGGCGACGTCCGTCAGCGGCAGCTCGGACAGCTCGATGAGCAGCCGCGCCGAGTGTGCGCGGTGGGCGCGGGCCAGCGCCAGCGGGCCGGCGCCCAGTTCGGCGGTGAGCACCCGGCCGAGCTGGCGTTCCGAGTAGCCGAGCCGCCGGGCGAGGCCAGGGACGCCTTCGCGTTCGACGGTGCCGTCGGAGATCAGGCGCATCGCCCGCGCGGCGAGGTCGGCGCGCACGTTCCAGTCCGGCGAGCCGGGCACGGCGTCGGGCAGGCAGCGGCGGCAGGCGCGGAAGCCGTTGGCCTGCGCGGCCGCCGACGTCGGGAAGAAGCGGACGTTCTGCACCTTCGGCGTCGACGCCGGGCAGGACGGGCGGCAGTAGATGCCGGTGGTGCGGACCGCCATGATGAACTGGCCGTCGAAGCGCGAGTCGCGGGCGGTGACCACGCGGTAGCAGCGTTCGGCGTCGCGCCACAGCGCGAGCGTTTCGGTGACCATGGATCCGAGCATGCCAGCAGGTCAGCGGCATCGCTGGCGGAAATCCGCCACGGCGTTGGGTGCGTGGGGCCGGGCCGGGGCGGGCACGTAGACTGCGGGGTCGTGAGCCTCACCCTCGGTATCGTCGGCCTGCCCAACGTCGGCAAGTCCACCCTGTTCAACGCGCTGACCCGCAACGACGTGCTCGCCGCGAACTACCCGTTCGCGACGATCGAGCCGAACGTCGGTGTCGTGCCGCTGCCGGACCCCCGGCTGGACAAGCTGGCCGAGCTGCACAAGTCGGAGAAGATCGTCCCGGCCGTGGTGTCCTTTGTGGACATCGCGGGCATCGTGAAGGGCGCGTCCGAGGGTGCCGGGCTGGGCAACAAGTTCCTGGCGAACATCCGTGAGGCCAACGCGATCTGCCAGGTCATCCGCGTGTTCGACGACCCCGACGTGGTGCACGTCGACGGCCGCATCGACCCGTCGAGCGACATCGAGACGATCAACACCGAGCTGATCCTCGCCGACCTGCAGACCCTCGACAAGGCGCTGCCGCGGCTGGAGAAGGAAGCGCGGACGAAGAAGGAGAACAAGCCCGCGCTGGACAACGCCCAGAAGGCGAAGGAGATCCTCGACGCCGGGCGCACGCTGTTCCAGGCGCAGAAGGAAGTCGACTTCGAGGCGCTGCGCGAACTGAGCCTGCTCACGACGAAGCCGTTCCTGTACGTCTTCAACGCCGACGAGTCGGTGCTCACCGACGAGGCCCGCCGCGAGGAGCTGACGAAGCTGGTCGCGCCGGCGGACGCGGTGTTCCTCGACGCCAAGGTCGAGGCGGAGCTGCTGGAGCTGGACGACGAGGAGTCGGTGCGCGAACTGCTCGAGTCGGTCGGCCAGCCGGAGCCGGGCCTGTACTCGCTGGCCCGCGCGGGTTTCCACACCCTCGGCCTGCAGACGTACCTGACGGCGGGCCCGAAGGAGTCCCGCGCCTGGACGATCCCCCAGGGCGCAACGGCCCCGCAGGCGGCGGGCGTCATCCACACGGACTTCGAGCGCGGCTTCATCAAGGCGGAGATCGTCTCCTACGACGACCTGATGGAGGCGGGCTCGATGGCGGCCGCCCGCGCGGCGGGCAAGGTCCGCATGGAGGGCAAGGACTACGTCATGGCCGACGGCGACGTGGTCGAGTTCCGCTTCAACGTGTGAGCGTCAACTACTGACTGTTGTTTTCATTGGACGCAGGATATGCTGCGTCCAATGAAAGCTTCGCCGAGCCTGCTGCCCCTCCTGCGGTCACGCATGCAGGGCGAGCTGCTCGCGCTGGTCCTGCTGCACCCCGAGCGCGAGTACAGCATCACCGAGCTCGGCGAGGCGTTCGGCGTCTCGGCGACGACCGTGCTGCGCGAGGTCGAACGGCTCGTCGCGGGCGGCATCCTCGAAGACCGGCGGGTCGGCCGCAGCCGGCTCGTCAAGGCCCGCACCGACACCCCGCTCTACCGGCCCCTGACCGAGCTCATCTCCGTCACCTTCGGGCCGCTGCCCCTGCTCGCCGAGGCGCTGTCCGGGCTGGCGGGTGTGCAGGAGGCCTACATCTACGGGTCCTGGGCCGCGCGCTACAGCGGGGAACCGGGGCCGCCGCCGGGTGACGTCGATGTCCTCGTCGTCGGCTCGCCCGACGCGGACGAGCTCTTCGACCTGGCCGAGCGCGTGTCGCGGCGGCTGGAGCGCGAAGTCAACGTCCACCGGATCCCGCCGGCGGCGTGGGCGGCGGACACCACGGATCCGTTCCTCACCAGCGTGCGCGCGCGTCCGCTGACCCCGCTGCCGCTCGACCAGGAGGCCCGATGACCCGGTGGAACCAGGGCCGCGCCACGATCGACGCACTCCTCGCACGCGGCTCCCTCGAGCAGGTCCCGGCTTCGCGGGAGGCTGCCGAGGCCGAGCTCGCCAGGGCCCGCACGCACGTGGCTTCGGCGCGCCAGCTGCTGGAGTCGGACCCGGAGGGCGCCTACACCCTGGCGTACGACGGCGCGCGCCGGGCGTTGGCCGCGGTCCTGCAGAACCAGGGCCTGCGCGCAACGAGCCGCGGCGGCCACATCGCCATCTACGAAGCGGTGCTCGCCCAGCTCGACCCGCCGCTGGGGCCGCTGCTGCGTCCCTTCAACCGGATGCGGGCCCGGCGCAACGAAGTCGCCTACCGCTCATCCGAGGCACCCCCGGTGACGCCCGAAGACGTGACGGCCGACGTGGCGAAGGTCGAGGACCTCATCGGGGTCGCCGAGAAGGCGATCCCGAACATGCCCCGGTACTGATGGCCCGCCCGCTCACGCCGAACGAGCGCACCGCACTGGACACCCTGCTCGCGGCGGACTTCCCCGGTGCCGCGGAATCGCGGGGCACAGCCGCCACAGCACTGGTGCCGGGGCTCGAGTACTGATCCGCGGCCGTTCCGTTTGGTCGCAGCTCCGCCCTGCCCAGGTTGCCACGTCTGACAACTCAGACGGCTCCTCGCCAAAGGTCTGGTTCAGCCAGTGCGAAGCGGCGCTCCAGCGACTCCAGGTCCCCGAGCACCATGCGCATCCTGTGCCGGAACGCGGCGCCGTGAGCAGGGACCTTCAGGTGTGTCAGTTCGTGGACGAGGACCAGGTCCACCAAACTCGTCGGCAGCTGCATCAGTGCCCAATGCAGAGCGATGGAGCCGTCGGGCGCGCAAGCCCCCCAGCGCTCACCGAGTTCCCGGACGACCACTTCTCTCGGGGTGACGCCAGTGCGTTCGGCCAAGGGCGCCACGCGGGCAGTCACCCAACGGCTGCCCCGCGCGGCGTACCACTCGGCTATCAAGCGAGCGCCCTGGTGCGGAGATCCTGTGTCTGGAAGTTCCAGCCAGCCTTGGTGCAGTCGCACCCGCCGACCGGGCTCGGCGGTTATGACCTTCAACCGGTGGTGGCGCCCGAGGTACGCAAAGCCGGCGCCGCCCACCAGTGCTTTGATCGGCTGTCCTCCTCTGCGTTTGCGCGAGCTGACCTCATCGGCGAGGCGCGACAGCCGAGCAAGTACAGCGTCGGCGACCGCCTGCGGATCGGCGTCCGGCGGCACAGCGAAGAGCAGACCACCATCCTCCTGAACCTCGATCCCCAGCGTCCGGCGCCGCGGTCGGACGACGACGCGCCACGTCCACTCCCTGGGCATGGGAAGTGACGCAAGGGCGGACTGGACGGTCAAGCTCACCCGGCATTCGTACCATCCGGCACTGACAGAAGCTCTCCACGCCACTCCGGCTGGCGTGATCACCCCCCATAACGGCGAAAGTCGTCATATCGCTGCACGGCGAGCTCCAGAAGTCCCGCTGCCATGTCCGCGGTTTCCTCCCATTCCACGCGGAGGTGTTTGGCAACCTTCTGGCGGAGTTCTTTGCGCAAGTCGTTGCGGGAATCGGCCTGAGCGGGAAAGAGGGGGTCTCTCACGAGCCTGGCTATGTCTGCGGAGAGTTCACGTGCCACCCAGGTCAGATCATCCTCCGCGGGCACGGGGATCGCACCAAGTTGCTCCAACCCGCTCACCAGTGAGCGGTACACCGGTCCCTCGGTCCGCGGGTTGAGGCTTGGGCCCGACTCCTTGACGCCCTCGGTGACGTCACCCACGAGTCGTGCGAGCTCGGTTGCGGCCTGCTCGAAGTCCTGGTGCATCCGTTGCACGATCTCTTCCAGCCGGCGGCTGAACAGTTCGTAGCGAGCCCGATCGGCGCCGAGGTTGGCAGTGATGTGCGTTCGCAGCCGGCTCACCATGTAGTGGGTCCTTGCGCGTGCGTCAGGGTTGGCGTCGACGCGTTCGAAGAAGTTGGGCGCGGTCAGCTCCACGGGAGGAATCCGCAGCTCGACACCGGTGACCCGGAGGTGGTCGGCGATGAGCCTGCGCACCTTCGCCGCGTATCGGCGCGGACTGAACTCGTCGCGCCCGTCCATGTACCTCTGCCGTGCGAGGTACTGAACCTCTCCGACGTGGCCTGCGAGCCGCTCGTAGACGAGTGCGTACGGCCGGGGCAGAACAGCTCCGAGTGCTTCCAGGAAGTCTCGCGCCAGTTCGTCGAACTCGCCCCGCTTCAGCGGATCGGCCAGCAGGTCGAGAAGGTCCTCGCGGCGCTGATCGTCGGCGAGGGTGACGGTGCCGTGTGCATCGTACGACGCGAGCTTTCGCCCTTCGAGGAAGCGAGCGACGGAGTCGTGCAGATCTTTGAGGAGCCGATCGGCAGAGGCATCCGCCTGGAGGAGAAAGCCGTCGCCGGTGGGCTGACTTCCCTCGAAGTCCCGGCTGAGGTGATCGGCGGTGACGTTCTGGTAGCCGTAGACCTCACGTAGGTGGTGCTGCTCGTAGGCACGCAGGGAACTCGCTAGGTCGGGGCCGATGCCGATGAAGTCGACCACCAGCCCCCACCTCTTACGGGGATAGGGCCGGTTGGTACGGGCCACCGCTTGCAGGAGTCCCACTCCAGAGAGGGCGCAGTCCAGGTAGAGCACCTGTTCGACGGGTGCGTCGAAGCCGGTGAGCAGCATCGACTGAACGACGAGGAAAGCCAGCGGCTCAGAGGATTGCCGATCGTCGCCGTCAGCGCCCCCACGGCTGTCGCGCTCCTCCGAGCCGACCACGTTGTCTGCCAGCCACACGTCAGTCATGGGTACGCCGGACAAGGGAAGCCCCTGGCCGAGCATGCCACGTGGGTCCACGTCCCACGAGGGGTCGAGCGCGGCGTCAAGCGGGTTGCCGAGGCCTTCCTTGAAACGCTTGATGTACGCGTCTTGCCGGGTCTTCAAAGTCCAGTCCCGCCATTCCCGGGGGTCTTTCCGGTTGTCGCCGTGGATCACCACGGCGGCATCGATCGAGGCGAGGACGTCACGGTGCGGCAGTATCGTGAGGAGGTTTCGTGTCTCCTCGTCGGTGCCGAGCACCGCTGCCGGGTCGTGGCGCAGGACGGGGTCGAGCGCGTCGAGCTGGTCGACCAATCGGTCGCGGGCGGAGAGCAGGGCAGCCCGGTAACGGACAGCGGCACGGCGGGAAACTGCCACAAGCTGGGCGCCGAACCGGTCAGGCAGTGCGTTGATCGCCCAGTGTCGCAGCATGTAGTCGGCCTTGTCCGCGATCACGGAGGGCGCTTCCAGAATCTCTCGCTGGCGCGCAAACTTCCGCAGTACGCGTGTGCGCTGCTGAGGGTCGGCGGGAACCTGTTCGTCGAACTTGGCGTCCAGAGCGGCCTTTTCGACGACTTCCAGCGGTACTTCGTATGCTTCGTAGCGCACTGGAACGACGGATCGGTCCTGTTCCGCATCGCGAAGCGTGTATGTATCGACGAGTGCCCCAAAGATGTCCTCGGTCTTCTTGCGCGCACCTCTGATGATGGGAGTGCCCGTGAAACCTACGAGGACGGCGTTGGGCAGCAGGGCGCGGAGCCGGGCGTGCAACCACTTGTCCTGGCCTCGGTGCGCCTCGTCGACCAGGACCACGACGTAGGGACTGGAGTTCACCGCCTGGATTTGGACGTGGGTGTCCTCTCCGCCGTCCTCGGTCCCCAGCCTCTCGTCGCTTCCGTCGTAGGCAGTGTCATCACGCTGCGCCTTCTGGAGCATCACCATGACGACGTCCGGCACCGGCACGGCGAGGTTTGCGCGAGCGTCCGCGACTCCCTCGGCGCGATAGACAGTCTCCTCGGCTGCGGCCATGGAGCCCAGGATCTGCTTCTCAAGGTCGATCCGGTCGGTGACGACGACGACCTTGTGCTTCTTCAGTTCATGGCTGCTTCTGAGGTGGCGCACGAGGAAGGCCATGGTGAGGCTCTTGCCGGAGCCCTGGGTGTGCCAGACGACTCCGCCCCGCTGGCCGGCGTCATGCCCCGCCGCGATCGACGCCGTACGTTCGCGCAGCGCACGGGCGAGCTTCAGCACCGCCCGGAACTGCTGGTAGCGGCCGACGACCTTGAGCGTGCGGCCGCCCAGGCCGCGCTCGGTGGTGAAATCCCGCACCAAAGTGAGCAGATGCGCCGGGGTAAGTACGCCGACGGCCATGATCGCCATGTCCGTATCGCAGCCGTCGGCGGGTGCGGGCTCGGTCGTACGCCATGGGGTGAAGTACTCGGGAGTCGAGGTAACGGTGCCGAGTTCGGCGTAGGTGCGGTCGGTACCGATGAGAATCTGCGCATAACGGGTGAATTCGGCGACTGGTGCCGGCGATTCCAGGCTTGCGTAGCGACAGACTTGACCTACCGCGTCATCCAGGGAAGCCCTGCTGTCCGATCCCGACGTGAGCGGTGCCTTGCACTCGATGACGACCCAGGGCAGGCCGTTGACGAAAAGCACCAGATCCGGGGTGAGGTGGGACTTGTCCTTCCGGTCCACGCGAAACTGGCTGACCGCCAACAGGTCGTTACGTCCGCCGTTCTCCCCTTCCCAGTCGACGAGCTGGACATGCTCGGGGTCGCCCTTCTGCCACCCCGGCAAGGTGCGGGCGTTGACGCCCTCGCGCAGCAGTTTGGTCACGGCGAGGTTGGCTGCAACGCCACGCTCGGCGGGGCCTTGACCCGGGGCCGTGCCGAGCACGAGGGAGAGGAGACGATCGAGCTGGGCGGAGGTCAACCAAGTGCCGCCACCTTGGGGAGCCGGGTTGATCCGCGCCACGGCGACCCGGAAGCGGTCCTCGTACACGACCTGTTCGAAGGTCGGCCGCTGGGACGGCGCCGGACTGCCGACAGGCTGTCCGGGTGGGCCTCCTTCCAGGTGCTCCCACCCCAGCCTGATCAGCTGCTCGATCAGGGGCTTCTCGGTGTTGACGTACTCCGGCCCCGCGTACTCCGACGCAGTTCGCTTCGGTTGCTGTTGTCCGCTCAATGCCAAATTCCCGCCCTCGTTTGCCCGCCCGGGTGTCGTCCTGCAGCGTACGGGCAAACTCTCCATTCAGGTGCTAGGTTGGCCGGATATGTAGGTCTGCGCGAGGTGTGAAGTCCGGCCCCGTTCAGGCGACGTGCGCTTTCGAGACTCCGGTGAGCAGGTCTTCGACAACGCCTCGTTGCACCTTGCGTAGCTTGTCGATGTGCTGGTTCAGCAAGCTCGCAGCGTAACTTTCTGCCTTCCACACGCCGACAACGCGCTCCTGTTCCTTGCGTCCGACGCGGGGAAATGGAACGTTTTCCAGTAATCTCGAGTTGATTGTGTACAATCCGGAACTGGTGGCGCACTGGGATTTCCAGTAGCTGCGTACGGCGCGCGAGTTGAGCCACAGCATCGCGAACTCTGGTAGGACATCTTCGAAACGAAGCCGGAAAAGGTGGTTCTGGTAGAGGAGGCCGACTTGGTCGGCTCCGGCGACTGCGCAACGCCCGATCTGCTCGGGGTCTGCGTGTCCTTCCACTACGAGGAGGTCGCCGGATTTCAACGAGTAGCGGTGGTGGTCGCGTTCCATCGCCTCCAGTAGGGCGATGTCCCCTTCGATCCAGCCTTTGCGAACGTTGGCAACGCGCAAATACCCCGCTGGTCGAAGACTCGGTGCGCGGTGGGATCCGAGGGTGATGCCCGCGTCGATGGATACGCCTGCTTCCTTGAGCGGAAAAATCAACCCGCCGCCTGCTCGCAAGAGCTGTTCAACCAGGGCGTCGAGTACCTGGGCCCGCTTGCTCGCCACCTTCTCGAGCGCTGCGATCCGTCGCTCGACGGCGGTGTGCGCGGCGACGATCCGGCGCTGTTCGGCCAGTGGCGGGATCCTGATCTCCAGTTCTTGGAGGCGGTCGGTGTCCAAGCGCCCCGTGCCGTGGCTCGTATCTTCAACCATGCGCAAGATTTGATCTGTGTGCGCACGTACGGTGTAGGCGAGGAAGTGCGGATCGATTCCATCGGCGGGGACCAGTGCTTTGACGTCCTGACCGAAAGCCATTTCCCTCGCCGCGACACCGATGCGGAACTCAGATTTGAGGCTCATGCCGCGGACGACGAACAAGGTTGTTCCCTTGCTGACGAGTCGTGAACCGGACCTTGCGCCGAGCGGTGTCAGTCGACGTTCCGAATCGGTGATGCGAAAACTCTTCAGGCTTGCTCCGCTGATCCACGGAATTTCGCCGCCCCAGTAGGCGGGGTTTGCTGTGCTGGGAGTTCCTCCGGACAGCCATGTGCCGGCCTCCCTCAATGGAATTGACTTCCAGTGGGCTGCCTCGGGAGCGGCCTTGCCAACTGCAGGCTCACCGACCATAGCCCAGCTCCTCGAGCCAATCTTCCAGTTCCCCTTGGGCTGTCCCGCTGGCTTCCTCCAGTTGGCTCAACGACACTGCGTACTTCTCCTCCCAGCGCTGGAACACCGCTGTCAGCTCGCGTCGTCCCACAGCGACCGCTGCGTCAAGTCGCCCGGTCAAGTCCTCGTCCACCACGGCCAGGACGACGTCCCGGGTCTTCTGCTCGTCCGAGATGACCTGCTGCATCGCCGCCATCAGCTCAGGCAAGAAGTGGTCGTCCAGCGCCTTGCGCTTCTTCGTGGCGGCGGCCCGGGTCTTTCTGCAGGATGTCAACTCGAGCTCCAGGCGAGCCAGCTCTTCGGGCGAGACCGGCTCGACGATCTCCTCCGTGGCAGAGCCGTCGTCCTCGCCGTCCCCTGGTGACGATTTCGCCGCTGCCACTGCGTCCGCCGCCTCTTTGTACATCGCCTCGGCCGCCGCGACCTCTGCCTCCACGACCGCGTACTGCTTGAGGAAGTACGGGATGAGGTGACGGACGATTGGCTGGTCCATTGCACGCCGGCGATCGGCGCCCGAGACGGTCACCTTCGCCTTCTGTGCGGAGCCAGAGCTGCTTACCGAGCCCTCTGCGGGCTTCACGATCGCCTCTGTCGAGTCGACCCAACCTTCGAGGACGCGTCCGAAGCCGCCTGCCGCCAGAGCTCTCATATCGTAGCGCGCGTGCGTCCACCAGTCGGCGATGATGCCTGCCGTGCGATATTCGTCGAGGACACCCAAGCCGCCGATCGACTCGGTGAAGCTTGCGAGCATTCCTGCCCGCAGGTTCATCAGCTCTCCGTCCTCTGCCAGCTTGCCGAAGAGGGCTGAGCCCTTGCTCCACCACTTGGCGTACGCGATCCGCAGGGAGGCTTCCTTCGCGGCGGCCTGTTCAACGATGCGATCGACTGTGGCCGCCGGCCCTTCGGGGAGGAAGTCGTAGTAGTCCGGGTCGTCGGCCCGCGAAGCGAACAGCATCGACGCGTCCACCCCGTATGCCCCGAACAGCTCGGCTTGCGCCGCCACCTCTTCGACCGGTACACCGCCGTACAGATGCGCCCTCACGTCCTGGGGCTCCGGGGGCGGCGAGTTGTCCACCCAGCGACGGATGTTGAGGTTGGCGCCCTCGGCGAGCAGATCGTCCCTCGCGACCCACCGGGAGTAGCCCGGAATCGGTGTTCCTTTCTGGAACACCGTAACGATCTTCTCGACATGTTCGGGGCCCAGTTCGTTCTGGTTGCGACCCACCGTGAACTCGCGGTCGGCGTTGATGAAGAGGACTTTCTTCCTGCGGTCGGGTTGTTTCCGGTGCGGACGCCGCAAGATGAGGACGCATGCCGGAATACCGACACCGTAGAAGAGATTCGGGCCGAGTCCGATCACCGCCTCCAAACAGTCGTCGAGAAGGAGTCTCTCCCGGATATCCTTCTCTTTGCTGCCACGGAAGAGCACCCCGTGCGGCATGACGACTGCAGCCACACCCCGTTCCTCCAGTACCGACACCATGTGTTGGACGAACATCAGGTCGGCCTTCTTGCCTTTGTCGGGTGCCCAACCCCACCGCATCCGCGTTCCGTGCAAGTCGTCGGCCGCCGCCACTTGCACCCTGTCGTACGGCTGGGAGAACGGTGGATTCGAGAGAACCTTGGTGAAGGTCGACAGTCGTTTGTTCTCGTCGAGGTGAAGCGGCTCGGTGAGGGTGTCGCCGTGCTGGAGGTCGAATCTGCGGATGCCGTGCAACACCATGTTCATGCTGGCCATCGACCAGGAAGCAGGGTTGCGGTCCTGGCCGTAGATGCCCAATTCGTCGGGGTTGCCGCCATGCTCCTCGACGTACTCGCGAGCAGCGATGAGCATTCCGCCGGAGCCCATGCAGGGGTCGTAGACTCTGTCCATGGGGCGCGGGTCAACCAGGCGTACCAGCATCCGCACCACCGAGCGTGGCGTGTAGAACTCCCCGCCGCTCTGGCCGGCGGAGTCCGCGAACCGGCCGAGAAGATATTCGTACGCCGCACCCAGCATGTCCGGAAACTCGAAGTCGTCGTTGCGGAGCCGATAGAGACTGAAATGCCTGATCAGCGCGAGCAGCTCGCTCGAGGTGAAGCGGGACTTGTTGCCGGCGACCGCGTTGAACTGGATGTGCGAGGCGACGCCGGACAAGCGTGAGTTGACTTCCTGCAGGGCAACGAGCGCAATGTCCAGGTACTCTCCGACCCCCATGGGTTTGCCGTCGGGACCCCTGGTTTCCGCGGTGAGCCCCTCGATGCCTGGGACGGTCATCTCCGGATCCGCGGGGTCGAGCACGTGCGGACCCGTCCACCAGCGTGCGCGTGGCGGGACGTAGAAGACGTGCGGGTAGTGATCCGGGTTGTCGGCCCGCTGCAAAGCCTTTGTCTTGCTGCCCGTTGCCTTCAAGCGCTCCTGGTAGACGCGTTCCCATTCAGGCTGGAACTCGTCGGATGCCCGCTTGAGGAACAGCATCCCGAAGATGTAGTCCCGGTAATCGGAAGGCTCCATGCGTCCGCGCAGGATGTCTGCGGCGGCGAAGAGGTGCCGCTCCAGCTGGGGCAGGGTGATTCGGGCCACGCGCCGGTCCTTCGTCGGAATGAGTGGGGAAGTGCCAGGGCAGCGTAGACGCCCGGCGGGCTTCGAGTCGAAAGGCCGAAGCCCTTGGTTTCGGACCACCTTGTCAGTCGTCCTCGATGCCCAGGCTGGCTAGGAGGCGCCACACATCGGTGGACGGATCCCTGTCCAGGACCTTGCAGTCCAGGGCGTGACCGGAACGGGCGGCCCACTTGCGCGGTGACTGCGGTAGGTTGTCGGGGTTCTCAGGGCTGACGCGGTCGACAGGCGTGGCCTTGTGGTAGCCGGCTTTGCACGCACCGTGCTCGCACTGTGAGACGAGACTCTTGGCGTGCGCGATGGCGGCTTTGGCCCTGCCCTCGAGTGCTTGGCGGCGAGGGCCCTGGACACTCTTGTCGTTCTTCTTGTCGAAGCGCTTGAAGGCTGGATCGGCGTGGCGGAGTTTGTGCACCACGTTGGTGCTGTTGCCGCTCTGCCGCCCGCCGAACGCCTGGAAGTGCAGTAGTAGCCACAGGTCGAAGGACGGATGGGAGAAGCAGACCTCGGTACCGTCGGCCGCTGCATCCTCCACGGCCTCTGGGATCCGCTTGTGGTCGTCGCGGTCAAACAAGGCCCAGGTCTCGTCTTTCGCGGCGTACTGGCGCACGGCTTCCACCACCTGCTGGGGTAGAAATCCGTTCGCTTTGCAGACTGGCACGATCCGAAACGGCTGTCCCGTGCGCTCACCCGATCCGAACCTTTTGACCAGGTAGTCCAGGTAGTCGGGCTCGGTTGACTCACCCTCGCAGGCGATGTAAAGAACCCGCTCCCGCTTGTGTTCCGCCGGACGGGCAGGCATCAGTGACCGCTCGTCGTCCCTGCTTCCTCTGCGCCTCTTCTGTTTCTTCAACATCGCCTCGGGCTGGTGGTCGCCCATGGCCCGCTGCTGCCCGCCCCACTCACTCACGCCGGCGCCTTCGCCTCCCGCTCGCGATCCCGTTCCGTCTCGATCCAGATGAGCGCGCGAGCGATCTCGCCCACACTGACCCGCGGCGAACCGCCGTATCGACCGCGCAGGTATCCACGTTCCAAGTCCTCGTCGTCTCCAGGTCCGACCGCCACAAGTGGATACAGCTCGGTCTCGCCTGACGTCTTCTTCGAGGTGATCCATATCTGTTCGCGGGCGAGTGGGCGGTCCAAGACCGCGCTGCCGAGCAGCGTCGCGTCGTGGGTGGTGAAAAGCAGTTGCGCTCCCCGCGGATTGGACTTCGGGTTCTGGAAGAGGCGAACGACCTCGGCGGCCAGTGTGGGGTGGAGGCTGGAGTCGAGCTCATCCACCAATAGCACCGTGCCGGCGTCGAGGACAGCGAGCATCGGGCCCAGAAAAGCGAACCACGAGTGGGTGCCGAGCGACTCTTCACCGACGAAGTCTAGTGCGAGATCGCTGTTGTCCGAGCTGCGGTGGCGCAGGGCGACCTCGCCTGTTTCACGGTCGACGTCGATTCCGGTGATGCCCAGGTCAGCGATGGAGAGCAGTTCGATGAGCCACTTCCGGTAGTCCTTCCCGCGTTTCGGGTCGGACAGCATGCGCTGAGTCCACTCACTTCTGGCTTTGACATCCTGCCCGGGGGTTACCATCCACAGGTTGTCGACGAACCACCTGTGCAGAGCGGCGAGCTGAGGGTCGTTCAGGGTGGCGCCGGTGGACAAGAAGAGGGCGTTGGGGCGAGTGACGGACACGAGTACGTCCCGCTTCCCCAGGAAACCGTGACTGGAGTCGTGGCCGGAGCGGGGGAAGAGGAACTCACCACCCTCGGCGTCGGGGCGGTCGGCTTCGCGGTCGAACCAGACGACACGTCGACCCTCGGGATAGGCATGCAGCCATTCCGCCTCCACCCGTTCGTCCGAGAGTTCGAATCCGTAGGTGTAGCGGACTGGGTTCGCACCCAGCATCAAGTCAACTTCGTAGAGCGTCGTCTCGTCCGTGGAGGCCGGGGCCAGCTTGAACGGCTGACGTGGGATGCGGGGCTGAGTTGCCCACTCGGCGAAAGACGTTCGCACGGCATCTCGCATGTCGAACAGAGCCCTCAACAGGTTCGTCTTGCCGGACGCGTTCGCGCCGAAGATCCCGATGATGGGAAGGACTGATATCTCCTGGCCGTGGTCGCGCAGCGCCGTCGCGCGTGCCACGCTGTCGCCCGCTGACGCACTGACGAACGACAGCTCGCACTCATCACGAATCGAGCGGTGATTGGCCACCCGAAAGCGGAGGAGCACTCTCGACCTCCTGTGAGACGGGGAGGCGGCCCCGTCGCATATCCGAACCTCTGCGGACGATCCGCAC
Source organism: Amycolatopsis tolypomycina (assembly GCF_900105945.1). NCBI lineage: Bacteria > Bacillati > Actinomycetota > Actinomycetes > Pseudonocardiales > Pseudonocardiaceae > Amycolatopsis > Amycolatopsis tolypomycina. The sequence goes on along the minus strand of NZ_FNSO01000004.1, from coordinate 7,037,804 downwards.
CCGAAGCCTATGCTGGCGGCCGATCGGTGGCCAGCCCGGTGGTGTCCCTTGAGCGGGTTTCCCGCGGCCCTGACCAGGCGGTTGCCGGGTTCGTTCGCGCCTCCACGAGGGTTCGCCGACTTTCGGCGACCAACGGGACAACGGAGCTCCGAACCAAGGAGGTCGCCGCGTTCGTGGACCGCGCTGTTGATAGCGCCTGATGTCGCCTGACCCGGTGTCGCTACGTCGCTGAGCCGGCCACTGCCGGCTTGATCCGACGCCATCGCGGCCGATGACGAGGTCAGTTGTCAGCCTCGCGCGCCGAGGCGGACCTGTCCGGTCCCTGGTGGCGACGGCGCGCCGGACACCATCGCTCCGAGGTTCAGGACGACGGCGCCCGAGCGACGGCTACTCGCAGTGGACCGGGTCGATCAGCCGAGCAGGCCCAGCAGCGCGATCGCGATCAGCACCACCGCGGGAGCGAGGGCGTTGATCCAGGCGCGCTGGGCGGCGGTGAGGGCGGTGCTGTTCATGGCGTTCCCGAGGGGTCGATACCGATGCTTCCGCTCCGAACAGCGCGCCGATCATGGACCGTGTTAACAGCTGTGATCGAACTCTCAGCTGTCCAGGTGGCGGCGGTTGCGGGCGGTGAACCAGAGCACCCCGCCGGCCGCCGCCACCATTGTTGCGAATGCTGCCGTGCCGACCACGATTGCCTGCGTCATGCGAGTGCTCCCTCCTGGAGGTTCCGGTGACTGAGAGACGTCCGGACCAGCGGAAAGTGCACTGAGAGTAACCAGGGTCACACGAGGACGGCGTCGATCTGCTCGGCGAGGTCGAAGTCCTTCGCCGTCAGGCCGCCCGCCGAGTGCGTTGTCAGCCGGAATGTCAGGGTGCGCCAGCGGATGTCGATGTCCGGGTGGTGGTCGGCGGCCTCGGCCAGCTCCGCCACCCGGTTCACCACCTCGATCGCCTGGGGGAAGCTCGCCAGTTCCACCTCGCGGGAGATCACCGCACCGGACCGTGTCCAGCCGGCGGCCAGGCGAAGATCAGCTTCGGAGTCGCTCAAGATTTCCGTCATGTCTCCATCGTCCTGCGTCCTGGACTACGCTGCACGCTTGCCACGGGAGTCCGGTCAGCCGGGCTGAGAGGCGGGTCACCCGCGACCGTTCGCACCTGACCGGATCATGCCGGCGACGGGAGGGCTTCCCTCCGCGTCCGGCGAAGTGCAGGAGGGTAGATGAAACGCAGGGCTGCGACGGCCATCGCCGTCGTCGGCGTGGTCGCCGCGGGGTGCTCGCTGTCGGACGGTGACGGTGGCACGCAGCAGACGCCCACCGTCACCCTCGTGACGCACGACTCCTTCCTCGCGCCGCAGGAGGTGCTCGACGCCTTCCAGAAGCAGTCGGGCATCAAGGTCTCCGTGCTCAAGCAGGGCGACGCCGGTTCGCTGACCAACAAGCTCGTGCTCACGAAGGCGAACCCGATCGGCGACGTCGCCTTCGGCGTCGACTCCACCTTCGCCTCCCGGGCGCTGGCCGAGGGCGTCTTCGAGCCCTACACCAGCCCCGAAGCCGACCGCGGGCCGCAGCGCTACGCCGTCGACCCCGAGCACCGGCTGTCCGCGGTCGACGTCGGTGACGTCTGCGTCAACGTCGACACCAACTACTTCACCACCAAGGGCATCCCCGCGCCGGAGACCTACGACGACCTGGCCGACCCGAAGTACAAGGACCTGCTGGTCGCCGAGGACCCGGCGACGGCGTCACCCGGCCTGGCGTTCCTCCTCGGCACCATCGCCAAGTACGGCGACGCCGGCTGGAAGGACTACTGGACCAAGCTGAAGGCCAACGGCGTCAAGGTGGTCAGCGGCTGGGAAGAGGCCTACACCAAGGAGTTCTCCGGTTCGTCCGGCAAGGGCCCGCGGCCGATCGTCGTCTCGTACGCGTCGTCGCCCGCCGCCGAGGTCGGCGACGACGGGAAGCCGCGCACCAAGGCGCTGCTCGACACCTGCTACCGGCAGGTCGAGTACGCCGGCGTGCTGGCCGGCGGCAAGCAGGTCGAGAACGCGCGCAAGGTCGTCGACTTCCTGCTCTCCCAGCAGTTCCAGGCGACGGTCGCGGCCAACATGTACGTCTACCCGGCCCGCCAGGGCGTCGACCTGCCCCAGGGCTGGGCGCAGGTCGCGCCGCTGCCGCAGAAGCCGCAGACGCTGCCCGCGGACCAGGTGCAGGCCGGACGCGAGAAGTGGATCGGCGAATGGCGCACGCTGGTGCAGCAGTAACGCCACCTCGAACCGCCCGCGGCCTGGGCCTGGCCCTCCTGGGCCTGGCCCCGATCGGCTTCCTGGTGGTCTTCTTCGCCTGGCCGGTCGTCGCGATCATCGGCCGCGGGTTCGCCGCGGGCGGGCTCGACGTGGTCCTGACCGACGCGCGGACCTGGCAGCTCGCCGGGTTCACCGTCGCGAGCGCGGCCGCGTCGACGCTGGTCGCGGTGGTTGCCGGGCTGCCGGTCGCCTTCCTGCTGGCCCGCGCAAAGCTGCCCGGCGTCGGCCTCGCGCGGACGCTGGTGCTCGTGCCGTTCGTGCTGCCGACCGTCGTCGTCGGGCTGGCGTTCCGGGCGCTGTGGCCGGACGGCGGCGTGCTGCCGATCGTGCTGGCCAACGCCTTCTTCAACGTCGCCGTCGTCGCGCGGACCGTCGCCGGGCTGTGGGCGCGGCTGGATCCGCGGACGACCGACGCCGCCCGGGCGCTCGGCGCGTCGCCGTGGCGGGCGTTCCGGTCGGTGACGCTGCCCGCGCTCGCCCCCGCGATCGCGTCCGCCGCGGCCGTGGTGTTCCTGTTCTGCGCCACCAGCTTCGGGGTCGTCCTCATCCTCGGCGGCGCCCGCTACCGGACCCTGGAAACCGAGATCTACCTGCGGACCGTCGACCTCCTGGACCTCTCGGGGGCCGCGGCGCTCTCGCTGATCCAGGTCACGGCCGTGGTCGCCGCGCTGGTCGCCGGCGGGCTGGCGCGGCGGCGCACGGAGGGCGCCCGGATCGGTGCGGTCCGGGCGCGGCGGCCGGAAGGCGGCGAATGGTGGGTCGTCGGCGCCGCGGGCGTCGTGCTCGCGCTGCTGGTGACGCCGATCGTCGCGCTCCTCGCCGAATCGGTGTCCACTGAGGACGGCTGGAGCCTCGCCGGGTACCGGGCACTGACAAGCACCGGCGAGAAGGGCGCGCTGCAGGTGTCCGGTTGGGACGCCGCGGTGAACTCGCTGAAGGTGGCCATCGACGCGACGCTGCTCGCGATGGTCGTCGGCGTGCTCGCGTCCGTCGTGCTCGTGGCGCTGCGGCGCTCGCCGGCCAGAGCCGCGCGCGGGCTGGGCGAGACGATGGACGCCGTGCTGATGCTGCCGCTCGGGGTGTCCGCGGTGACCGTCGGCTTCGGCTACCTGGTGACGCTCGACGCGCTGCCGGGTGACCTGCGGACGTCGCCCTACCTGGTGCCGCTGGCCCAGGCGCTGGTGATCATCCCGCTGGTCGTGCGGATGGTGCTGCCGGTGCTGCGCTCGGTCGACGTCCGGCTGCGGCAGGCCGCGTCGACGCTCGGGGCGAGCCCGCTGCGGGTGTGGCGGGAGATCGACCTGCCGCTGACGCTGCGGCCGCTGGTCGCGGCGGCCGGGTTCGGCTTCGTCGTGGCCCTCGGCGAGTTCGGCGCGACCAGCTTCCTCGCCCGGCCGACGGCGCCGACGCTGCCGGTCGCGGTGGCGACCCTGATGGCGCGGCCGGGCGAGCTGAACAACCAGATGGCGTACGCCGCGTGCGCGTTGCTGATGCTCGTGACGGTGCTGGCGGTCGCCCTGATCGACCGGCTCGGGCGCGGCCGGGTGGGAGAGTTCTGATGGCGCTGTCGGTACGGGACCTGACCGTCCACTACGGAACGTTCGCGGCGGTCCGCGACGCCCGGCTGGACATCGCCGACGGCGAGGTGCTGGCCCTGCTCGGGCCGTCGGGCTCGGGCAAGTCGACGCTGTTGCGCGCGATCACCGGGCTCGAGCCGTCGGCCCGCGGCTCGGTGAGCTGGGACGGCGAGGACCTCGGCGCGGTCCCGGTGCACCGGCGCGGCTTCGGCCTGGTGTTCCAGGACGGCCAGCTCTTCACCCACCGCGACGTCGCCGCGAACATCGCGTTCGGCCTGCGGATGCACGGGGTGCCCCGCGCGCAGTGGGCGCCGCGGGTGGCCGAGCTGCTGGAGCTGGTGGGCCTGTCCGGCTTCGAGAAGCGGCGGGTGACGGAGCTGTCCGGCGGGCAGGCGCAGCGGGTGGCGCTGGCTCGGGCGCTGGCGCCGGAACCGCGGCTGCTGCTGCTCGACGAGCCGTTGTCCGGGTTGGACGCCGGCCTGCGTGAGCAGCTGGCCATCGACCTGGCGGACCTGTTGCGGCGCAGCAAGATCACCGCGTTGCTGGTGACGCACGACCAGGAAGAGGCGTTCACGCTGGCCGACCGGGTCGCGGTGCTGGACGCGGGGGAGGTCCGGCAGGAGGGCGCGGTCCGCCGGGTGTGGCGGAACCCGGCGGACGACACCGTGGCCCGGTTTCTCGGCGTGACGACGTTCGTGGACGGCACCGCGGCGAGCGGCGTGGTGCGCACGCCCCTCGGGGAGGTGGCCCTGCCGGACGTCGGCGACGGCCCGGTGCGGCTGGGATTGCGGCCGCACGCGCTGCGGGTGGCCGCGGAAGGCGTGCCGGGCGAGGTCGTGGCGGCGGTGCACCGGCGCGAACACGTGCGGCTGGTGGTGCGGCTCGAGGAGTCCACTGTGGACGCGGTCGCGCCGGCGGCCTCGGACCTGCGGGCCGGGGACGCGGTGAAGCTGGAGCTCGACCCGGACGGCATCGCGCTGGTCGGCTAGCCGTCCGGGGAGAACCTCAGCCGTCGCGGGTGGACAACCTCGCGTACGCCAACGACAGGCCGATCACGATGTAGCAGGCCGCGCGCAACGCGCCTTCGCCCAGCATCTGCGTGCCCATCGGGTCCTGCAGCACCTCCGCCGGCGCCATCGACCAGTTCTGCGTCAGCAGGAACGGGTGCAGCCAGTCCAGCGACGTCAGGAACCCGAGGATCGTGAACACGATGTCGCCCGCCAGTACCGAAGCCACCACCAGCATCGGGTGCTCGGTCCAGCTGGAGATCGCCAGCGCCACCGCGCCGACCGCCCACAGCTGCAGCACCACCCAGCCCGCCACCAGCAGGATGCGCACCAGGGCGCCGCCCAGGGACAACGTCGTGCCCGACAGCGTGAACAGCGAGTCCGTGCCGTTGATGATCAGGCCCGTCACCACGCCCGTCACGCACATCGCCAGCACCGAAACCACCGACACCGTCGCGACGCCGAACGCCTTGACGGCCAGCAGCCGGCCCCGCCCGACCGGCGCGATCAGCCAGCCGCGCAGCGTGCCGTGGGACGTTTCGCCCGCGATCGCGTCCGCGCCCGCCATCGCCGACGCCAGCGGCAGCAGCAGCGCCAGTGACATCACGATCGCCGCGATCGGCAGCACGAACGCGTTGTTGACCGCGGACGCCAGCAGCGCACCGCCGCCGTCGTCCGGGCCGCCGCCGCTGCCCGGCTGCTCGTCGACCAGCGTCAGGCCGATGCCGATCACCACCGGGATCAGGGCCAGCAGCCCGAGCACGGCCAGCGTGCGCGGCCGCCGGAAGATCCAGCGCAGCTCCGCGGCCAGCAGCCGCGGCAACGGCACCGTGTCGTGGCCCGTGCGGGCCGCCGGTGCCTCCAAGACGGCCGTCATTCCGCCCCCTCCGTCAACCGCGCGAACAGGTCTTCCAGGCCGGTCCGGGCCCGCGTCGCCTCGTGGACCGCGACCCCCGCGCCCACCAGGACCTGCAGCACCCGCGGCGCCTCGGCCGCGGTGAGGTCGGCCCGGACGCCGTCCGGCGTGAGCCGCGCCCCGATCCGGTTCTCCCGCAGCACTTCCACGGCCTTCTCCGCGTCCGGCGTGCGGACCAGCAGGGCCGCGTTGCCGGACTCCAGCAGCTCCGCCAGCTCCCCCTGGGCGACGACGTTGCCGCTCTGCAGCACGGCCACGTGCGTGCAGGTCGCCTCGACCTCGGCCAGCAGGTGCGACGACACCAGCACGGTGACACCCTCGGCGTGCAGCTCGGCGATGATCCTGCGGATCTCCCTGGTACCAGCAGGATCGAGGCCGTTGGTCGGCTCGTCGAGCACGACCATCTTCCGCGGCACCAGCAACGCCGAGGCGAGCCCGAGCCGCTGCTTCATGCCGAGCGAATACCCCTTGTACCGCCGCCGGGCTGCGCCGGTCAGCCCGACGCGCTCCAGTGCCGAATCCACCGCGGCCGGGATCCCGGCCGACGACAGCCGCGGTTCCGCCGCGGCGAAGCGCAGCAGGTTGTCGCGCCCGGACAGGAACGGGTGGAAGCCCGGCCCTTCGACCAGCGCGCCGACGTCCGGCAGCGCGTGCGCGGCGGCGTCCGGCATCGGACGGCCCAGCAGCTCGACCTCGCCCTCGGTCGGCCGGACCAGGCCGAGCAGCATCCGGATCGTGGTCGTCTTGCCCGAGCCGTTCGGCCCGAGCATCCCGACCACCGCGCCCTGCGGGATGTCGAGGTCGACGTGGTCCACGGCGACGGTGCTGCCGTAGACCTTGCGCAGTCCCCGGGTCCGCGCGGCGAGCGGGACCGCCGGGGCGGAGGCCTCCGAAGAGACCTCCGCCCCGGACTCGACAGCCGTGCTGGTCACTTCTGACCCAGCGCTTCGTACAGGACCTGCTCCGGCACCGCGCCGGCGGCGAAGCGGCCGTCGTCGGTCAGCACCGCGCTGCCGACCTTCGTGGTGACGAGGTAGCCGCTGCCCCACGGGCCGCTGACCTTCTTGGCGAACCGCTCGAGCAGCGCCTTCGGGTCGGCGTTGGCGCCCCGGCCCTCGCGGCCGGACTGCTGCTTCGGCGCCGCGTTCAGCGCGTCCGCCGGCACCTTGCCGGTGACGACGGTGTCCCAGCCGTCGCCGACGACCTTGACGTCCTGCTTGGCCTGCTCGGCCAGGTCCTTGTGCTGCTGGTCGACCTTCGCGGTCTTCTCCTGCACCTTGGCGCCCTTCGGCGGGGTGAAGGTGAACAGGTCGGCCGGCTGCTGGGTGAACTCGATCTCGGTGAACGCGACCTCGAGCGCCGGGGTCGCCGTGCCGTTGCTCAGCACCGACACCCGCAGCGGCATCCGCGTCTGCGAGTCGACGGCGACGCGGATCTCGCGCAGCAGCGTCCGCTCGGTCGGCTTCGGCGTCAGGACCAGCTCGTAGGCCGGGCGGCCGGCGACGGTCGCGGTGCCGTCGACCGAGACCGTGCTGCTCTCGCGGACCTTCGCGAGCAGTTCCGTCGACGCCGCCAGCGGGTCGGCGGTCCGGTCGCTGCCCGCGCCCTTCTGCTGGGCCACGTCGGCCGGGATCGTCACCTTGGTCGCGGTGTTCGTCTTGGAGCTGTAGTCCCAGACGGTGGTGCCGTCGTGGACCACGGTCTCCTGGCTCGCGCCCTGCGTGACGGCCAGCCTGCTCTTGCCGGCGCCGTCGGTGAAGATGTGCGCCGAGTCCATGTTCAGCGCCGACGCGCCCGGCACCGCGTTCCCCACCGCGGGCAGGCCCAGGTCGTTGCTCACCTTCAGCGTGCCGTCGAACGCGCCCGGCTTCGCCTTGAGCACCGACTGCACCAGGTCCTCGGCGCTCACCTGCGGCAGCGCGGGCTTGTCGTCGGCGCTGGCCGGCATCGCGACGAACGCGAGCCCGCCGGCACCGAGCGCGGTGCCGAGGACCGCGGCGGTGATGCCCTTCGTCTTCGGTTTCATGCGTCTCTCCCTGTGGTGTTCCCGGGCTCGAGTGTGCCCGGCTCCCTGGCCACGACGCTTCCCTCTCGAGGCTGAGATACCCCTGAAGGTTCTCCCTCCCAGCCTGAGATCGCGCTGAGAACCGACGCACGACCTGCGCAAACCGGCCATGATGAGTCTCGTGAAACCTCGGGTACTGGTGGTCGACGACGAACCGGGCGTGCGGAAGGCCCTGCAGCGCGGGCTGCGCGCGGAGGGCATGGACGTGGTCACCGCCGCCGACGGGCCCACCGGCCTGCAGCTGGCGGGCACGGGCACGTTCGACGTCGTCCTGCTCGACATCATGCTGCCGGGCCTGTCCGGCTACCGCGTGCTGGAGCGGCTGCGCAAGGACGGCGTCACCACGCCGGTGCTGCTCGTCTCGGCCAAGGACGGCGAGATCGACCAGGCCGACGGCCTCGACCTCGGCGCCGACGGCTACCTCGTCAAGCCGTTCTCGTTCGTCGTGCTGGTCGCGCAGGTCCGCGCGGTGCTGCGCCGGGCCGGTCCGGAGGCCGGCCGCGGCACGCTGCGGCTCGGCGCGCTGGCCGTCGACCGCGGGCTGCGGCAGGTGCACTGGCACGACGAGGAAGTGCCGCTGAGCCCGCGGGAGTTCGCGCTGCTGGAGGTGCTCGTCGGCCGGGCGGGCACGGTCGTGACGAAGGACGAGCTGCTGCGCGCGGTCTGGGGCGAGGAGCAGGCGGTGACCCGCAACCTCGTCGAGGTCTACGTCGGGTACGTCCGCCGCAAGCTCGACGCGGTCGGGGCGGGCGCGTTGCTGCGGACCGTGCGCGGGCACGGCTACCTCGCCTCCGACGCGCAGCTCGACGAGGTCATCACCCCGTGATCTCGTGGTGGCGGGGCCGGTCCCTGCAGGCCCGGATCACCGTGCTGGCCGCGACGATCACCCTGTGCTGCCTGCTCGGGCTGGCGGCGCTGGCGGCGTCGAACCTCTCACCGCTGCTCATCGGCTCGGTCGACCGCGAGCTCTCCTCGGCGCTGGGCCCGGCGGGCGCCGAGGTGAGCGCGGGCCGCCCGCTGTCCGGCTCGGCCCCGGTGACGCTGCGGGTGCTGGACATCGCGGGCACGCCGGTGGACGGCGGCACCCCGGCCGGGCTGGCTCCTTCGGACGTGTCGGCCCTCAAGGCGGGCCAGCCGGTGCAACGTGACGGCGCGCGCTACCTCGGCACGGTCGTCAGCGCCCCGGACGGATCGCAGCGGCTGGTCGTCGCGGGCGCGGGCCTGGTCGGCTTCGCGGCCGCGGTGCACTACGGCGGGGTGTGGCTGGTGGTCGTCGCGACGATCGGCGCGCTGGTGGCGGGCTTCGCGACGTGGCTGGTGGTGCGCCTGTCGCTGCGGCCGGTCGCGCGCATGCGGGGTTCGGTGCGGTCGCTGCCGCCGGGGGCGCGGCTGGCGCTGCCGGACTCCCACGACGAGCTGCGCGCGCTGGCGGAGGAGTTCAACGCGCTGCTGGAGCGCCAGGAGCAGGCCAGCGAGCGGCTGCGGCGGTTCACCGGCGACGCGGCGCACGAGCTGCGGTCGCCGGTCGCGTCGATCCGGGTGCAGGCCGAGGTGGCCGTGACGAACCCGGATCCCGAGCTGGCCCAGGAGACGTTGTCGGACATCCTGACCGAGGCCGAGCGGCTCTCGTCGCTGCTCGACGGGCTGCTGTCGCTGGCCCGCTCGGACGCGGGGGAGGTGCCGCCGGCGTCACCGGTGGAGCTGGTGAGCGAAGTGCGTTCGGCGGTGGCCCGGCTGCCGGCGGGCGCGCCGGAGACGCGGGTGAGCACGGCGGTCGCGCAGGCGTGGGCGTCGTCGGCGCACGCGGAGGTGGAGCTGGTGCTGGACAACCTGCTGCGCAACGCGTGCCGCTACGCGCGCGGGCAGATCGTGGTGTCGGTGCTGGCGTCGCGGTCGTCGGTGCGGGTGGTGGTCGACGACGACGGCCCGGGGATCGCGCCGGAGCACCGCGAGAAGGTGTTCGACCGGTTCTACCGGATCGCCGACGACCGGGCCCGGTCCTCGGGCGGGACGGGCCTGGGGCTGGCGATGGTGGCGGAGACGGTCCGGCGCCGGGGCGGCCGGGTGCAGGTGAGCGAGTCCCCGGACGGCGGCGCGCGGTTCGTGGTCGTCTGGCGCGCAGTCCCGGCCGGCTGACGAGCCCGGACACATGCGCCCCAATGTGGCGTTCGGTGCGTCTGGCGCACCGAACGCCACATTGGGTGCGTTGGACGCAACCAACGCCACATTGGGGCGTTTGGTCGGGTGCCGTGTGCGCGGCCGGGGGCGGGGCTTCCGGGTAAGTTCCGGGACTGTGAACGCTGTGATCGTGGGAGCCGCCCTGGTGCGGGACGGCAAGCTGCTCGCCCAGCAGCGGGCCTGGCCGCCGAAGCACGCCGGGCAGTGGGAACTGCCCGGCGGCCGGGTCGAAGCCGGGGAGTCCGAGGCCTTCGCGCTGGCCCGCGAGTGCAGCGAGGAACTCGACGTCGTCATCGAGGTCGGGGCGCGCGTCGGGGAGGACGTCGCCCTGCCCGGTGGCCGGGTGCTGCGGATCTACGCCGCCACGCTCGTCTCGCCGGGGGAAGAGCCGCGGGCCGTCGAGCACCGGGCCGTTCAGTGGCTCGGGCCCGACGACCTCGACGACGTCGACTGGCTGCCGGCCGACCGGATCCTGCTGCCTGCCTTCCGCGCACTGCTCAACTAGCGCCGATCATCCGCAGGGCCGCGTCGAGCCGGTGCGAGCCGCGCTCGCGGGCCCGCTCGGCACCCGCCTTCCGCACCCGGTCCAGCTCGGCGACGTCCTCGAGCAGCGCCGACGCGCGCGTGCGCACCGGCCGCAGCTCCTCGATCACCGCGTCGGCGACGGCGTCCTTCACCGCTCCGTACGAGGCGAACTCCGACGCCAGGTCCGCCGGCGACCCGCCCCGGCAGGCGGCCAGGATCTCCAGCAGGTTCGCCATCCCGGGCCGGGTCTCCGGGGCGTGGACCGGCACCGAACCGCCGTCGGTGACCGCGCGGCGGATCTTGCGGCGGATCTGGTCCGGCTCGTCGAGCACGAACACCACGCCCGCCTCGTCCCGCGTCGACTTCGACATCTTGCGCGTCGGGTCGGTCAGGTCCTTCACCCGCGCGCCCGCCGGTGGCAGCACCGCGCGCGGGACGGTGAACACCTCGCCGTACGTGCCGTTGAACCGCTTCGCCAGCGTCCGCGTCAGCTCCACGTGCTGGCGCTGGTCCTCGCCGACCGGGACCTCGTCCGCGCCCTGGAGCAGGATGTCCGCGGCCATCAGCGCCGGGTACGTCAGCAGCGACAGCCGGACCCCGGCCTGGCCTTTGGACTTCTCCTTGAACTGGATCATCCGCGCCGCCTCGCCGTAGTTGCAGGTGCACTCCAGGACCCAGGTCAGCGCGCCCAGCTCGCGGGCCAGGTCGGACTGGACGAATACTCGCTCGGGATCGATGCCGGCGGCGATCAGCACGGCGAGCTGCTCGCGCGCCAAGGATCGGAGTTTCGCCGGGTTGTGCGGCGTCGTCATGCCGTGCAGGTCGGCGACGAAGTACAGGTCGTCCGCGCCGCCCTCGAGGGCCCAGCGGCGGACCGCGCCGAGGTGGTTGCCGAGGTGGACGTGACCGGAGGGCGTGATGCCGGACAGCTTGCTCATGGTGCTTCCCTTCGAGGTGGGACCACCCCGGAGAAGGCACGAAAAAAGGCCGCCCGTCCGGGGCGGCCGCTGGTGATCAGCGCAGGTCTAGACGGCCGCCGAGGGCGGCCACCAGCTGGACGTCTGCGCGTGCATACAGCGAGCATAGGCGCGAACGGGCTTGCGGGTCTACCGTCTAACCATGTATGTCGTCCTGCTGAACTACACGGCCCCGATCGAGCAGATCGACCTCGCGCTCCCGGACCACCAGGAATGGCTGAACAAGCAGTACGAACACGGCCACTTCCTCGCGTCCGGGCGGCGGAACCCCCGCGTCGGCGGTGTCATCATCACGCGTCCGCTGAACCGCGGGAAGCTCGACGCCATCCTGGCGTCCGATCCCTTCTGCGTGCAGCACCTCGCGCAGTACGAGGTCATCGAGTTCTCGCCGACCAAGACCGCTCCTGAGCTGCGCTTGCTCAACGAAGCGGTACCGCACTAGACAGCCAGGTCCTCTTTCGCCTTCTTCAGAGCCAATACCGGGCACTTCTTGCAGCGCGGCTTCGACCGGCAGCACTTCTTCTTGACCTTGCCGGCCTTCATCAGCTTGCGCACGACTTTCCGCGGGTCCTTCGGCTTCTTGCCCACGCGCACGCACCTTCCGGATCGGCGACCTTCACCGGGTTTCCACGTTAGGTCAGCCTAACCGAGGAGGGGGCGTGGGGCCGCTCACAGAGGGGTGGCAGGTATCCTGGGTGAGGTCCGCGTGTGACCAGAGCCGGTCACGGGATGCCGAACGGCTTGCGCGGCCACCCACCCCTTGAAGTTCAGGAGTTCTCGCGTGCCCGCAGCCAGCGCTACCGTCGAAACCGGCCGGCCGACCGGTAAGACCCGGCCCGACCTGCGCAACGTCGCGATCGTCGCCCACGTCGACCACGGCAAGACCACGCTGGTGGACGCGATGCTCCGCCAGTCCGGCGCCTTCGCCGAGCGCGCCGAGGTCGTCGACCGCGTGATGGACTCGGGGGAGCTGGAGCGCGAAAAGGGCATCACGATCCTCGCGAAGAACACCTCGATCCACCGCCAGACCCCCGAGGGTCAGGTGACGATCAACGTCATCGACACCCCCGGCCACGCCGACTTCGGCGGCGAGGTCGAGCGCGGCCTGGCCATGGTCGACGGCGTCGTCCTGCTGGTCGACGCGTCCGAGGGCCCGCTCCCGCAGACCCGGTTCGTGCTGCGCAAGACCCTCGAAGCCGGCCTGCCGGTGATCCTGCTGGTCAACAAGACCGACCGGCCGGACGCCCGGATCGCCGAGGTCGTCGAGGAGACCCACGACCTGCTGCTCGAGCTGGCCAGCGACATCGAGGACGCCGACCACGACGCCATCCTCGACCTCCCGGTCGTCTACGCCTCCGCGCGCGCCGGCAAGGCCAGCCTGGAGCAGCCCGCCGACGGCGAGATCCCCGAGAGCGAGAACCTCGACCCGCTGTTCGACACGCTGCTCCGGCACGTGCCGCCGCCCGCGGCCGACCTCGACGCGCCGCTGCAGGCCCTGGTCACCAACCTCGACGCGTCCAACTTCCTCGGCCGCATCGCGCTGATCCGCATCCACGCCGGCAAGCTCCGCAAGGGCCAGACCGTGGCCTGGATGCGCGAAGACGGCACCACGCAGAACGTCCGCATCTCCGAGCTGCTGGTCACCGAGGCGCTCACCCGCGTCCCGGCGACCGAGGCCAGCGCGGGCGAGCTCGTCGCCATCGCCGGCATCCCGGACATCACGATCGGCGACACCCTCGCCGACGTCGACAACCCGGTGGCGCTGCCGCGGATCACCGTCGACGAGCCCGCGATCTCGATGACCATCGGCGTCAACACCTCGCCGCTGGCCGGGCGCAACGGCGGCGACAAGGTCACCGCGCGGCTGGTCAAGGCCCGCCTCGACCAGGAGCTGATCGGTAACGTCTCGATCCGCGTCCTGCCGACCGAGCGCCCCGACACCTGGGAGGTCCAGGGCCGTGGCGAGCTGGCGCTGGCCATCCTCGTCGAGCAGATGCGCCGCGAGGGCTTCGAGCTGACCGTCGGCAAGCCGCAGGTGGTCCTGCGCACGATCGACGGCAAGCTCCACGAGCCGTTCGAGCGCCTCTACATCGACTCGCCGGAGGAGCACCTCGGCGCGATCACCCAGCTCCTGGCCGCCCGCAAGGGGCGCATGGAGGACATGAGCGGCAACGGCACCGGCCGGATCAAGCTCGAGTACGTCCTCCCGTCGCGCGGCCTGATCAGCTTCCGCACCGACTTCCTCACCGAGACCCGCGGCACCGGCATCGCGAACCACGTGTTCGAGGGCTACTTCCCGTGGGCGGGCGAGATCCGCACCCGCCACAGCGGCTCCCTGGTCGCCGACCGGTCGGGCCCGGTCACCGCGTACGCGATGATCCAGCTGGCCGACCGCGGCACCTTCTTCGTCGAGCCGGGTGCCGACGTCTACGAGGGCATGGTCGTGGGCGAGAACCCGCGCTTCGAGGACCTCGACATCAACATCACCAAGGAGAAGAAGCTGACCAACATGCGTCAGTCCTCCGCCGACGTGATGGAGACGCTGGCCCGCCCGCGCAAGATGGGCCTGGAAGAGGCGCTGGAATTCTGCTCGGTCGACGAGTGCGTCGAAGTCGCGCCCGAGGTCGTCCGGGTCCGCAAGGTCACCCTGGACGTGAACACCCGCGCAAAGGAGCGTTCGCGCGCGAAGAGCCGCGACAACGGCTGATCCGCCGCTTCGCAAAAACCTCCCGGTGCGTGTCGCCGGGAGGTTTTTTCGTGCCCGATCCCTTACGCTGAGTCGGTCGGTGGCGGACCCAGCGTCAGCAATTCCGCCGTTCTTCTCCTTATATCTTTATAGGGGCCGCGACGGCTTCATCGCCTGGCGCCGACCACCGGTGTGAACCTTTTTCGTGTCCGGCCCGTGTTCGTTCCGCCGTTCCGGAACGGTCCGGGAACCCGGACGGTGTTCCGTGCGTCCTTCCCCCGAGGGCCCACCTTGGGGCGGCGACGCCGCCCGATCCGGGTGTGGGAATCTCGGTTCCGATGGCGAAGACGGTCGTGGGAGCATGGCTGACCCGATCGGGGACAACGGGGAGGAACAGGGCGTGCGGGTGAATCGCAAGGCGGTGCCGGTGCTGGCACTCGCGGCCGTGCTGCTCACCGCCTGCTCCAACACCCCGCCACCGCCGGTCGTGTCGTCGTCGGTCGCGCCGGTGTCCAGCACCGGCAAGACGCCGTCGCAGATCGTCGTCGGCGTCGACGACGTGCTCGGCGGGTACAACCCGCACAACCTCGCGGACTCGTCCCAGGTGACCTCCGCGCTCTCGCAGCTGCTGCTGCCCTCGGTGTTCCGCCAGAAGGACGACGGCACCACCCAGCTCGACAAGAACCTGATGAAGTCCGCCGAGGTGATCTCGCAGCAGCCGTTCGTGGTGGCCTACGACATCCGGGCCGACGCGTCCTGGTCCGACGGCGCGCCCATCGCCGCCGAGGACTTCGACTACCTGCGCACCCAGATGCGCGACCAGCCCGGCGTGATCGAGCCCGCCGGCTACCGGCAGATCACCGACCTGCAGTCGCGCGAAGGCGGCAAGCGCGTCGAGGTCACCTTCGCCAAGCCGTACCCGGGCTGGCAGACGCTGTTCTCCGACCTGCTGCCCGCCCACCTGCTCAAGGACGCGCCCGACGGCTGGCGCGGCGCGCTGGCGTCGAACTTCCCGGCCGTCGCCGGCCCGTTCTCGATCAAGAGCCTGGACACCGCCCGCGGCGAGGTCATCCTCGAGCGCAACGAGCGCTACTGGGAGAAACCCGCCGCGATCGACCGGATCGTGCTCCGCCGGTCGGACCAGAACACGCTGCTGGCCGCGCTGCGCAGCGGCAACGACCAGTTCGCGCTGGCGCGGACGACCGGCGACGAGCTGAAGCTGCTCGGCGAGCTCGGGTCCGCCGTCAAGCTGCACACGGTGGCCCGCCCGCTGGTGGCAGGCGTGCTGCTGCGCCCGGTCAGCGCGACGCTGCAGGACGCCCGGGTCCGGGCCGGCATCGCCGCCTTCCTCGACCGCGCCAAGCTGATCACCGAAGGCGTCAACGGCGGCCCGTCGTCGGCCCTGCACGCCGACGCCCAGGTGACCGCGCCGTCGGTGAAGGGCTACGCGGCGACCATCCCGCCCGGCCCGCCCACGGCGCCCGACGTCGCCAAGGGCGAGGAGTCGCTGAAGGCGGCCGGCTACACCAAGACCGCGGGCACCTGGCGCAAGAACGGCAAGGCGCTCTCCCTGGTCATCGCCTCGCCGATGGCCCAGGAGCCGTACGCGACGATCGCCAAGGAGCTCACCGGCGAGCTGGCCGCGCAGGGCATCGAGGTCAACGCGATCACGCCGCCGCCGCGCGACCTGTTCAGCGGCCTGCTCGCGATGCCGGTCGTCAGCGGGGTCCAGCAGCCGACCGGCGACTCGGCGGGCAACGTCGGGGTCGACATCGCCGTCGTGCCGCAGGCGGTCGGCGGCGACACCGCCTCGGTGCTCGCGTCGACCTTCGGCTGCCGCCCGGAGCAGACGGCCGCCGGTGTGGACAAGACCAAGCCCGTCGTGCCGGGCAACGCGGCCGGCTTCTGCGACCCGGCGCTGCAGCCGTCGATCGACGCGGCGCTGTCCGGATCGACGCAGATCACCGAGGCGCTCACCACCCTGGAGCCTGAACTTTGGCGCCAGAACGTGGTGATTCCGCTGTTCCAATTGGCTGACACCCTGGCGATCGGATCGGGCATCTCGGGCGTCACACCGGGTCCCCCCATGGTGGGCCCGTTCGGGTCCGCGGTGAACTGGACTCGCGGCCCGAAGTAATCGGTTGGCTACGCATTCAGTACTACCGGGTGATCTTTACCAACGCCTTCGAGTGGGACGTTGTGAATCCATGAGGTAACCGTCGTATTTCTGGATGTCGACTGGAAGTCACCCTTTGGTCACGATCGACCCGGAACTGGTGACTGTCGGTGCTTTTCCTTTCTAGCGTGCACCCGCAGTGCGCCAGTTGAGTGTCGCTTGGCGTGTCGTAGGCTCCGGCCCAAACCGGAGCGGTGTGGGTCCTTGTCACAATTCAAGGGCTCAGTGCTAGGAGGGCACACTTCATGAGGAGAACCAAAGCAGTCTCCGCCTTGTCGCTCGTCGCAGGCGCCTCGCTGCTGCTGAGCGCCTGCAGCGGGAGTGACTCGGGCTCGGGCAGCACCGACCAGAACGGCTCGTCCGTCGACGTCAAGGCGATGGCGGTCGGCAAGGCCGAGACCGGTGACACGTTCAAGCTCGCGGACGTCAAGGGCTGGGACGGCACGGTCACGGTCGGGATCGACGACGGGTACTCCGGGTACAACAACATCACCCCGGACACCAACAGCTCGTACAACACGTACATCTTGACCGCCGTCCTCGAAGACGCGTTCGTCCTCGACGGCAACAACAAGATCCTGCTCAACAAGGACATCCTCGACTCGGTCGACGTGACGTCCAAGGACCCGCAGGTCATCACGTACAAGATCAAGCCGAACGTGAAGTGGTCGGACGGCGCGCCCTTCGACTGCAAGGACTTCTACCTCAGCTGGCTCTCGCAGAGCGGCATGGCCAAGGGCCCGGACGGCAAGAACCCGTTCGACGCGGCCTCGACCACCGGTTACGACAAGATCAAGACCGCCACCTGCAAGGACAACCTGACCCTCCAGACGGACTTCAGCGAGCCGTACCTGGACTACAAGGGCCTGTTCAGCGGCGTGCAGATCCTGCCGGCGCACATCCTCGAGCAGAAGACCGGCATCGCCGACATCACCAAGCTCGCGCCGACCGGTGACCCGGCCCAGCTCGCCAAGGCCGGCGACTTCTGGACGAACAAGTGGAAGGGCTTCGACAAGTCCATCATGCCGGCTTCCGGGCCGTACATGATCGACTCGTTCGACGCCAACCAGAAGGCCGTCACGCTCGTCAAGAACCCGCAGTGGGGTGGCGGCAAGGGCGGTCCGGCGAAGATCGTCGTCCGCGCCATGGAAGACACCAAGGCCATGGCGACCGCGCTGCAGAACGGTGAGATCGACGTCGCGGCGTCGACCCAGCCGGACGCCACCGCGGCCAACACGATGAAGGGTCTCGCGGCCCAGGGCGTCACCTACGGTTCGGCCTCGCAGCTGACCTACGAGCACCTTGACCTGCAGTTCAACCGCATGTTCAAGGACGACGCGCTCCGCAAGGCGTTCTTCGAGGTCGTCGACCGCAAGGCGATCACCGACAAGCTGCTCAAGGAAGTCCAGGCCGACGCGGCCCCGCTGAACTCGATCGTGTTCTTCCAGGGTGAAGAGGGCTACACCGACCTGTACAGCAGCAAGGCGGGCCTCGGCGCCGAGGCGGCGGCGAAGACCCTGACCGACGCGGGCTGGACGAAGGGTGCCGACGGCATCTTCGCCAAGGGCGGCCAGCGCGCTTCGTTCAAGATCACGCACAACCAGAACGCGCGCCGCAGCCAGACCGTCGAGATCATCATCTCGCAGGCCAAGGCGGCCGGCATCGAGGTCAAGGACGAGACCGACGCCAACTTCCTCAAGGGTGGCCGCGTTTCGACCGGTGACTACGACGTCGCCCTGTTCGGCTGGTCCTCCCCGCCGTTCAAGTCGCAGTCGCGCTCGATCTACGTCTGCCCGAACGCCGGCGGTGACCAGAACTACCAGAACCTGTGCGACCCGAAGATCGACGACGCGTTCAAGACCGCCGTCGGTGCCACGGACGAGCAGGTGAAGCTGCAGGCCTACCAGGCGGCCGACAAGGCCATCGCGGACAAGTACGCGACGATCCCGCTGTTCCAGACGCCGAGCATGTGGGCGTTCAAGGGCATCGACCGCGTGTACATGCAGTCCTACAACGGTGTCCTGTGGAACGCCGGCGAGTGGGAGCAGAAGAAGTAGGGCTCGCCCCGCTCTTCTTTCCCCTCGCTCCAGATGACCTGGGGGTACGGGGGCCCGGCCACGAGCCGGGCCCCCGTACCCACCGGAAGTAGCTGTTGACCGTAGGGTTACCCCCACTACGGTAGACAACCGGGTAGCGGTCCAGCGCACTTCTGACGACCAGGCCCGGATGAGGAGCAGTTCGTTGAACCTGGTGATCTACATCCTTCGCCGTCTGGCGATATCGATCCCCGTCCTGCTGGTCGGGACCTTTTTGTCGTTCGTGATGGTCGCCGCCACCGGCGACCCGCTGGGCGAGCTGCGGCACAACCCGAACATCAGCAAGGAAGCCCTGGACTCCCTCGCCCACAAGCTGGGCCTGGACCAGGGCATCGTGCCGCGTTACTTCACGTGGCTCGGGGACTTCCTGTCGGGTGACTGGGGCACGTCCATCGCGCAGGGCAACGCGCTCCAGCCGGTCGCGCCGAAGGTGATGGCCGCGTTCGGCGTCACCTTCAAGCTGGTCGTCGGAGCCGAGATCCTCGCGCTGGTCATCGGGATCATCGTCGGCGTGCTCGCCGCGGTGAAGCAGTACTCGATCGTCGACTACCTCGCCACCACGCTGGCCTTCCTGCTGTTCTCGATGCCGATCTTCTGCGTCGCGATCGTCCTGAAGAGCTACGCGATCGAGATCAACGGGTGGGTCCGGGACCTCGGTCTCACGGACATCCTCGGCAATCCATGGTTGCGCACGACGAGCCCCGAGCAGCTGAAAACCGACGGTGTCGGCGACTTCATCGCCAGCACGATCGGTGCCTACCTGCTCCCGACGCTTTCGATCATGGCGATCAGCTTCGCCGCGTACAGCCGGTTCCAGCGCGCCTCGATGCTCGAGGTGATGAACTCGGACTACGTGCGCACCGCGCGCGCCAAGGGGCTCGGCAACGGCCGGGTCATCTTCCGGCACGCGTTCCGCAACGCCCTGATCCCCGTGACGACCCTGTTCTCGGTGAACTTCGGCTCGGTGCTCGCCGGTGCCATCATCACCGAAACGGTGTTCAACTGGCACGGTATGGGCACATTGCTGGTGGAAGCCGTCAACAAGAACGACACTCAGGTGATGATGGGCTGGCTCGTGGTCATCGCCACCAGCGTGATCGTCGCCAACCTGATCGCCGACCTGGTGTACGGCATCCTGGACCCGAGGATTCGCGTTGGCTGACTTGAACTCCCTTCTCGCGAGCGAGACCGCGAGCCTGGACGGAACGCTTCCCCCGGAAGCGCTGCCGGAGCCACGGAGCCAGGGCAAGCTGGTGCTCCGGAAGTTCCTGCACCACAAGCTGGCCATGGCGTCGACCGCGGTGCTGGTGCTGATCATCCTGCTCAGCATCATCCTGCCGATCTTCTGGAAGCACAGCTACGAGGACAGCTCGTTCCCGTCGTTCGCCAAGCCGAGCGGCGAGTTCCCGCTGGGCACCACGCAGGTCGGCAAGGACATGGTGTCGCAGATCCTGCGCGGCACCCAGTTCTCGCTGCTCATCGCGCTCACGGTGTCGATCCTGTCGACCGTGATCGGCGTGGTCCTCGGCGCGCTGGCCGGCTACCTGCGCCGGTTCACCGACTCGGCGGTCTCGCGGGTGACGGACCTGTTCCTGATCATCCCGCAGATCGCCGCGGCGGCCATCCTGGCGAAGGTGTTCGGCAGCGGCTCCTGGTACATCGTCGCGCTGGTGCTGGCGGCGTTCGGCTGGATGCAGATCGCCCGGATCACCCGCGCCGAGGCGATGTCGCTGTCCCAGCGCGAGTTCGTCGACGCGGCTCGCGCGTCCGGCGCCGGAACGTTCCGGATCATCTTCAAGCACCTGGTGCCGAACATGGTCGGCAGCATCACGGTCAACGCGACCCTCGCGGTCGCCCAGGCCGTGCTGGCGGAAGCCGCGCTGTCGTTCATCGGCCTCGGTGTCCAGCTGCCCGACACCTCATTGGGCCGCGTCATCCTGGAGAACTACGCCCAGCTGCAGACGCGGCCGGCGCTGTTCTTCGGGCCGTTCATCGTGCTCGTGCTGATTTCACTGACGATCAACTTCATCGGTGACGGTCTTCGCGACGCCTTCGACCCGCGCCAGCGGAGAATGAAGGCCTGAACGCGCGGCGCGGGGGTGACCGGGATCCGGTCACCCCCGCGTCCGTCTTCGCAGCGGCGACCGCCGGACCTGGGGGTTTCGGATGAGTCTCGTGCTCTACGTGCTGCGCCGGCTGGCCATCTCGATCCCGGTCCTGCTGGTCGGCACCTTCCTCTGCTTCGTCATGGTGGCCAACACCGGCGACCCGCTCGGGGAGCTGCGCAGCAAGCCGGGGATCGACCCCCAGGCCATCGCGAACACCGAGCACAAGCTGGGCCTCGACCAGGGCGTCGTCGCGCGGTACTTCACCTGGCTCGGCCACTTCCTGACCGGTGACTGGGGCATCTCCGTCGCCCAGGGCAACGCCCTGCAGCCGGTGGCGCCGAAGGTGATGGCGGCCTTCTGGGTCACGCTCGAGCTGGTGCTCGCGGCCTCGGTACTGGCCCTGTTCTTCGGCGTGCTCGTCGGGGTGCTCGCGGCCGTCAAGCAGTACTCGATCTGGGACTACCTCGCGACGACGCTGGCGTTCCTGATGTTCTCGATGCCCATCTTCTGCGTGGCGATCGTCCTCAAGGGCTACGCGATCCGCGCCAACATCTGGGTCCGCGAGCTGGGCCTGTCCGACGTCCTCGGCGACCCGTGGCTGCGGACGACGAGCCCGGAGAGCCTCTCGGCGACGGGAGTCGGCGACGCGCTCGCGAAGTACGTCGGCGCGTTCCTGCTGCCGACGCTGTCCATCATGGCGATCACGTTCGCCGCGTACAGCCGTTTCCAGCGGGCGTCGATGCTGGAGGTCTTGGGCGCCGACTACGTGCGCACCGCGCGCGCCAAGGGCGTGTCGAACAGCCGCGTGATCTGGCGCCACGCGTTCCGCAACGCGCTGATCCCGGTGATGACGCTGTTTTCGGTCAACTTCGGCGCCACGGTGACGGGCGCGATCATCACCGAAACGGTGTTCAACTGGCACGGCATGGGCACGCTGCTGGTGGAGGCGGTCAACAAGAACGACCCCCAGGTGCTGATGGGCTGGCTGGTGGTGATCGCGGCGAGCGTGGTGCTCGCGAACCTGATCGCGGACCTGATGTACGGCATCCTGGACCCCCGCATCCGCGTCGGCTGACGCCGGCTCTCAAACGCCCCAATGTGGCGTTGGTTGCGTCCAACGCACCGAACGCCACATTGGGTGCGCTCAACGCACCGAACGCCACATTGGGTGCGCTCAACGCACCGAACGCCACATTGGGGCGCATGGGGCCAGCCACGCCGAAGGGCCCGCACCCGGGTGAGGTGCGGGCCCTTCGGCGTTCAGTGCGTCAGTCGGCGACCGGGGCCAGCCTGCCGGCCTCCCAGGCCGCGCGGCGCTCGGCCTGCAGCACCGGGTCCGCGACCGGCGCCGCCGACAGCAGGCGCTTCGTGTACTCCTGCTGCGGCGAGTGCAGCACCTGGTCACGGGTGCCGACCTCGACGAGCTTGCCGTGCTGCATCACCGCGACGCGGTCGGCCAGCAGGTCGACCACCGCCAGGTCGTGGCTGATGAACAGGCAGGCGAACTGCAGCGACTGCTGCAGGTCGAGGAACAGGTCCAGGACGCGGGCCTGCACGGACACGTCCAGCGCCGACGTCGGCTCGTCCGCGATCAGCAGCGCCGGGTCGAGCGACAGCGCGCGGGCGATCGCCACGCGCTGGCGCTGGCCGCCCGAGAGCTCGTGCGGGTAGCGGTTCATGTAGTGCCCGCCCAGCTCGACCTTGTCGAGCAGCGACCGCACCCGCGCCGACAGCTCCTTGCCGGAGAGCACCTTGTGCAGCACCATCGGCTCGGCGATCGACTCGCCGATCGTCATCTTCGGGTCCAGAGTGGACGCCGGGTCCTGGAACACGATCGAGAAGTACCGGCGAAGCGGGCGAAGCTCCTTCGCCGACATCTTCGTGATGTCCTTGCCCGCGATGGACACCGTGCCCGCCGTCGGGTCGAGCAGGCGGATGGCGCAGCGGCCGACCGTCGACTTGCCCGAACCGGACTCGCCCACCAGGCCGACGATCTCGCCCTTGGCGATGGTCAGCGAGACGTCGTCGACCGCGCGGTTCTTGCCCTGGCCGCGGCGGCCAGGGTACTCGAGGACCAGGTTCTTGATCTCCAGCGCCGGCGCGGTCTCCTCGATCACGGCCTCGAGCTCTTCGTCGGCCAGCCGGATCTCCTCGGCGATCTTGGCCGCCTCGGTGCTGTCGGCGTCGATGCCCGCGTCGTCGAGCAGGCGGCGGCCCTCGGGGCGCTGGCCGAGCACCGGCACCGCGGCGAGCAGCCGCCGGGTGTACTCCTCCTTCGGCGACGCGAACAGCTCGCGCACCGGCGCCTCTTCGACGATCTCGCCCTGGTACATGACGATGACGCGGTCGGCCATGTCGGCGACGACGCCCATGTCGTGGGTGATCAGGACGATCGCCGTGTCGAGGGTGTCCCGCAGCTTGCGCAGCAGGCCCAGGATCTCCGCCTGCACCGTGACGTCGAGCGCCGTGGTGGGCTCGTCGGCGATGATGACCTTCGGGTCGCAGGCGATCGCCATGGCGATGACGACGCGCTGGCGCAGGCCGCCCGAGAGCTGGTGCGGGTACTGCTTGAACCGCAGCTCGGGGTTCGGGATGCCGACCATGTCGAGCAGCTCGACCGCGCGCTTGTCGGCGGCGTCCTTGGCGATGTCGAGGTGGGACCGCAGGGCCTCGCGCAGCTGCCAGCCGACCGTGTAGACCGGGTTCAGCGCCGTCATCGGCTCCTGGAAGATCATCGCGACCTGGTTGCCGCGGATCTTCTGCATGTCCTTCTCTTTGAGATCCGCCAGGTTGCGCTCGCCCAGGCGCAGCTCGCCGGCGATCCGGCTGGTCTTGGGCAGCAGGCCCAGCACCGACATCGACGTGACGGACTTGCCGGACCCGGACTCCCCGACCACGGCCACGATCTCGCCGGGCTGCACGTCGAACCCGATGCCCTTGACGGCGTTCACGACGCCGTCCTCGGTCTGGAACGACACGCTGAGGTCGGAAATGGACAGGACCGATCCTGACACGCCGGCGACGTCCGCCGAAGTTGCTTCAGTGCTCACCAGATGCCCTTCGTGGGGGTACAGACCGTCACGACGCGGCGGTCGCGACTCGCGCGAGGATAACCGAGGGTGTCCCCGACGAAGGTCGGAGCACGGGAATTACGCTCAACCCGTGATCTCCCCGGTATCCCGACGGCTGCTGTTCGTCCACGCTCATCCCGACGACGAAAGCATCACCACCGGCGCCTCGATCGCACGATACGCCGCCGAAGGCGCCGAGGTGACCGTGGTGACCTGCACGCTG
Organism: Amycolatopsis tolypomycina; assembly: GCF_900105945.1. Classification (NCBI taxonomy): domain Bacteria; kingdom Bacillati; phylum Actinomycetota; class Actinomycetes; order Pseudonocardiales; family Pseudonocardiaceae; genus Amycolatopsis; species Amycolatopsis tolypomycina. The sequence goes on along the minus strand of NZ_FNSO01000004.1, from coordinate 7,013,894 downwards.
GGTGAGGAGGGCGAGGTGATGGCCGGCCTGGGCGAGCTGGAGGGGCTGCGCGCGCACCGCGCCGACCAGCTGGGCGGCTACCGCGTCACCGAGCTGGCGGCCGCGTGCGCCGCGCTGGGCGTGTCCCGGCACCGTTACCTGGGCGGGCTCGGCCGGTGGCGCGATTCAGGCATGGCGGGCACGCCGTCGGCGGCACACCCGCGGGCCTTCACCGGTGGCAGCACCGACGAGCAGGCCGCGCAGCTGGCGGAGATCATCGAGGAGGTCGAGCCCCAGGTCGTCGTCACCTACGACGCCTTCGGCGGCTACGGCCACCCCGACCACATCCGGGCCCACGACATCACGATGGCGGCGGCGCCACGGGCGGCCTCGGTGCAGCGGGTCTTCCACACGGTCGCCCCGCGCGCCGCGGTGCGCGCCGGGCTGGCCGCGCTGCGGGCAGGCGACCCCGTGTTCCGGGTACCGGCGGACGACGAATTGCCCACGACGCCGGACGAAGAGATCACGACGGTGCTCGACGTCGCCACGTACCTGCCCGCGAAGCTGGCGGCACTGCGCGCGCACGCGACGCAGCTCACCGTGGTCGACGGCGAGGTCCCGTACTTCGCGCTGACGAACGAGATCGCCCAGCCGATCCTGGCGCAGGACTGCTACGTGCTCGCCCACGGCCCGGCAGGCGGCGCCGGGCACGACCTGTTCGGCGGGCTGTGACGGTGGCGGAGCGGCTGACGCTCGAACAGGGGCTGCTGCTCGCGCTGCTCGTCGTCGACACGGTGCTGTTCGCGCTGCTCGAGCTGTTCTTCCTGCCGCTGCGGATCGGGGTCGTCCCGGTGCCGGTGACGGTCCTCGCCGGCGCCGTCACCACGCCCTGGCTGGTGTGGACCACGGCGAAGCTGGTGCGGCCCGGGCTTTCCTGGGTACCCCTGGCGGTGTGGGTGCTCGTCGTGTTCGGCGTCGGCATGCTGGGCCCGGGCGGTGACCTGGTGCTGATCCAGGACTGGCGGGCGTTGCTGTTGCTGGGCGCGAGCGCGCTGCCGGCCGCGATGGTGCTCGGCGGCGGGCCGCGCCGGACGGTGGGAAGGAGACCGGGACATGGGTGAGGCGATCTCCGACCGGCAGGTCGTGGCGGTGCTGCGGCCGTTCGTGCGGGCGTGCGGGCCGATGCTCGACGCGCTGCGCGAGTCCGACCCGTTCGGCCTGCAGGCGCGGGCGGCGGACGACCTGGCCGAGGTCGAGTCCGGCCTGAAGGCGAAGCTGATCCACGGCGTCACGTCGGTGAAGGTGCCCGGTACGGCGGCGTGGGCCCGGATGACGGGCTACGACCGGTCGAGCTGGTGGATGAACCGCGTGGGCCGCTTCACGGCGCTGCTGACGTCGATCCCCGGCCTGGGCGGCGCGCTGGCGGACCGCCTGCCGGTGCAGGACGCCCTCGGCGCGGCGTCACAGGGCCTGCTGTTGTGCGCGATCGCGGGCGAGTACGGCGTGACGGACGTCGGCACCCGGGTACGGCTGATCGCGTGGGTGCTGTTCGAGCGCGACATCGACGCGGACCTGGCCGCGGGCAGGCACGCGGAGCACGACGAAGCCGCGGAGGCGGACGAAGCGGCGAAGCTGACCGAGGACCTGAGGGCGTCGGAGAAGAAACACGGCAAGGCCACCGTCAAGGCGGCGGGCCGCACCCTGTGGCGGCTGGGCCGCGGCCTGCTGGGGATCACCGAGGAGCTGGAGAAGCGGCCGCGGGGCAACATCCTGCATCGTGCACTGGGGATGTTGCCGGTCGTCGGTGCGGCCGGGGACTACTTCGGGGAGCGGTCGGGCCTGCGCGTGGTGTGGAAGCGCGCGCACGTCTGGCTGACCGAGCACGCGCCGGCCTCGCGGTGATTTTCCCGCGCGGCCGGCGCGGTAAACCTCAGTTCCAGAACTGGAAGACGCTGAAGCCGATCTGCGCGCCGTCCACGTAGCCGCCGAACGCGTTGAAGATGGCGTAGGAGCCTTGCCACAGCGCGGTGTTCGCCGGCCGGAAGAAGAAGAGGAGGGCGAACAGCACGATCGGCGCCCACGGGCGGACCTGCGCGCCGATCTCCCGCGCCCGCGGCGGCAGGTACGGCTCGATCGCGCCCCAGCCGTCGAGGCCCGGGATCGGGAGGATGTTGAGCAAGAACGTCACGACCTGCAGCAGCGCCAGGTAGGACATCGCGATCACGAGCCCGCCCGCCATCGGGACCAGCGCGACCACCAGTGCCAGCGCCGCCCCGACCGCGAGGTTGCTCAGCGGCCCGGCCAGCGAAACCCACGACGACGTCCCGCGAGACCGCAGCGCGCCGCGGTTGATCCAGACCGCGCCGCCCGGCAGCGGGATGCCGCCGATGATGAGGAAAATCAGCGGCAGGATGATCGACAGGACGGGGTCGGTGTACTTCCGGACGTCCAGCGTCAGGTAACCCTTGTGGGCGACGCTGTAGTCACCGCCGCGGTAGGCGACCATCGCGTGCCCGAACTCGTGCAGCGACAGCGACGCCACCCAGCCGGCGGCGACGAAGATCACCACGCCGGCGATGAGCAGGGGATCGCGGTCGCGATCGAGAATCGTGGTGATGTCACCGAACGCGGCCATGGCGCCACCGGCGACGGTGAGCGCGAGGATGCCGAGGAAGACCGGGCTGGGGCGCACTGCTGACTTCTGCACGTGCTCCAGTCTTCCGTATGCCCGGTGTGAAGTTACCGGCGTGTCCCCTTGCGCGATCGGGCCGGAACGTCCCCCGAACTCGCTACTCCGCTTGACCTGACCGCACTACACGGGTGTAATCACAGTGATGTCATTCGCCGCCGAGAGGGGACGGCGAGTGTCGTTTCACCACCGCCAGCCTGGGGAGTGCTAGGGAGCGAGGAGGCGGACGTGCGGTTGGAAGCCGATGGGAAGGAATGGGGGCACGTCATGGGTTGGGGCGAGATCCCGGAGCAGGCTCTGGGAGATCTCACCGAGCTCATCGATGCCACCGAAGAAGAGCAGGATTGGCAGGAACGCGCCCTGTGCGCGCAGACGGACCCGGAGGCGTTCTTCCCCGAGAAGGGCGGTTCCACCCGCGAAGCCAAGCGCATCTGCCTGGGCTGCGAGGTCAAGGACGAGTGCCTTGAGTACGCACTGGCCCACGACGAGCGCTTCGGCATCTGGGGCGGTCTGTCCGAGCGGGAGCGCCGGAAGCTGAAGAAACGAGCTGTCTGAGCGGGAATCACCGGTGATGCCTTGCGTCACCGGTGATTCCACGTCGTGAACTCGCGTGGGTTCACCATCGGGTGCTGGGCCGGGGCCGTAGGGTGGCCGCACCGACTCCCCGCCTGATCTGGAGCGTTCGTTGCCCCCCGTCTCGCGCACCGCGCCCGTTCTGGCCATTGTGGTCTGTCACGACGGCGAAAACTGGCTGCCGCTGGCGCTTTCCGCCTTGCGCCGCAGCACCGTCCGGCCCCGGCACGTGCTCGCCGTCGACACCGGGTCCACCGACGCGACCCCGCGGCTGCTCGCCGAAGCCGCCGAAGACCCCGGGCCGGATTCTTCTCCCGTGCTCTCCGGGGTCATCACACTGTCGAGTGAAACCGGCTTCGCGGCGGCGGTCGCCGAAGCCGTCGCGCACGCCACCGAACGCTGGGGCGACCCGGGTTCCTGGCTGTGGCTGCTGCACGACGACTGCGCGCCCGAACCCGACTGCCTCGAGCAGCTGCTCCAGACCGCCACGAAGGAACCGTCGGCCACCGTGCTCGGTGCGCTCGGCCTCGACTGGACCGATCCGCGGCTGATCGTCGAAGCCGGCCTCTCCACCGACGCCTCCGGCCACCGCCAGCAGGTCGCCACGACCGGCGACGACCCGGTCGAGGTGCTCGCCGTGCCCAGCGCGGGCTCACTCGTCCGCCGCGACGCCTGGGACACCCTCGGCGGCTTCGACCCGGATTTCCCGTTGCTGCGCGAGGATCTCGACTTCGGCTGGCGCGCGAACGCGGCCGGCGGGATGGTTCTGACCGTGCCGCTCGCGCGGGTGCGGCACGCCCGCGCCGTCACCACCGGCCGCCGGGCCGCGGACGCCCTGCCCGGCTCGCCGTCCGCCGCGAACCGCGCCCACGGGCTGCGCGTCTTCCTGGTGAACTGCTCGCCGTTTTCCTTCTGGCTCGGCATGATCCGGCTCCCGCTGCTGGCGGTGCTGCGCGCGCTGGCGTTCGTCCTGCTGCGCCGCACCGGGGAAGCGCGCACCGAGTTCGCCGCCGCCGCGTACCTCCTCAGTGGACGCGGCGGATTGCGCGCCGCCCGCGCCCACCGGCGGCGGAATCCGCGGCCGGGCACGGTTCGCGGGCTCTTCACCGGCCGCGGCACCCGGCTGCGCAACGCCGTGCGCGCCGGCGTCGTCGGCCTGGTGCGCCGCGGCGTCGAGAGCGACGTCGCCCTCGGCCGGGTACCCGAGACCGTCGAAACCGAATCGGCGTGGGTGACGCCGGAAGCGCTCGACGCCCGCGAGAACCGTCCGGTCGGCCCGGACGCGCTGCCCGCCGGCGCGCTGCGCGGGGTCAGCTCACGCGGGTCCGGGCTGCGCCGCCCGGGCACGCTCGTCGCCGTCGCGCTGCCGGAAACCCCGGCCGCCGAAGCCACCCCCGAAGCCGAAGAGCCGGAACCCGAACTCGTCTTCGTGGAGGTGAACCGGCGCCGCGTGCTCGCGGCCACGGTCTTCGCGCCACCGGTGGTCCTGCTCGTCGTGCTGACCGCGCTCGGCCTGGTCGTCAACCGCGCCCGCCTCGGCCTCGACCTCTTCGGCGGCAAGCTGCTCCCGGTCGGCGGGCTGGGGGAGCTCTGGACGTCGTACCTGGCGCCGTGGCACGCGATCGCGGGCGGCACCGGGGCACCGGCGTCGGCCACCCTGCCGGTCCTCGGCACGCTCGGCGCGGTGTTCGCCCCGATCGGCGGCCCGGCCGCACTGGTGGCGATCCTCCTCATCGGCGACATCCCCTTGGCCGCACTGAGCGCGTACGCGGCGACGAGGCGGCTTCGCGTGCGCCGCTGGGTCCGCGCCGTCATCGCCGCGACGTACGCGCTGCTGCCCGCCGCGACCACGGGGGTGGCGCAGGGCAGGCTCGACGTCGTCGTGGTGCACCTGGTGCTGCCACTGGTGGCCGCGGGCATCGCCGGGCTGCTCGTGCACGCGGACACGCGCTGGCTGCACGTCTCCGCGCTGTCGGCGTTCGGCGTGGCGCTGCTCGGCGCGTTTTCGCCGCTGGCACACGGGCTCGCGCTCGCCGGGCTGCTGATCGGGTTCGTCGTGCTGCCCGCGCCGACCGGGCTGGCGCGCCGGATCGCGTCGGTCGGGATCGTGGTGCTGCTGCCGCTGGCGCTGCTGCTGCCGTGGCCGACGGTGCTGCTGAAGCACCCGGAGCTGCTGGTGCAGGGCCTCGGCGGGGCGGCCGCCCCGGTGTCCGGCACCGACCTGGCCGGGCTCGACCCGGGCGGCCCGGGCGGGTGGCCGCTCGGCGTCGCGGTGATCGCGGCGGCCCTGGTGGCGGTGGTCGTCCGCCCGACGAAGCTCGCCGCCGGCGGGTTCGCGCTCGCGGCCCTGGGCGCGGGCGGCCTGGTGCTGGTCCGCCTGGTCACCTTGCCGCCCCTGCAGGGCGGCGCCCCGGCGCACGGCTACGCGGGCGTGCCGCTGCTGATCGTCGGCGCGGGGCTGCTGTGGGTGGTGCTCGGCTCGTGGCAGCGCGGCGGCCCGGCGGGCGTCCCGGCGACGTGGCTGCCGAAGGTGATGGCGGTGGCCGGGGTGGCGGTGTGCCTGGCCCTGGCGGCCGGCGCGGTGGTGGCCGGCGCACAGGGCCCGTTGCGCGCGGGCGACCGGCCGTCGCTCGCCCCGGAGGTGGCGGCCGAGCTGACGGCATCCGGCCGTTCGGTGCTCGACCTGGCCCCGGACGCAACCCGCCAGACAGGCGGCCGCCTCCCGCACTACGGCGACGACGAGCTGGCCCCGACCCCCGCCACGGCGGCCCGCCTGACGTCCTGGCGCACGGACCTCGGCCAGGGCGACGCAGCGGCGGTCCAACGCACCCTCGCAGCAGCGGCGGCCGCGGGCGTCCAGTTCGTGGTGCTCCCCCCGGGAGTGGACCCCCAGGCGTACGTACCACTGGCCAAGGAAATGCTCTCGACGGCGGCCCCAACCTCCGACGGCCGCGGAGTGCTCCGCCTGCTGCCACCGGCGGGCCAGGTGATCTTGATCTCCCCAGAGCAGGCAAAAGCAGCGGTCACGGGCGGCAGCGCCCCCGGAAACGCGCCGGGCGTCGCCCCGGTCCGCGCGAACCTCCCGGACGTCCGAGTCCGGGTATCCGACGGCCCAACGGGCCGGCTGCTGGTGTTGGCGGCAGAGCAGGAGGCAGGCTGGAAGGCCACAGTGGGCGGCAAGGCAGTACCGATCGTCCCGGCATGGGGCCACCAGGTGGCGGTCTCGGTACCACCGGAGTCATCCGAGGTGACGGTGGAGTACCCGGGAACGGAACGCAACTTGCTACTACTGGCCCAACTGGCAGCGGTGTTGTTCACGCTTTTGACAGCGGTCCCGGCCAGCACCGGCACGGGGGACTCGACCCCAAAGAAGGAGCAGGATGGTCATCCCGTCGCCTGAGGCCGTGAAATCACTTTGAGCCGGGCCCGCAACCACCAGTTCGACGTGAGATGACAGCGCAAGCTTGCGGGCCCGGCTCAAAGTGATAGGCCTCGTTCAGGCGACGGGATGACCACCCAGCGGCCCACCTCGCCAACGTGAGATGGCAGCGGGAAGGGTGGTCATCCCGGAGCCTGCCGTCCGGCGAGGACATTCTTTTGTCTTTTGCCGGGACGTCTGCCGCGGCTGCGGGTCCGACCTCCCCCGCCCCTCCTCTCGGATTGTCAGTCGCCGCCCGGGTTTGTCAAGGCGGGAAAGCGTGCCTTGACAAACCCGGTCGTCGACTTAAGTGCGGCTGGGATGAGGGGCGGGGGAGGTCTGGTGACGTCGTTGGTCGGCTTGCGTTGCCGGCCGCCGGTTTCGTTGGCTCAGCGGCCGGCCTGCGCCGCCGGCCGCCGCTCGTGTGCCTGTGGACAACTCCCGCTGAAGCCGCCGAAACTGTCGGTGCCTTCCGGTAGCGTAAAAACCGAGGGTCCCCCCACGCGCGCGGATTGTGCCGCTTTGCAGCTACTCGCCTTCGATGACGTCCGGCTCCACGCCCAGGTACCCCGCCACCTGCTCCACCAGCACGTCGTGCACCAGCTCGGCCAGCTCCGACGGGTCCTTCGCCCGCGCCTCCAGCGGCCGCCGGTACAGCACGATCCGCGCCCGCGTCGGCAGCCCCGTGCGATCCACCCCCGCCGGGACCAGCCGCGACAGCGGCACCGCGCCGTCGTGCAGCACCCCGTCCGCCGGTGCGTGGCCGTTCTCGCGAACCTCCGGCACGTCGTCCACCGCCACGTCGAGCTTCGTCAGCTCGTGGCGCCAGCGCGCCTCGATCGGCTCCAGTGCGTCCAGCACCAGTGCGTCGAACCTCTCCGCGCGGCTCGCGGCGGCGGGCAGGGTCGCCGGATACAGCGTCCCGCGCAGGCCCCGGCCGTGCCGGTCCCGCCGCGAGCGCCGCCGCTGTCGGTAATCACGTGCCGTCGCCACGCCCGAAGTCTATGCGGTCGGCACGTCCCAGCGCGTGTCGCTCCTCCAGGCTTGCGGCGACGCGCTATCGTTTCGTTTCGTGCGGAGCGTACGGAAGTGTTCGCGTACTGGCTGTCTCGAGCCAGCTGTGGCCACGCTGACGTATGCGTACAGCGACTCCACCGCCGTCGTCGGCCCGCTGGCCACCGCCTCCGAGCCGCACTCCTACGACCTCTGCGAAGCCCACGCGCTGCGGCTCACCGTCCCGAAGGGCTGGGAAGTCGTCCGGCACGAAGGGGCCTTCGCCGCGCCCGACCCGTCGGCCGACGAACTGACCGCGCTGGCCGAGGCCGTGCGCGAGGCCGGCCGCTCCGACAAACCGGCGCCCGCCCCCGAGCCGGAGGGCCCGTCCGGGCGCCGCGGCCACCTGCGGGTCCTGCCCGGTCGCGCCTGAACGCGTAACCCACTCACCTCGCCGGTAGGCTTTCCGCGCGGCGCAGCGGGCGCCGGGACGACTATTCGCGGGGAGACGGCGTGCCAGACCTTTCGGGCATCGTGAAGGCCTACGACATTCGCGGCGTGGTCGGCGAGCAGCTCGACGCGGACATCGTCCGCGACTTCGGCGCCGCGTTCGCCCTGCTCATCAAGCCGGAAGCCCCCTCGGTGGTGATCGGCCACGACATGCGCGACTCCTCGCCGTCGCTGGCCGCCGCCTTCGCCGAGGGCGTCACCTCGCAGGGCCTCGACGTCGTCAGCATCGGGCTGGCGAGCACCGACCAGCTGTACTTCGCGTCGGGCTCGCTGAACATGCCGGGCGCGATGTTCACCGCCAGCCACAACCCGGCCAAGTACAACGGCATCAAGCTGTGCCGCGCGGGCGCGTCCCCGGTCGGGCAGGACACCGGGCTCGCCGAGATCCGCGACACCGTCGAGCAGGGCGTGCCCGGCTTCGAGGGCCAGCGCGGCTCGGTCACCGAGCGGGAGGTCCTCGCCGACTACGCCGCCTACCTGCGCAAACTCGTCGACCTGTCGGGCAGCCGGCCGCTGAAGATCGTCGTCGACGCCGGCAACGGCATGGGCGGCCACACCGTCCCGACCGTGTTCGCCGGGCTGCCGATCGACATCGTGCCGATGTACTTCGAGCTCGACGGCACGTTCCCGAACCACGAGGCCAACCCGCTCGACCCGGCGAACATCGTCGACCTGCAGGCGAAGGTGCGCGAGGTCGGCGCGGACGCCGGCATCGCCTTCGACGGCGACGCCGACCGCTGCTTCATCGTCGACGAGCGCGGCGAGCCGGTTTCGCCGAGCGCGATCACCGCGCTGGTCGCCGTCCGTGAGCTGGCGAAAGACCCGGGCGGCACGATCATCCACAACCTGATCACGTCCAAGGGCGTCCCGGAGATCGTCGCCGAGCACGGCGGCAAGCCGGTCCGCACCCGCGTCGGGCACTCGTTCATCAAGGCCGAGATGGCCCGCACCGGCGCCATCTTCGGCGGCGAGCACTCCGCGCACTACTACTTCCGCGACTTCTGGCGCGCCGACACCGGCATGCTCGCGGCGCTGCACGTCCTCGCCGCGCTCGGCGAGCAGAGCGGCCCGCTCAGCGAGCTGACCAGCGCGTACTCGCGCTACGCGGCCTCGGGTGAGATCAACTCCACGGTCGACGACCAGGTCGCGAAGATGATGGCCGTCAAGGACACCTTCGGCACCCGCTCCGGCGTCGAGATCGACGAGCTGGACGGCCTGACCGTGCAGCTGCCGGGCGGCGCCTGGTTCAACCTGCGCCCGTCGAACACCGAACCGCTGCTCCGGCTGAACGTCGAGGCGGCGAACGCCGAGGCCGTGCAGGGTCTGGTCGACGAAGTGCTCGCGATCATCCGCAACTGACCGTCCCGGAGAAGGGCGCGCCGGGGCCGAACTGTGTCCTGAAGTGCTCTTCACCACAGTCCCCCGCGTGGTATGGAGGAACCATGGCCATCACGCTCGACGCCCAGCTCCTCGAGATCTTGGCGTGCCCGTCGCCCGATCACGCCCCGCTCCGGCCGGGCGCGCCGGACGACCCCGAGGCCGACGCCCTGACGTGCACCGAGTGCGGTCGCGTGTACCCGGTCCGTGACGGCATTCCGGTGCTGCTCCTGGACGAAGCGACCCTTCCCGGGGAACACGGGAATTCCGATGCCGACAGTGCTTGACGACACGCTGCTCGACGACCCCGCGCGGCTGGCCGAGGCCGACAGCGCGGGGTTGCTCCGGGCCGCCGCGATGGCGGGCGCCCAGGTGCGGGCGACCGCCGAGCTGGCCGCGGAGCTGGAGCTGTCCGACCGGCTCGACATGGGCCGCCCGCGCGCCGTCGTGCTGATCGACCGGCCGGGGGTGAGCCGCACCCTCACCCGGCTGCTGGCCGCCCTGCTGGCGCCGTCGTGCCCGGTTCCCGTGGTCGTCGCCGAGGTGGTGCCGAGCTGGATCGGCGCGCTCGACGTCGTGTTCGCGCACACCGACGACCCCGGCGACCGCGAGCTCGCCGCGTCGCTGGAGCGCGCGGCCCGTTACGGCGCCTCGGTGGTGCTTTCCGCGCCGTCGGAAGGCCCCGTGGCGGCCGCGGTGGCAGGCAAGGGCATCCTGCTGGCCCCGCGCATCCCGGTGCCGCCGGAGCTGGCGTTCCCGCGCGGCCTGGCCGCCGGGCTGCTCACCGCGAACGCGCTGGGCCTGCTGATCTCCGACGTCGAGGTGCTCGCCGACCAGCTCGACCTCGAAGCCGAAAAGGACTACCTGGCCAGGGAGTCGTTCGCGAACCCGGCCAAGGCGCTCGCCCTGCGCGTCGCCGACCGCGTGCCCCTGCTGTGGGGGCTCGACCCGGTCGCGGTCGCCGTCGGTGAACACGCTGCGCACGCGTTCGCGGCCCACGCGGCCACGGTGTGCGACGTCGAGGACTATCGTCAGGCCCTGGCGCGCCCCGCATTGCGGCGGGCGGCGCAATCAGGTGGCGCGGAGCGTGACATCTTCGCCGATCCGGACGATCCCTCTGGTGACATCCCCACCCGGGTGCTGCTGCTCTCGGTGCGGACCGGTCCGGCCACGGACGCGGCGCGCTACCAGGCCGAGGATCTGCTGCCGGGTGCGGACGTCATCGCGCCGGCCGAGGAGATCGAGGCCGACGAAATCGTGCGGGCCGCGGTGCTGGCACTGCGGTTCGAACTGGCGGCGGTCTATCTCGGGCTGGCGGCGGGCAGCATCGGCGGCGCGGGCCGCTTCGCGCCCGCGACGGCGTGAGACCCGCCTAGCACCGGCCTGGCCGGTGCCGAAGGAGTGGAGTTGAGGTGACAGTGGAGCTGCTGCGCAACGCGGTGCGGCCCTACGCCTGGGGATCGCGGACGGCGATCCCCGAGCTGCTGGGCCGTCCGGTACCCGCGCCGCACCCCGAGGCCGAGCTGTGGATGGGTGCCCACCCGGGTGACCCGTCCCACGTCATCGGCCCCGACGGGACCGAGCGGAGCCTGCTCGAGCTGGTGGACGCCGACCCGGTGACACAGCTCGGCGAGCGCTGCGCGAAGCGGTGGGGCGGGCGGCTCCCGTTCCTGTTGAAGATCCTCGCGGCGGAGGAGCCGCTGTCGATGCAGGCGCACCCGTCGGCGGCCCAGGCCGCGGAGGGGCACGCCCGCGAGGAGCAGCTGGGCATCCCGCGGGACGCGCCGAACCGCAACTACCCGGATCCGACGGCGAAGCCGGAGCTGGTGTGCGCGCTGACGGAGTTCCACGCGCTGGCGGGGTTCCGCGCCCCGGACCGCACGGTGAAGCTGCTGAAGGCGATCGAGACGCCGGGGCTGGCGAAGTACACGGGGCTGCTGGAGGCCCAGCCGGACCCGGACGGGCTGCGCGCGCTGTTCACGACGTGGATCACGCTGCCGCAGGCTTCATTGGATTCGCTGTTGCCGGAGGTGCTCGACGCGTGCGTCCGGCACGTCCAGGAGCACGGCGAGTTCGCGGTCGAGTGCCGGACGATCCTGGAGCTGGGCGAGGCGCACCCGCGCGACGCGGGCGTGCTGGCGGCCCTGTTGCTGAACCGGCTGACGTTGCGCGCGGGCGAGGCGATCTACCTGCCGGCGGGCAACCTGCACCTGTACCTGCACGGAACGGCCGTGGAGATCCTGGCGAACTCGGACAACATCCTGCGGTGCGGGCTGACGCCGAAGCACGTGGACGTCCCGGAGCTGCTGCGGGTGGTCGACTTCGCGTGCGGCGAGATGCCGGTCCAGTGCGGTGACGCCGGGGGACGCATGGCGGTGTACCGCACGGACGCGCCGGAGTTCGAGCTGTCCCGCGTGGAGTGGGCGGCGGGCCAGGACGACGAGATTTCGGTCGACAGCGTGGGGCCCCAAATCTTGTTGTGCACGGCAGGCGACCTGCTGGTGACGGCGGACGACGGCGAGAAGGTCGAGCTGCGAAGGGGCCAGTCGGTGTGGCTGCCGGCGGCGGACCCACCGGTGCGAGTGCGAGCGGTGGGCGGCGAGAGGGCCCAGCTCTTCCGCGCGACGGCCGGCACCTGCGAGGACTGACGGCTCGCCTTTTCTGGCCTCGGGGGTCGGGTTCGCGACCCCCGGGGTCCGTTGGCGTGCCCGAAGGGTCGGGTTGCGTCCCTGGAGGGTCGGCCGGTGAACGACTGGCTGGGTACGCGGGCCGACTGTGTGGGGGCCGTGGGGTTCTGTGTGCGTTCCGTGTGGCGGCGTCCGCCACGATCGACACCAACGGGGGACCCTGGTGCGCTGATGCGCGCCGCCGGTCCACTGGGGGTGGCGCCGGTCCAATCGGCCCGGCGTCCGTGGGCCGAGGGTGGTGCCGCGAGGGGGCGGCACCACCTCGGCGAGCCCCCGGAGGACGGGGCGAGCCCGGGTGGTGCGCTGAGGGGGCAGCACGACCTGGTCTCGAGCGGCGGGAGCGGGCAGGCGAGGGGAGCGCCGCCCGTCCCGCTGGGGGCGCGGTCGGCCGGTGTGGTGCGAGGGGGCACCACCCGGCCTGCCGGAGGCCCTCGCCGGTCGGATCGGCTCGACGGGGCGTGTGGTGCCTGGCGTCCGGTGGCGCCGGTCAGCTGGGCTCGGTGGGGGCGGGCGGCGTCCGGCGCAGGCGTTCGGGAGGTGCCGGTCGGGCTGGTTCGGTGGGCGTGTGGTGCCTGGCGTCCGGTGGCGCCGGTCAGCTGGGCTCGGTGGGGGCGGGCGGCGTCCGGCGCAGGCGTTCGGGAGGCGCTGGTCGGGCTGGTTCGGTGGGGGTGTGGTGTCTGTTGTCCGGTGGCGCCGGTCGGACTGGTTCGGTGGGGCGTGTGGCGCCCGGCGCCGGGAGCGCCCGTCAGCCCGGCTCGGTGAGCGCGAGCAGCGCCCGCCGCAGCGCGGCTGCGCTGGCATCGCGTGGGTCGAGCAACTCCGCCGCCTCCGTCTCCGCCTCGGTCGCCGACCTCCGATCCCCCGTGGCCGCGTACGCCCGGTGCAGCACCAGCCACGTCAAGCCCGTTGCCGCTCGGCCGCCCATCGAACGGAACTCGTCCAAGCATGCCCGTAGCACCGGGATCGCCTGGGCCGCGCGTCCCGCGCCGATCCAGGCCGCGGCCAGTGCTCTGGTGCATGACAGCTCGCGTGGCCGCTCGTCCAGCTCCCGTGCCAGCGAACGGGCCTCCTCGAACGCCGCCGTGGCCTCCTGCCGTGCGCCCGTCGCCGCCGAGATCGCGCCGAACGTTCGCAACGACTTCGCCAGTGCCGACCGAGCCATCGTGCCGCGGAGCAGCTCCACCGACTCCGTGATCGCCGCCAGTGCTCCCGGGTCGTCGCCCGTCAGCAGCGATGACCACGCGTACCCGTGGAGGGCCTCGCCGATCACCCGGGCGTCGCCGCCGGCGCGGGCCCTGGCCAGTGCCTTCCGGTCTACTTCGCTGGCCTCGGGGATCCTTCCCAGCCGCAGCAAGGCCGCCGACTCCGCTGCCTGCACCCAGCCCAGCTCCGCCGCTGATCCGTCCACAGTGAACAGTTCGTGGGCGTCGGCCGCCGTCTCCAGGGCCTCCTCGGGGCGGCCCAGGCCGATCAGGCAGTGCGCCAGGTTCGCCGACACCCACGCGTGCGTGCGCCGGTCGCCGAAAGCCTCCAGCTCCTTGGCGCACGCGCGGTAGCGGACCGCCGCCTCCTCGTACTCGCCACGCGCGTGCCGCAGCAACGTCAACGTCGCCTCGGCCACCGTCGACAGCGGTGGGTCGGCCGACAACACCGTTTCGTACGCCGCGCGCATGTCGGCGTACTGGCCGTGCAGGTACAGGTAGACGCCCAAGCGGTCGAGCAGCAGCAACGCATCCCGCGGGCCCAGCATCCCGATGAGCAGCACCAGGTTCGCCCGCTCGGCGGCGAACCAGTCGTCCGGCCGCGCCAGCAGCCGCTCCACCAGCTCCCGCGGCAACGGCTGCGCCGGTGGCTCGACGGCCGGGGACGGCATCGGCACCGTGCGCGGCAACCGCGCCGCCGCCGCGTCCGCGAGCGCCAGCGTTGCCGCCAGCACCGTCCGGACGCCGGAGCCGGCCTCCGGCTCGTCGAGCTCCGCCGCGTACAGCCGGACGAGGTCGTGCATCCGGTAGCGGCCTTCGCCCGTCGCGTCCGCCCCGCGCGCCTCCAGCAAACTCGCTTCGACGAGCTCTTCGACGGCTTCGTCCGGGTCGTCGATCAACGTCGTGACGGCCCACGACGGCAGGTCGGCGAGGCGGCACCGGCCGAGCAGCCGGAACGCGCGCCGCGCCGGTGGCCGCAGGCCGTCGTAGCTCAGCGCGATGCTGCTGCGGACGGCCAGGTCGCTCACGGTCAGCTCGTCGAGCCGGCGGACCTCGTCCTCCAGCCTGTCGGCCAGCTCGCCGAGCCGCAGGTGCGGCCGGATCGCCAGCCTGCTGCCCGCGATCCGCAGCGCCAGCGGCAGCCGCGCGCACGCCGTGATGATGCGCTCGGCGTCGGCCCGCTCCCGCGCCACCCGCGCCCCGGCGAGCCGGTTCAGCAGCTCCGCGGCGTCGGTGCCGGACAGCGGACCGACGGCCAGCCGGTGCGCGCCCGCCAGCCCGCTCAGCCGGCGGCGGCTCGTCACCAGCACCGCGCAGCCCGGCGTGCCCGGCAGCAGCGTGCGGACGTGCTCGGGGTCGACGGCGTCGTCGAGCACCACCAGCACCCGCCGGTCGGTGAGCCGGCCGCGGAACACCGCCGCGCGCGCCCGCACGTCGTCCGGCACGGCCGGGCCGGGGACGCCCAGCGCGCGCAGCAGGTCGGCCAGCACCTCGCCGATTTCGCGGCCCGCCAGCGGCACGTACAGCTGGCCGTCCGGGAACCGCGCGCGCAGCCTGTGCGCCGCGCGCACGGCGAGGGTGCTCTTGCCCGCGCCCGGCTCGCCGCTCAGCACCGCGACCGGGACGCCGTGGCCCGCGCCGAGCACACCGGCCAGCTCCGCCAGCTCGGCTTCGCGGCCGGTGAAGTCCCCGATGTCCGGCGGGAGCTGGCACACCGGCCACACCGCCGGCGGCAGCCGCGGCACGGGGTCCTCGCCGCGCAGCACGGCCGCGTGCACCCGGCGGACCTCCGCGCCGGGCTCGACGCCGAGCTCCTCGATCAGGGTCTTCCGCAGCCGCCGGTAGACCTCCAGCGCGCTGCCCTGCTGCCCGGCCCGGTGCAGCGCGATCATCAGCTGCGCGGCCAGCCGTTCGCGCAGCGGGTGCTCGGTGATCATGGCCCGCAGCTCGCCGGTCAGCTCCCCGTGCCGGCCGGCGGTGAGCTCGGCGTCGACGCAGTCTTCGAACACCGCGAGCCGCTCGGACTCCAGCCGGGCGACGTCGGCGTCCAGCCGCGGCACGTGCAGCCCGGCCAGCACCGGCCCCCGCCACAGCGCGAGCGCCCGCCGGTAGTGCCCCGCGGCGGCCACCGGATCCGCCGCCCGCCGCCCTTCGGCGACGGCGGCCCGGAATGCGAGCAGGTCGAGCTCTTCCGGCTCGACGAGCAGCCGGTAGCCCGGCGGGCCGTGCTCGACCCGGAGTCCTTCGATGCGTTCGCGCAGCCGCGAGAGGTAGGTGTGCAGGTTGGACGTGTACGACTTGGGCGGCCCGTCCGGCCACAGCGCTTCGACGAGCACGTCGACGGGGACGTGCCGGCCGGCGTTGAGCAGCAGCACGGCCAGCAGCGTGCGCTGCCGCTCGCCGCGCAGGACGGCCCACCGGCCCGGCGGGCTTTCGACGGCGAGCGGACCGAGCACGGCGAAGTGCGCCATGTCACCTTCCCGGGAGTGGCCGACAGGAAAACCCACGGTAGCGAAGGGGTACGACAGAACCGGCGGCCGCCGCTGCCGCGATCTTCGACTTGCCCGGCAGCGCCTGGCGACGACCGGATGGAACGTGGCGCGGGAATCCGGCCCGGCTCCTCGCCGTGGTCCAAGGTCACCGCCTCGCCGAGATCCGCTCGCCCGCTACGCTGCGGCTTTGGGCGGCCGGCTGCACCAGGCGATCTGCTTCGACGACGGGGACATCGCCGCCATCGCTTGAGCAAACCCCCGGTCGGGACGGCCGCCTTCGCGCGCTCCCATTAGGCTCCACCCGGACATTTCAGGACCTACCAGGGGAGCGGTCGTGTCAGCTGGAGGCGGAACCAAGGCGATCCTCGCGGCGCTCGGGGCGAATGCCGGGATCGCGGCGGCGAAGTTCGTCGGCTTCCTCGTCACGGGGTCGTCGTCGATGCTGGCCGAGTCGGTGCACTCGCTGGCCGACACCACGAACCAGGGCCTGCTGCTGATCGGCCAGAAGACGTCGAAGCGGGAAGCGGACAAGGAGCACCCCTTCGGCTACGGCCGGGACCGGTACTTCTACTCCTTCATCGTCGCGCTGATGCTCTTCACCCTCGGCGCCGCCTTCGCGATCTACGAGGGCATCCACAAGATCAGCCACCCCGAGCCGCTCGAGTCGCCGATCGTCGCGGTGATCATCCTGCTCGTCGCGGTCGCGCTGGAAAGCTACAGCTTCTACACCGCGATCACCGAGTCGAAGAAGATCAAGGGCAACGCCGGCTGGTGGGCCTTCATCCGCCAGGCCAAGGAGCCCGAGCTGCCCGTCGTGCTGCTCGAGGACGCCGGCGCGCTGCTCGGCCTCGTCTTCGCGCTGCTGGGCGTCGGGCTGTCGATCGTCACCGGCAACCCGGTCTGGGACGGCGTCGGCACCCTCGCGATCGGCGCGCTGCTCGGCGTCATCGCGATCATCCTCATCATCGAGATGAAGAGCCTGCTCATCGGCGAAGGCGCCAACGAGGGCGTCCTCGCGACGATCATCGACGAGCTCGCCGCGGGCAAGGTCGAGCGCGTCATCCACATCCGCACCCAGTACATGGGGCCGGACGAGCTGCTCGTCGCGGCGAAGCTGGCGATGGTGCCGGGGCTCGACACCGCCGAGCTGGCGACGGCCATCGACGACGCCGAGGCCCGCGTCCGGGCCAAGGTGCCGGTGGCCAAGCTGATCTACCTCGAACCGGACCTCGACCGCAGCCTTGCGCGATAACCGGAGATCCACTTCGGCGAACTCGGCAAGCCGTCACGCACCTGACCCGATAGGGTGACCTACTGCGATACATGCAGGCCAGCCGCAGGAGGTCAACGGTGCCCGGAACGGGATTGTGGCGCACTAAATCGATCGAACAGTCCATTGCGGACACCGACGAGCCGGACACCAAGCTCCGGCGGAACCTGAGCGCGTGGGACCTCACGGTCTTCGGCGTCGCCGTCGTCATCGGCGCCGGAATCTTCACGCTGACCGCGCGGACGGCGGGTGATTACGCAGGCCCCTCGGTGTCGCTGGCCTTCGTCTTCGCGGCGATCGCCTGCGCGCTGGCGGCGCTGTGCTACGCGGAGTTCGCCTCGACCGTGCCGGTCGCGGGCAGCGCCTACACGTTCTCGTACGCCACGTTCGGCGAGTTCATGGCGTGGATCATCGGCTGGGACCTGATCCTCGAGCTCGCCGTCGGCGCGGCCGCGGTGTCCAAGGGCTGGTCGGTGTACCTGGAGACGGTGCTCGCCTACCTCTTCGGCAAGGGCACGAAGACGACGTTCGACATCGGGAGCGTGACGGTCGACTGGGGTGCGCTGCTCGTGGTGGCGATCCTGACGATCCTGCTGGCCGTCGGCACCAAGCTGTCCTCGCGGGTGTCCATGGTGATCACCGGCATCAAGGTCGCCGTGGTGCTGTTCGTGATCATCCTCGGCCTCTTCTACATCAAGGGCGCCAACTACACGCCGTACATCCCGCCGGGCGAGACGGGCGGGGCGGGCCAGACCGGCGTCGACCAGTCGCTGTTCTCCCTGATCGCGGGCGGCGCGAGCAGCTCGTTCGGCGTCTTCGGCCTGCTGGCCGGCGCCTCGCTGGTGTTCTTCGCGTTCATCGGCTTCGACATCGTCGCGACCACCGCGGAGGAGACCAAGAACCCGCAGAAGGCCGTGCCGCGCGGGATCATGGGCTCGCTGGCCATCGTGACCGTGCTGTACGTCGCCGTGTCGCTCGTCGTCGTCGGCATGACGTCCTACAAGGACCTCGCGACTTCGGCGGGCGACGGCAGCCACAAGACCCTCGCCACGGCGTTCTCCGCGAACGGCGTCGACTGGGCGGCCAACATCATCTCCTTCGGCGCGCTGGCCGGCCTGACCACCGTCGTCATGGTGCTCATGCTGGGCCAGGTCCGGATCATCTTCGCGATGTCCCGCGACGGCCTGATGCCGCGCGGCCTGGCGAAGACCGGCGAACACGGCACGCCGATGCGCGCGACGCTCATCGTCGGCGGGCTGGTCGCGGTCGCGGCCGGGTTCTTCCCGGCGGACAAGCTCGAAGAAATGGTGAACGTCGGCACGCTGTTCGCGTTCGTGCTCGTCTCGGCAGGCGTGCTGGTGCTGCGGCGGACCCGGCCGGAACTGCCCCGGGCGTTCAAGGTGCCGCTGGTGCCGCTGATCCCGATCCTGGCCATCGTGGCCTGCCTGTGGCTGATGCTGAACCTGACCGTGCTGACCTGGCTGCGGTTCATCGCCTGGATGGTGCTGGGCGTGGTGCTGTACTTCGCCTACAGCCGCCGTCATTCGCTGCTCGGCAAGCGGCAGGCGGGGGAACCGGAGAAGGTACCCGAAGCCTGACTTGCGCGAGAAAAGCCCCGCCCGCCTGGACGCCCAGGTCGGCGGGGCTTTTTGCATTTGGTTGCGTAATGCCAGGTTACGACTTGATCAAGACGATCTTGCGATTTGTGCGCAAAGAGGGACCCCCTGTAAGCGGCCAGGTGACGTGCGATACCTTTCGATCCTTCGTGTGCCACTGACGGGTGAATTACAGCCGCGTGATTCCCACGGGCAGTGGCCACACGGTCCCCCGATTTTGCCGTTCTTCCCCCGTTCGGTACTGGAGAACTCATGCGCAGACGTTCCTTCCGCGGCGCCGTTGCGGTCTTGGCGCTCACCACCGCTGCCCTCATCGGCACCGCCGGTTCCGCTCTCGCCTGCTACAGCGACGACACCCGTCCCAACCCGACGCCGGGCAAGCCGACGCCCTGTGCCGACGGCAAGGTCCTCGACCAGAAGGACGTCGTCTTCGAGCTGACGAAGAACAACACCCGGCTGAACATCAAGTCGGTCAACGAGGGCGTCACCGTCACCCGCATCGTCGTGGTCGGCGGCAACGACGGCTTCAACGACTACACGCCGGGCAAGAAGCTCGACAAGAACGCCCCGTGGAACGACCTGCGTGCGCCGTTCAACTACGACCGCACCCAGCCGAAGATCGACAAGTGGTTCCTGTGCGGCACGAAGAAGCCCAAGCCGACGGAGCCCGCCCCGACGACGACCACCAAGCCGTCGACGCCGGCGACCGAGACCACGAAGCCGAGCACCCCGGCCACGTCGGAGACCTCCGTCTCACCGACCAGCAGCACCACGGCTCCGGCCGTCGTGCCCGCCGGCAACGAGTCGGGCACCGGTGGCGGCCTGGCCAACACCGGTTTCGACAACAGCTGGCTGATCTGGGTCGGCGCGCTGCTGCTCGCCGCCGGTGGCGGCCTGCTCGCGCTGCTGAAGTTCCGCCGCAAGGCTTCCGAGTGAAGCTGAGCTAGTCCACGGCTGAAGGCCCCTCGCTCCGCGCGCGAGGGGCCTTCACCGTTTCGGGGGAAAGTCCCCGAACAGCGAGCCCTGCTCGCCCCAGGACGGCTTGCCGAGGCCGGCGGCCATCGCGACGGCGTGGTCCCATTCGGCGTCGACGACGTAGTCCTGGTGCTTGAGCACCCCCGGCGCCCAGCGGTGCCGCCCGGTCGGGCCGCGCAGCGGGTCCGGCAGCCAGTGGTCGCCGCCGAGGATCAGGACGCCGTTCTCGTCGGTCGTCGCCGACACCGGGCCGCAGCCGCCGTCGGGGAGGAAGCCGACGCCGTGCAGGCGCCGGTCGGCGACCGAGTGCCGCCACGTCGTCACGCCGCCGCCGAAGATGTCGGTGCCGCGGCACAGGGCCCGCCAGCGGCCGTCGAGGTCGGCGAAGAGCCGTTCCAGCGCCTCCTGCGGCAGCAAGGCGGGGAAAGCGCGCTGGTAGCCCCACTGCAACGGCGAACCGGCGGTGAGCAGGCCGACGCGTTCGAGGTCCGCCTTCGGCAGCTCGGCCGCGAGCCGGGCGGCGGCCATGAGCGTGAGCAAGCTGCCGAGGTTGTAGCCGGAGAGCACCACACGCGTCCCCGGCTCGGCGAGGTGCTCGCGTGCCCGCGCGGCCAGTTCCGGGACGACCTTCAGCGCGTAGCACGGCGGGACCGTCGGGTGCGCCGCCCGCGGCCAGAAGCAGACCAGGTCGGCCAGCGCGCCGAGGTGCCGGCTGCGCTGCGGGGTGCGCGCGGCCGTGTAGACCACGCGCAGCAGGCCGGCGGCCAGCGCGCCGAGCGCGACCACGCCGATCGCCGACAGCGGGCCGAACCAGCCGGGGACCAGCCCGAACCCGAACCGCAGCACGAGCAGGGCCGCGCCGCCCGCGGACATCGCGCTCGCGACCGCCAGCGCCAGGTGGTGCAGGTGCCGCCGTTCCCACGCCGAGCGCGCCCAGGCCGCCGCGGCCTGGGCCTCCTGCCGCTCGTCGTGCTCCATCAGCTCGACGATCTCCGGGATGCCCCGCCGCAGCCGCCGCAGCGGGACGGCGACCGCGAAACCCAGCACGCCGAGCACCGCGGCCAGCGCCAGCCCGGCGCCCCACAGGACCGTGACCAGCAGGTACGTGTCCGGCACCCGCAGGTGTTCCGCGCCGGAAAGCCGCCGGAGCGCTTCGGCCAGCCCGGCACCGAAGCCGCCGCCGAGCAGGCCGGCCAGCGCGAGCACCGGTGCGGCCGCCCAGCCGCCCATCCACGGCCGCAGACGCTGCGGCTTGTGCTTCCACCCGGGCCGGGCCAGCAGCGCCGCCGGGGCCAGGAACAGCGCGAACAGCACGGTGACGGCGACCAGGGCCGCGCCGAGACCTTCGACGACGCCGTTCGTGCCGGGCAGCGGACCCGCGCCCGGCTGCAGCCGGACCGCGGCGACGACGACCAGCAGCGTCGCGAAGGCGAGCACGCCGGGGCGGGCGAACCGGCCGGTGTCGACGCCGATCGCGGCGGCGACGACGGTGGCGAGCACCACGGCCTGTGTGATGATCCAGATCACCAGATCGACCGTGTTGCCCGGCACCCGGAACGGCCCGCCGAGCAGCAGCAGCGCGACCGCGGCCAGCGCCGCGACGGTGTGCAGGCAGCGCAGCGCCGGCGTCTCGGGGTCGGCGCGCATCCGCAGCGGGCCGCCGGTGAGGTCGCCGTCGGCGTGCACCGCCCAGGTCGCGCTGGAAATCCGGTGCAGGACGAAGATCACGCCGAGCAGCGGCAGCACGCCGAGGGCGATCCGGGCGGCCGTCGTGCGGAGGACGTCGGGGATCACCGGCAGGCAGCCCGACCCGGGCGCGAGGCACTGCGCGGCGAACAAGTCGAGCGCGATCGCGGCGAGCTGGCCCATCAGCAGCATCGTCAGCAGCAGGGCGCCCACGCGCAGCAGGCCGCGGCAGACGGCGCCGAGGACGCGCGCGAGGCGGCTCTTCGGCGAAACGGGCGGCAGCATCCAGAACGCGACGTTGGCCAGGGAGAACGGGAACAGCAGCGCCCAGGTGGCCTTCGCGGCGCCACCCGAGGTCATGCCGTGCCAGAGGTAGCCCTCGAGGGTCCGCGGGATCGAGCGGCCCAGCGCCGGCAGCACCGGCCCGGGTGCCGGGCGGCGCAGCCGGTCCGCCGGGCGGACCACCCGGCCGAGTCCGTCGCCGGCGACGTCGACGGTCGAAACCGCGTCGAGCAGCGTCTCCCCGCTGGTGCCCACGAGCCCGGCGACGCGGATTTCCACGACGCGGGTGTCCGGGCCGGGCATGGGCACGGTAAGGGCCTCCTAACACTTCCAGTGACAGTCGAGCGGACAACGGTAGTGTTCGGGTGTCATCGAGTCTTGGAGGAATCGCCACTATGACCCCCGAAAGCGTTGCCAAGCGGCACGAGACCCGCAACGGCATCGAGTTCGCCGTCGCCGACCTCGAGGCCGCCGAGTTCGGCCGCAAGGAGATCCGCCTCGCCGAGCACGAGATGCCGGGACTGATGGCGCTGCGGCGCGAATACGCGGAGGTCTACCCGCTGCGCGGGGCGCGCGTCTCGGGCTCGCTGCACATGACCGTGCAGACCGCTGTCCTGATCGAGACGCTGGTGGCGCTGGGTGCCGAGGTGCGCTGGGCGTCCTGCAACATCTTCTCGACGCAGGACCACGCGGCCGCGGCGGTCGTCGTCGGCCCGCATGGCACGACCGAGGAGCCCAAGGGCGTCCCGGTCTTCGCGTGGAAGGGCGAGTCGCTCGAGGAGTACTGGTGGTGCACCGAGCGGATGCTCACCTGGGACGGCGAGGGTCCCAACATGATCCTCGACGACGGCGGTGACGCCACCATGCTGGTGCACAAGGGCACCGAGTACGAGAAGTCCGGCGTGGTGCCGACCCCGGACGAGAACACCTCGGACGAGTTCAAGGTGTTCCTCGAGCTGCTGCGCGACTCCGTGGCGGCCGACAAGGACAAGTGGACGAAGATCGGCCAGGGCATCCGCGGCGTCACCGAGGAGACCACGACCGGCGTCCTGCGCCTCTACCAGCTGGCAGCGGCGGGCGAGCTGCTGTTCCCGGCGATCAACGTCAACGACGCGGTGACGAAGTCGAAGTTCGACAACCGCTACGGCATCCGCCACTCCCTGATCGACGGCATCAACCGCGGCACCGACGTCCTCATCGGCGGCAAGGTCGCGGTCGTGTGCGGTTACGGCGACGTCGGCAAGGGCGCGGCGGAGTCCCTGCGCGGCCAGGGCGCGCGCGTGATCGTGACCGAGATCGACCCGATCTGCGCGCTGCAGGCGGCGATGGACGGCTACCAGGTCCGCACCCTGGAGAACGCGCTCCCCGAGGCCGACATCGTCATCACGACGACCGGCAACAAGGACGTCGTGCTGGTCGAGCACATGGCGAAGATGAAGCACCAGGCGATCCTGGGCAACATCGGCCACTTCGACAACGAGCTCGACATGGCGGGCCTCGCGCGCTACCCGGGCATCCGCCGCGTGAACATCAAGCCGCAGGTCGACGAGTGGGTGTTCCCGAACGGCAACACGATCATCGTGCTGTCCGAGGGCCGGCTGCTCAACCTGGGCAACGCGACCGGCCACCCGTCGTTCGTGATGTCGAACAGCTTCTCGAACCAGGTGATCGCGCAGGTCGAGCTGTTCACGAAGTACGAGGAGTACGACAAGGAGGTCTTCCGCCTCCCGAAGAAGCTGGACGAGAAGGTGGCGAAGATCCACCTCGACGCCCTCGGCGGTGAGCTGACGAAGCTGACCAAGGAGCAGGCCGAGTACATCGACGTCGACGTCGAGGGCCCGTTCAAGCCGGAGCACTACCGGTACTGAGTTCTTGCTGGTCAGGGCCGCCCCGAAAGTGTTCGGGGCGGCCCTGGTGTTTCGCGGGTGTGACAGCCGAAGAATCAGGCATGGACGATGTGGAGCCGGAGGGCCGGATGCTGAGCCTCGACGAGCTCGAAGAACTGTCCCGCGGCTGGGGCACGAGCGGGCGCTGACCTGGTACGAGGAGCTCTTCGGCTCGCCGCCGACGTACGTGGTGAGTGAAACCGAGGCGTTGTGGGAGGTCGCCGAGCACGGGGCCGTCTTCGTCGAGCGACGGCCGGAGCGGGCCACCGGGCACCCCATGCACGTCCTGTTCGTCGGCGATCTGGACGAGCGCGCCGCGGCGATCTCCGCGCGGGGCATCGAGCCGGCGGCGTCGGAGACCTACGACAACGGCGTGCGGAAGTTCCTCTACCGCGACCCCGAGGGAAACGAGATCGGCATCGGCGGCCTCCCCGCGTAAGCTCGTCCCCGTTCTTGGCTTCACAAACCTCACGGCCCGGTAGGTAGTCCGGGCGGCTCGCACAGGGCCCGTTGTCCCGCTTCGGTGGGAAACCGGTGGCGCCAGGCTGATCCGTCACGCCTGGAGGTTTCCCGATGAGCGGGGTGTTCACGCTGTACCACGACGGCCGGTTCTGGGTCGGCGTCTACGAAATCCACGAAGACGGCCTGGTCAGGGCCGCCCGTCACCTCTTCGGCAGCGAGCCGACGAACGCCGAGCTGGCCGTGTTCGCCGCCGGCCACGGCTTCGCGCGCCTGGCCGGCGAAGCCCACGCGGCCCCGCCGGTCCCGGCGCGTGAACGGCCGACCGCCCGGCTCCACGCCAAGCGCCTCGCGAAGCTGGCGAAGAAGACCCAGGCCGACGAGGGCATCGGCACGGCCGCCCAGCGCGCCCTCCGCGACGCGGTGACCCACCACGCGGCCGAGAACAAAGCGGCCCGCAAACGCCGCGCGGCCGCCGAGGCCACCCGCCGCCGCGAGCTGGCGAAAGCGAAGTCGCGAGCCAAGCACCGCGGCCACTGAGCCGTGTCGACCCTTGAATCACGCGTGTCGACCCTTCCGGCACCGAGCCCGTCGGACCGGCTGTGAGCCGAGGGTCGACACGCGTGATCCGGGAGTCGACACGCGTGATTGGCAGGTCGACACGCCTCAGTTCCACTCCACCGCGACCCCGGCCAGCCCCGGCCCGGCGTCGCTGAAGAACGCGCTGCTCACCCCGCCCATGTCGCACGCCAGTTCCTCCGCGACCACCGGCAGCGCGTCGTCGCGCGCCCGGACCTGGCGCGTGCACCGGGCCGGCAGCGCGTTGCGGTCGAAGCGCAACTGCACCAGGTAACTCGCGCAACGATCGCGCAGCATCCGGTAGTACCCCGGCGACGCCGAACCCGAGTCGTCCCTGACCTCGAAGCAGAACACGTGGATGTCGCCCTCGGCGAGCTTGCGGTCGAACAGCAGCTCCGTCGCCATCGTGTCCGCGTCCGGGTTGCGGCGCATCCGGCCGACCCGGCAGCCCTCGTCGGTGATCAGCTCGACGTCGTCGATGCGGCAGCCCGGGTCGCCGTTGTACACCGTCAGGTACCGGTCCGGCCCGTGCCGTCGCGCGCGCGTCACCAGCCGCGTGCGCAAGCTCACTTGCCGGTGTTCCGCGTCGAACGTGATCGTGTCGTGGACCGACAGCAGCTCGAGGTCCGCGTTGTAGTGGTTCGACGACGGGTACGCGCCCAGCTCGGCCAGCAGGTCCTCGACGATCGACCCCATGTCGCCGGAGCGCAGGTCGTGGAACGACGCCGCCGGCTGGTGGCCGCGGCGGACCAGGCGGGGGCCGATCAGCACCACCAGTGCGTCCGCCGGCAGCTGGAGGACCGATTCGAGGGCCCGGACCGCCGGCAGCGCCTTCGGCACCTCGGGCTGACGCAGCCCGCGTTGCCAGTAACTCAGCGTCGACTGTCCGATTTGGACCCCGCGCAGCGCCAGGTGGGCGCGCAACCGGGCCAGCGACAGCCCGCGGTAGGCGATGGCCAGTCTCAGCGCGTGGTGGAACTCACCGGTGCGGAGCGCCTCGGTCAGCTCTTTCGGCAGTTCGGCGACCGATGCCCGGGTCGTGCGGGCGCCATCGATGATCAGTGGGAGGTTCCCGTCTTGTACCACCGCTCGTCCCTTCACCCGACCAGTGTGTGCGCTGGGCGTGAACACCGCGGAACGTTCACGGTAGCAGCGTAGAGTGGGCGTGCCGACCCCCGTTCAGGGTGGTTGGCCTCGTTGAGGTGAGCGTTCCGCGTTCCGGCTGTGCCCCGGAACGGTCCGTTCCTCCGGATGGCGTTCTTGCTCCTTGTGACCGCGTTGTTCACCGTTGTGACCACCGCTGGTTCGCCCACTCCTCCACAGGAGGCCATCTGTGCTGGTGAAGTCGAGCCAGGTCCACGCCGTACTGGCCGTGAGCCTGCTGTTGTGCCTGGTCGCGCCGGCCACTGCCGGAGCCGCGCCCGGAGTGCCGTCGACCTACCGGAACCAGATCGTCCTGCAGCTCCAGCAGAAGAACCAGTGGTGCTGGGCCGGCGCGGGCAACACCATCGCCGCCTTCCACGGCGCGGAAATCAGCCAGACGCGGTTCTGCCAGCTCGCGCACGGCGAGACCGGCGCCGACTGCGCCAACCTCCCCGGCACGCTCGCCGACCCGCAGCGCGCCTTCGCCCGGCTCGGCTTCAGCTCGCCGGGCCGCTACCTCGACCGGCGCATCTCCTACGCCGGCGTCCGGACGCAGACCGCGGCGGACCGGCCGGTCGAGACTCGCGTCGGCTACCGCTCGGGCGGCGGCCACGTCCACGTCCTCTACGGCTACGACACCCGCGGCGACTGGGTGTTCTGGGCCGACCCCGGCCCGGCCAAGCGCTACAACTGGTCGACCTACGGCTACTACACCCAGAACCCGTCGTTCACCTGGACGCACACGCTCACCGGGATCGCCCGATGAGCAGGCGGGCGCTCGTGCTCGCCGTGCTGACCGGCGCGGCGCTGCTGATGACGGCTCCGGTGTCAGGCGCGGCCCAGGCCGCCGGCATCAGCAGCGCCGACGCCACCGCCGCGCACAACGCGGCCGTGGGCTTCCAGGACGTCCTGGTCCGGTTCTTCGCCCAGGCGCCGGGCGCGCAGGGCCCGGTCTCGGTGCGGATCGCGCCGGACGCCTATCCCGTGTACGAGCTTTCGCCGGACTTCGTCGCGGGCAAGCCCGGCGCGGCCCCGGGCGACTTCGCCTACTTCGCGATCCCCGCGCGCGCCTCCGACGGCCGGACCGCGACGCTCTGGTCGGTCCGCGGCGCGGACGGCACCTGGCAGGTCGGCAACATCGCCTCGGGTGACGTCGAGGCCGCGTACGCCCGGAAGCTGCCCGCGGGTGCCCAGCTGCTGCACGAACCGCAAATCGACGCCTGGTACGCGGTCGACGGCGACCGGGTGACGTCGCTGGCCGACGGCAAGGCGGTCGCCGACTACCAGCGGACCGTCGAAGCGCGCTACGCCGACAAGCTCCCCGGCTCGGCCTACGCCCGCAACGGCGAGGCCGGCGGCTACGACGCGACGTCCCAGGTGATGCCCCGCGGGGACGGCGGCCCGGCGCCGTCGAGCCACGACACCGGCTGGGTGCCGCTGCTGATCCTCGTCGGCGTGCTCGCGATCAGCGGCGCCGGCTACGTGCTCCACCTGCGGCGGCACCCCGCCTAGACGAACCGGCGGGCTCGGCGTCGATCCCCTTCCACCGAGCCCGCCGGTCCACCACCGCTACTGTGACGCCCGTGGGTCGACTGGTGGTCATCGAAGGGCTCGACGGTGCGGGCAAGCGCACGCTGACCGACGGGCTGACGGCGGCGCTGGGCGCCAAGGGCGCGAGCGTGGCGTCGCTGGCGTTCCCGCGCTACGGCGAGAGCGTGCACGCGGACCTCGTCCGCGAGGCACTGCACCGCGGGCACGGCGACCTCGCCGACTCGGTGTACGGCATGGCGATGCTCTACGCCCTGGACCGCAGCGGCGCCGCGGACGGGATCCGCGCGCTGCGCGACACCCACGACGTCGTCCTGCTCGACCGGTACGTCGCCTCCAACGCCGCGTACGCGGCCGCGCGCCTGCGGCAGGACGCGGCCGGCGAAGTCGTGAAGTGGGTGTGGGAGCTGGAGGTCGACCGCTTCGGCCTGCCGCGCCCCGACGCCCAGCTGCTGCTGCGCGTGGCCCCGGCGGTGGCGGCCGAGCGCGCCGAACGCCGCGCGGAAACCGAGACCGGCCGCGAGCGCGACGCCTTCGAGACCGACGACGGCCTGCAGCGGCGGTGCGCGGCCGTCTACGACGAGCTGGCCGCGTCGGGCTGGCTCGCGCCGTGGCACGTCCTGGACGGCGTCGCGGGCGTGGACCACGAAGCGCTGGCGAAGACGTTGCTACGACAGTAGCCGGGCAGGGTACGTCGTAGTGCGGCATGCCACCTCCGCCCACAGTGGACAGTCAGGCGTCATGCGCGACGCGGTGTCAAGCGCCCGAAGCGGTGCGGGTGAACTCCATGACCCAATTGCTTTCCCAGGTCCGGCCGCCGTCGGCGGAGAACTCCTGCTCCCACCGCGCGGAGGTGGCGGTGATGTCCGACCAGATGTAGTGCGCCCTGATCGGCTTGCCCTCGTGGGTGTCGTCGCCGTAGAAGTCGCCCCGGCCGCCGGTGAAGGTGCCCACCACCGGCGGCTCGAGCCGCCCGGTGCGGCTGTTGGCCCAGTAGATCGACCACTCCTTCCGCTCGACGTCGAACAGGCGCAGGGTGAAACCGCGGAAGCCGCGGTCGGGGAACCGGATCTCCTCGGTGTTGCCGCCGCCGTCGAAGAGCGGCACGCAGGTGGTGGTACCGGTGAAGGTGTCCCAGACCTCGCAGCCGGAGAACAGGGTTTCGAGCCGCCGGTTGACGACGGTCCAGGAGCCGATGAAGAAGTCGAAGTCGTTCATGACGACGATCTTGCGGTGCTACCCCTGACATCTTTTGTCAGTGGTGGCTGGCAGACTTCGCCGGGTGCGCGCGAGCCGGCTGGTTTCCTTGCTGTTGCTGCTGCAGAACCGGGGGCGGATGAGCGCCGCCCGGCTGGCGGCGGAGCTCGGCGTGACCCCGCGAACGGTGTACCGCGACGTCGAAGCGCTCGCCGCCGCCGGCGTCCCGATCTACGCCGAAGGCGGCCCGGCCGGCGGCTACCAGCTGATGGACGGCTACCGCACCCGGCTCACCGGGCTGACCGAGGACGAAGCCGGGTCCCTGTTCCTCACCGGGCTGCCGCAGCCGGCTGCCGAGCTGGGCCTGGGCGCACAGGTCGCCGCGGCCGAGCTGAAGCTGATGGCGGCGCTGCCGACGCCGTACCGGGACGCGTCGGTGCGGATCCGGCAGCGGTTCCACCTCGACGCGCCGGGCTGGTACCGGGAAGCGGACCCGGTGCCGCAGCTGCTCGCGGCCGCGGAAGCGTTGTGGCAGGACCAGGTCGTCGAAGTCCGCTACCGCCGCTGGTCGCCGACGCCCGGCGTCGTGACGCGGCGGCTGCACCCGCTCGGCCTGGTGCTCAAGGCCGGCGTCTGGTACCTCGTCGCGGGCCCGCGGCCGCGCACCTACCGCGTCGGCAACATCGAGGAACTCCGGGCGCTCGACGAGCACTTCACCCGGCCGGCCGGCTTCGACCTGGCCGATTTCTGGCGCGTGCACGTCGAACGCTACGAAGACAACGAAGACGGCGAGACCGCACTCGTCCGGTTGTCGGCCGCGGGAATCGCGGCCCTGCCGGACATTCTCGGCCCGCGGGCCGCGCGGCTCGCGGAACGCACGCTCGAACCCGCGGACGGCGAAGGTCGGCAGCGCGCGAAAATCCCGCTCGAAAGCGTCCCCCACGCGGCCGCCGGGCTCCTGCGGCTCGGCGCGGACGCGCAGGTGCTGGCACCCGCGGAACTGGTGGCGCACATGGGAAAGACGATCCGCGCGATGGCGCGGCTGTACCCCTGTGGTGAAGACGGCTAGTCCCGGAAATAGCCCAGCTGCGCGGAAAGCTCCTCCGCCGCCTCGATCATCGGCTTCACGATCTGCTTCACCCGCTGTTTCGAAAGCCGGTACGACGGCCCGGAGGCGCTCATCGCGGCGACGACCTCACCACTCGGGCCGTGGATCGGCACGGCGACGGCGTGCATGCCGAGCTCGAGTTCCTCGTAGCAGGCCGCATAACCGTCTTCGACGACCCGGTCCAGCTCGGCCAGCAGCTCTTCCGGCTCGACCGTCGTGCGCGGGGTGTACTGCTCGAGCTTCCGCTTCAGCACCCGCTTGCGCTCGGTTTCGCCCATGTACGCCAGCAGGATCTTGCCGCTCGAGGTCGCGTGCAGCGGCGTTCGCTGGCCCGTCCAGTTCTGCGTGGTGATCGCCGCCGACCCGCGGGCCTGGCTGATGTTGATGGCGACGCCGTCGTCGGCGATGGCGATGTTCACCGTCTCGCCCAGTTCGTCGGCCAGCGCCAGGCAGCTCGCCCGGCCCAGTTTCGCGAGGTCCATCCGGCCGGTCGCGGCCCCGGCCAGCCGGACGATGCCGAACCCGATCGCGTACTTCCCGCGTTCGCCGAGCTGCTCGACCAGGCCTCTCGTCTCCAGGACGCTGAGCAGGCGCGACGCCGTCGACTTGTGGACGCCCAGTTCGCCCGCGATCTCGGTGATGCCGGTTTCGCCGTTGCGCGCGAGCAGTTCCAGCACGCTGATGGCCCGGTCGACCGACTGCACCTGGCTCTGAGTTGCGTTGCCGGAGTCCTGGTTCCGCATGGCGCAACAGTATCCGCTTCGCGGTCTTCCTATCGGCTGAGTGGGCGAATCTCTTGACGAGGACGCCCCCGAGGCCGGATTGTTGCGGAGGAGGCACAGAGTCTCACTATGCGCAACTTTCACGGACCGGCTGGGCATCTGGCCAGTCGTTACCCTGAGCCCTTCTCGCAGGTCCGTGAAGGCTGCGCCGGACGCCCGGCGCGGCCTTCACGGACCGTCCAAAGCGGCCGGTACCGGCACCCGGATGGAGCAGGCAACCCTGGCGATCTTGATCTTTCTGGTGGTCAAACACGCGGGTCGTGCGTGCGGGCGCCGGAACTAGTGCGAATATGTGGTCATGAAGGCACGTGTTCTCGTGGTCGACGACGACCCCGCCCTCGCGGAGATGCTCACCATCGTGCTCCGTGGGGAGGGGTTCGACACGGCGGTGGTCGCCGACGGCTCACGCGCGCTGCCCGCGCTGCGTGAGCTGAAGCCCGACCTCGTCCTCCTCGACCTGATGCTGCCCGGGATGAACGGGATCGACGTCTGCAAGGCGATCCGCGCCGAGTCCGGGGTGCCGATCGTCATGCTCACCGCCAAGAGCGACACCGTCGACATCGTCCTCGGCCTGGAGTCCGGCGCCGACGACTACGTCGTCAAGCCGTTCAAGCCGAAGGAGCTGGTCGCGCGGGTCCGGGCCCGCATGCGCCGCACCGAGGCCGAGCCCGCGGAGTCGCTCACGATCGGCGACCTGGCGATCGACGTGCCGGGCCACGAGGTCACCCGCGAGGGCAAGGCCATCCCGCTGACCCCGCTGGAGTTCGACCTGCTGGTGGCGCTGGCCCGCAAGCCGCGTCAGGTGTTCACCCGCGAGGTGCTGCTCGAACAGGTGTGGGGCTACCGGCACGCGGCCGACACCCGGCTGGTGAACGTGCACGTCCAGCGCCTGCGGTCCAAGGTCGAGAAGGACCCGGAACACCCCGAGGTGGTGTTGACCGTTCGCGGCGTCGGGTACAAGGCCGGCCCGCCGTGATCACCCGATGACCACGGAGACGGCAGGCAGGCTCCCCGCCTCCGCGCGTTCGACGGCACGCCTGGTCCGGCGTGTCGTCGTTTTCGCGCGCCGTCGCGCGGTCGCGTTCAACGAGCTGTGGAAGCACTCGCTGCAGTTCCGCGTCACCGTGTCGACGCTCGCGCTGTCCTCGGCCGTGGTCTTCGTGCTGGGCATGGTGCTGCAGAACCAGATCACCGAACGGCTGCTGGACACCAAGCGCGTGGCGGCGATCGCGCAGACCCGCGCGGCCGCGGAGACGGCCGCCGGTGAGCTCGTCGGCCTCGGCTCCGAAAGCGGCGACGCGCTGAAGAACCGGCTCGAGAACGCGCTGAAGAAGATCGCGATCACGCCGACCAGCCAGGAGGCGGCCGGGTCGGCGGCGGGCACGTTCGTCCCGGTGCTCGCCAGCGGCGGCCGCGACCAGGCCAGCGGCACGGAGTTCGCGGGCCCGTTCGAGAGCGTGCCGCCGCGGCTGCGCCAGTTCGTCGAGGCCGACCAGACCAGCTGGCTCGAGCACACCGTCCCCGACTCCGCGGGCGGGCGCACGACGTACCTGATCGTCGGCACCCCGCTCAACACCGTCGCCAGCCCGCTGCAGCTCTACCTGCTGTTCCCGTTGACGACCGAGCAGAACACCGTCTCGACGGTCCAGAACACGCTGCTGGTCGGCGGGCTCGTGCTGCTGCTCCTGCTGGCCGGCATCACGAACCTGGTGACGCGGCAGGTGGTGCGGCCGGTCCGCCAGGCCGCCGCGGCGGCCGAGCAGTTCGCCGGCGGCGACCTCGACCAGCGGCTCGCCGTGCTCGGCGAAGACGACCTCGCGAAGCTCGCGGTGTCCTACAACGAGATGGCCGCCAGCATCCAGCGCCAGATCCGCCAGCTCGAGGAGTTCGGCGGGCTGCAGCGCCGGTTCACCTCCGACGTCTCGCACGAGCTGCGCACGCCGCTGACCACGGTCCGGATGGCCGCGGACGTGCTGCACGCGTCCCGCGAGCAGTTCCCGGCCGGGCTCGCGCGCTCGACCGAGCTGCTGGTCGACGAGCTCGACCGGTTCGAGGCGCTGCTCGGTGACCTGCTGGAGATCAGCAGGCTCGACGCCGGCGTCGAAGAGCTGTCGGCGGAGTTCATCGACGTCCGCCCGATCGCCACCCGCGCGGTCGAGCAGGTGCGGGTGATCGCCGGCAACGCGGGCAGCTCGGTGGAGCTCGTGCTGCCGGACGAAGAGGTGATCGCCGAGGTCGACGCCCGGCGCGTCGAGCGGATCCTGCGCAACCTGCTCGCCAACGCCGTCGACCACAGCGAGGGCAAGCCGGTGGTGCTGACCCTCGGCGCCAACGAAACCGCCGTCGCCATCACGGTCCGCGACCACGGTGTCGGCCTGCGTCCCGGCGAGGCCGACCTGGTGTTCAACCGGTTCTGGCGCGCGGACCCGTCGCGCAACCGGCGCACCGGCGGCACCGGGCTCGGCCTGGCGATCAGCCAGGAGGACGCGCGCCTGCACGGCGGCGAGCTCGAGGCG
This sequence comes from Amycolatopsis tolypomycina, assembly GCF_900105945.1. Taxonomy (NCBI): domain Bacteria; kingdom Bacillati; phylum Actinomycetota; class Actinomycetes; order Pseudonocardiales; family Pseudonocardiaceae; genus Amycolatopsis; species Amycolatopsis tolypomycina. The sequence goes on along the minus strand of NZ_FNSO01000004.1, from coordinate 6,980,927 downwards.
TGGGGCGAGCCCGGCAACGGCGCCTGCTTCCGGCTCCTGCTGCCGCGCCACCAGGACGTGCCCGCCGGCGACCCGCCGCTGGCCCTGCCGCCGCCCGACCGCTTCGCCACCGAGGTGCCGCTCGGGATCATCGACGTCACGCCGGCGCCGGAGGCGATCTTCGCCGAACGTGAGGGAATCGGTCAGTGAAACCACACGTCTTCCGGGGGACGGCGGCGAAGCTCCTGCTCGCCGTGCTGAGCCTGGTGCTGCTGGCCGGCTGCGCGAACGTGCCGCTGGAGTCGCAGCCCATGGTCGTCCCGGGCGAGCGCCAGGGCCAGAGCGTCGGCGACGTCGTGCCGGAGCCGCCGCCGAACATCGACCCGCTTTCGCTGGTCCGCGCGTTCGTCGAGGCCACGCTCAAGCCCGGGCAGAACAACGCCGCCGCCCGCGCCTACCTCGACGAGCAGAGCCGGGCGAACTGGCGGCCGAGCCGCAGCCTGACGATCATCCAGGACACCTTCGGCACGGTCTACGACACCGCGCCGCCGCCGGACCCGGGCACGCAGGTCGTCAACGTGCGCGGGATCGACATCGGCACGCTGGACCAGAACAGCGCGTTCGTGCCGGACTACACCTCGGCCCTGCTCCAGGTGAAGGTGCGCAAGCAGGCGAACAACCAGTGGCGGATCGTCGACCCGCCCGCCGACCTGTACGCGACCCAGTCCGACTTCAGCGAGAACTACACGCCGGTGCCGGTGAGCTTCTATTCGGAGTCGTCGGCCACCTTCGTCCCGGATCGGCGCTACGTCGTCGCGAAGCCGCAGTCCGGGCTGCCGGGCCGGGTGATGGACCTGCTGCTCAGCGGGCCGTCGGCGAGCTTGGCCGGCGCGGTGAAGAACCTGCTCGGCGAGCCGGTCGAGATCGACTCGAACGTCAAGAGCCTCGACGACGGGACGCTGGTGGTGCCGCTGACCGGGCTCTCGGGGGTGCCCGACGACATCCGGCACCTGATGGCGGCGCAGATCGTGCTGTCACTGCAGTACGTCACGTCGGCCCGGATCCGCATCCTCGCCGACGGCGCCCCGCTCGTGCCGAACCACCCGGACTGGCGGCGCAACGACCTCCCCGCGTACGACGCGGCGCTGTCGATCAACGTCGACCTGCAGGGCCTGATGACGGTGGGCGGCCGGATCCGTTCCCTCAGCGACGGCAACCCGGTGGCGGGCCCGGCGGGCAACGGCGGGTACGACGTCGTCAGCGCGGCCCAGTCGATCGACGGCAAGCGCCTGGCGGTGGTGGAGCGCAGCGGCGGCGCGGTCCGCCTGCGCATCGGCGACCTCGGCCACGACCTGGCCCTGACCACCCTCGGCGGCAGTTCCCTGACCCGCCCGACGTGGCGCCCGGGCACGGGCGAGGTGTGGACGGTGGTCGACGGGCTGTCGGTGGGCCGCATGGTGCTGGACCCGAACGGCCACTGGACGGCCCTGACTGTCAACGCGACGGACCTGACCCAGCAGGGCGCCATCACGGAGCTCCGGTTCTCCCGCGACGGAGCCCGCGTCGCGGCGGTGATCAAGGGCGAGCTGTGGGTGGCCTCGGTGGTCGTCAACGGCGATTCGGTGTCCCTGCGCGAGCCCCGGCTGCTGCAGCCCCACGACCTCGAGGACGTCGTCGACGTGGACTGGGTGGCCCAGGACGGCCTGGTGGCGGTGACGAAGTCGCCGTCCCAGCCGGTGGTCAGAGTGACGGTGGACGGCCAGCGCATAGACGCGTTCAACAGCAGCAACCTGACCCCGACGGTCCACGGCGTCACGGCGGCCCCCAACCGCCCGATCGTGGTGGCGGACACGAGCGGCCTGTGGACGGCCTCCGAGCTCGGCGAGGTGTGGCGCCCGCACAGCCACACGATGAAGGACGCGGACCCGTTTTATCCGGGCTGATCTTTTTCACCCGGGTGAGTGATCGCTGAGGGGCCGAAACTGTCGGTGCCGGTCGTGACACTGTCCGTGTGCTGAAGACACTGATCGATCTGCTGATCCCCAGCCGCTGCGCAGCGTGCGGAGCCCGGGGCACGCCGTGCTGCGCAAGGTGCGTCGAGACGTGGGGAGCACCCCGCGAGGTGGTCCGCGGCCCGACGGCGGGGCTGGTGCGGGTGTTCACGCTGGCGAGGTACCGCGGGGTGGGCCGGAGGTTGCTGATCGCGTACAAGGAGCGGGGGCGGCGTGATTTGGCGCCGTCTTTGGGGAGGGTGCTGGCGGAGGCGTTGGCCGAGCTGCCCTTGCCGGGGTTGGCTCGGGCTGTCGCTTCGGGGGAGCGTTCGGCTGGTGCGGCGGCGGTCCCGGGGGAGCGTTCGGTCCCAGGGCGGCCGGCTGCTCGCCCGGTGGCGGGCGGTCAGCCGTCGCCCAAGCCGATCTGCCTGGTCCCGGCCCCCAGCCGCCCCTCGGCGGCACGAGTACGAGGCGGCCCGCACATCGAGCGCCTGGCCAACGCGGCAGCGAGCGTCCTGGCAGCGCGCGGCATCGAGGCGGTGGTCGCCCCGGCACTGGAGCTGGCGGGAAGCGCCCGCGACGCGGTCGGCCTGGGCCGCGAACAGCGCATGGCCAACCTCGCCGGCCGCCTGCGCTTCCGCGCGGCCGGACGCCCGCCCCCAGGCACCAGCATCGTGATCCTGGACGACGTGATCACCACCGGAGCCACGGCGGCAGCCTGCACCCGAGCCCTGGCGGCAGAGGGGTTTACGGTCTCCGCCGTCCTGACCCTGCTCGCAGCCGGCTGAAGCGGCCGGGCTCCCGGGAGCCCGCGAAAGGACGACCCATGTGAACCACTGTGGCCCAGCCAGCCGAAGCGCGCAGGCCGGCCGAGCAGAAAGGCGGCTCGGCGCCTCACCACCAACCCCCAGCCCGGGCTCCGGCTCCGGCTTGGGCTCCGGCTCAGCCCAACCTGGGTACGCCCCGCCCGGAAACTTTTGACCCAGCCGGGGCCCGTGCGCAGCTCGGCCAACCCGACCCGGGCCCGTGCCCGCCCCGGCCAATCCAACCCAGCCCGGCGAGGCGCAGTCACCACCCCGGTCCAGGGCCGAGCCCATCCCGGCCAACCCAACCCAACCCAATCCAGCCCGGCGAGCGCTGCCACCCAACCCAGCCCGGCGAGCCGCCACACCCAACCCGGCGAGCCGCCACACCCAACCCGGGAATCCGCCACCACCCCACCCCGCCACGCCCGCCCCCGCAGCCCTCCACCCACCCCCCGACCCCACTGCAAACCCACCCCCAGCTCACCAAAACCAAACCCTGGTACCGGTTCCGCCCCCACCTCCAAAAAACCAAAGAACCCCCAGCTCCAGCCCCAAAAACCCCACCAACCCGAACAACCCCGGCACCCGGGTGAACCAAAAGTCACCTACACGAGTGACATCAACCGGGAACGCGAACGGACCGGCGCCCGTTGTCCGGGCATGAGGGTGTCGATCACGATCACTCGACCGCCGCACCACTCCACCGGAGTGGCGGCTGTGGGAGATCGGGCCGTCACCCTCGGCGTCCACCAGGAGGTAGCGATGCGCCGTCCGTGTGATCACACGAAGACCGCGGCGCGTCCGACCAGCGGGTGTTTTGCGGTGCCCACTTCGCGATCACTGCGCGGGGTGACCGAGTCCCATCCCCTGACATCCCCCGGCTCGGGGGCTGTTGTAACGGGCGTGAGGAAGCTAACGTGCTCCGCAATCAGCAATCCCCGCAGGCAGGGAGGTGACGAGCCCATGTCCCTGGCGCCGGAGGTGCGCTGAGTCCGCGCTCGGTCACCGGCACGAGACGTCGTCAACCGTTTCCGAGTTCCTTCTCAGCCCGCGATCCGGGCTTCCGTCCCCGCAATACCGGCGCCGTGTGAAAACACAACAGCTCGCAGTCATCTCAGCGAGGGAGGTCGTGTATGGACATCGTCGTTAAGGGCCGCAACGTGGAGGTGCCCGATCACTATCGGGCACTCGTCGGCGAAAAGCTGGCCCGCCTCGAGCGCTACGACAGGAAAGTCATCCGGTACGACGTGGAACTGTTCCACGAACCCAACCGGCGCCAGGCCAAGAGCTGCCAGCGCGTCGAAATCACCGGAAAGGGGCGAGGCCCGGCCGTACGCGCTGAAGCGTGTGCCGCCGACTTCTACGCGGCGCTCGATTCCGCAGTCACCAAGCTGGAAAACCGGCTGCGGAGGACACACGACCGGAGGCGCGTGCACTACGGCCGCAGCCGCCCGGAATCGGTCGCCGAAGCGACCTCGGCACTGCCGGGTGGTGGATCCCCGGCCGCAGCCAGTCCCGCCGCGCGTACCGCGGTGTTGGACGCACCCGAAGCCGAGCCGCAGACGAACGGCTTCGCGAGTGCCGAAGAATTCCACCTGCCCCAGCAGCAGAGCTGGACCGACGACGACCTGGGTCACCAGCCCGGCCGCGTCGTTCGCGAGAAGCAGCACACCGCGGAGCCCATGACGGTGGACCAGGCTCTCTACGAGATGGAGCTGGTCGGCCACGACTTCTACCTCTTCAACGACTCCGACGCGGGCCGGCCCAGCGTGGTCTACCGGCGGAAAGGCTTCGACTACGGCGTGATCCGGCTCGGCTGAGCCGGGCGCAAGGGAGGTCTGTCGGAGGGTCCGCACGTGCTCGCGTGCGGACCCTCCGCATGTCAGAACCCGCCGGCCGACGGCTGAATAAGGTTCTCAGGACGTACGGCGTGTGCACACGAGGGCCACCGTTCCCTACGATGGGGGTGGGAAGGTGGCGCCGAACACGGCCGCCACCGCGGGAGAACCTGCCCGGGACCGGCCTGGGCGCGCTCATGATCAGCTAGTGAGGTCGACCGGATGGTGCTGAACCGCCTGCTCCGCGCGGGTGAGGGCAAGATGGTGAAGCGGCTGCGCAACATCGCCGATCACATCAACACCCTCGAAGACGACGTCAAGGACCTGACCGACGCCGAGCTGCGGGCCAAGACCGAAGAGTTCCGCAAGCGCAACGGCGACGGCGAATCCCTCGACGAGCTGCTGCCGGAGGCCTTCGCGGTCGTCCGGGAAGCGGCCAAGCGGGTGCTCGGCCAGCGCCACTTCGACGTCCAGCTCATGGGCGGCGCGGCGCTGCACCTCGGCCAGGTCGCCGAGATGAAGACGGGCGAGGGCAAGACGCTGACCTGCGTCCTGCCGGCCTACCTCAACGCGATCCCCGGCAAGGGCGTCCACGTCGTCACGACGAACGACTACCTGGCCAAGCGCGACTCGGAGTGGATGGGCCGCATCCACCGCTTCCTCGGCCTCGAGGTCGGCGTCATCCTCTCGGAGCAGCAGCCGGACGTGCGGCGCGCGCAGTACAACGCCGACATCACCTACGGCACGAACAACGAGTTCGGCTTCGACTACCTCCGCGACAACATGGCGTGGAGCCTCGACGACTGCGTGCAGCGCGGCCACAACTTCGCCATCGTCGACGAGGTCGACTCGATCCTCATCGACGAGGCCCGCACGCCGCTGATCATCTCCGGCCCGGCCGACCAGTCGTCGCGCTGGTACGTCGAGTTCGCGCGCCTGGCCCCGCTGATGCAGGGCATCGACACCACCACCATGGGGTCGCGTGAGCGCGTCGAGAAGACGAACCTGATCAACTCGAAGTACCACTACGAGGTCGACGTCCGGAAGCGCACCGTCGCCGTCACCGAGAAGGGCGTCCGGTTCGTCGAGGACCAGCTCGGCATCGAGAACCTCTACGAGGCCGCCAACACCCCGCTGGTCGGGTACCTGAACAACGCGCTCAAGGTGAAGGAACTCTTCCACCGCGACAAGGACTACATCGTCCGCAACGGCGAAGTCATGATCGTCGACGAGTTCACCGGGCGCATCCTGCACGGCCGCCGCTACAACGAGGGCATGCACCAGGCGATCGAGGCCAAGGAAAAGGTCGAGATCAAGGCCGAGAACCAGACGCTGGCCACGATCACGCTGCAGAACTACTTCCGGCTCTACGAGAAGCTGTCGGGCATGACCGGTACGGCCGAGACCGAGGCCGCCGAGTTCCACCAGACCTACAAGCTGGGTGTGGTGCCGATCCCGACGAACCGGCCGATGATCCGCCAGGACCAGCCGGACCTGATCTACAAGACCGAGCAGGCCAAGTTCGAGGCCGTCGCCGAGGACATCGCCGAGCGGCACGAGAAGGGCCAGCCGGTCCTGGTCGGCACCACGAGCGTCGAGAAGTCCGAGCACCTGTCGAAGCTGCTGGTCAAGCTGAGCGTGCCGCACGAGGTGCTGAACGCGAAGCACCACGACCGCGAGGCGCTGATCGTCGCGCGCGCCGGCCAGAAGGGCGCCGTCACGGTCGCCACGAACATGGCGGGCCGCGGTACCGACATCGTGCTGGGCGGCAACCCTGACCTCATCGCCGACCAGGTGCTGCGCGAGCGCGGCCTGGACCCGGTCGAGCACTCCGAGGAGTACGAGGCCGCCTGGCCCGAGGTCCTCGAGCAGGTCAAGGCCGAGTCGAAGGCCGAGGGCGAGGAGGTCCGCGAGGCGGGCGGCCTTTACGTGCTGGGCACCGAGCGCCACGAGTCGCGCCGGATCGACAACCAGCTCCGCGGTCGTTCCGGCCGCCAGGGCGACCCGGGCGAGTCCCGCTTCTACCTGTCGCTCGGTGACGAGCTCATGCGCCGCTTCAACGCGACCATGGTCGAGCGCGTCATGACGACCATGCGGCTGCCCGACGACGTGCCGATCGAGCACAAGATGGTCTCCAAGGCCATCAAGAGCGCGCAGACCCAGGTCGAGCAGATCAACATGGAGCAGCGCAAGGACGTCCTCAAGTACGACGAGGTCATGAACGAGCAGCGCAAGGTGATCTACGCCGAGCGCCACCGCGTCCTGGCCGGCGAGAACCTGCGCGACCAGATCGAGGGCATGCTCGAGGACGTCGTCAACGCCTATGTGGACGGTGCGACGGCCAACGGCTACGCCGAGGACTGGGACCACGAGAAGCTGTGGTCGGCGCTGAAGCAGCTCTACCCGGTCAGCGTGACCTGGGACGAGCTGATGGAGGACGGCGACCTCGACGCCGACGGCCTGCGCGAGGCCCTGCTCGCGGACGCCCGCCGTGCCTACGACCAGCGCGAGCAGGAGATCAACGCGCTCGTCGGCCCGGAGGGCATGCGGACCCTGGAGCACCAGGTGATGCTGACGGTCCTCGACCGCAAGTGGCGTGAGCACCTCTACGAGATGGACTACCTCAAGCAGGGCATCGGCATGCGGGCGCTGGCGCAGCGCGACCCGCTGATCGAGTACCAGCGCGAGGGCTTCGACATGTTCCGCGCGATGCTCGACTCGCTGAAGGAGGAGGCCGTCGGCTTCCTGTTCAACCTGCAGGTCGAGCGCGCCGAGGCGCCGCCGGCCGAGGAAGCCGCGGCGCTGCCGACGGGCGTCCCGGTCGGCAACGGCCAGGCGACCGAAGGCCGTCACGCGCGGCCGGCGCCGCCGCAGCCGCCGACGACCGACACCGAGTCCGTCCCGGCCGCACTGCGCGGCAAGGGCCTGGGCGGCGGTGCCCCGCAGTCGGGCATGATGCTGTCCGGCCCGGGCGAGGACGGCGAGGTCGAGTCCCACGCCGAGGGCGGGCCGCAGGCCGCGGGCGGTGGCGCCGGCGGTACGCGTCGCGACCGTCGCGCCGCCCAGCGCGATGCCGCCAAGAAGGGCAAGAAGGGCCCGCGTCGCTGACACGGGTATGACCGGTTCGGGGCGCGCGGGGAAATCCGCGCGCCCCGAAGTCATTGATGGGGGACGTCTCGATGACCACGGCGGATCCACAGGAGTTCTTCGCGCTGTTCGCCGCCGAGCGGCGGCCGGACCCGTACCCGCACTACCGCCGGTGGCGGGAGAGCCGTCCGGTGGCGGCGTTGGCTGACCGGATGTTCGCGGTCAGCGGCCTCGCCGAAGCCACGCAGGTGCTGCGCGACCCGGCGTTCGGCCACCCCGAACCCGAGTACCTGGATCCGGCGGACCGCCTCCCGGACCAGCCGGTCGACGAGTCGGGACGCGTGGTCCGGGCGTTCCTCTCGCTGAACCCGCCGGACCACACCCGCCTGCGGCGGCTGGTGGCGAAGGCGTTCACGCCGCGGATGGCCGAGCAGCTGGCGCCGCGCATCGAGGAGATCACCGCGTCGCTCATCGACCGCGCGCCGGCCGAGTTCGACCTGATGACGGCGCTCGCGAAGCCGTTGCCGGTCGAGGTGATCGCCGAGCTCCTGGGCGTGCCGCTGGACGACCGCGAGCGCTTCGCGGAGTGGTCGCACGCGATGGCGCGAGCCCTGGACCCGCAGTTCCTGCAACCGCCGGGGACGCTCGAGCCGGCGGTCAAGGCACGCCAGTCGTTCGTCGGCTACTTCCGTTCGCTGGCGGCCGAGCGACGGCGCACCCCGGGAGACGACCTCCTGTCGGCCCTGGTCGCGGTGTCGGACGCGGGCGACGTGCTCACCGAGGGCGAGCTGCTGGTGACGTTGACGTTGCTGTTGATCGCCGGCCACGAAACAACGACGAACCTGATCGGCAACGGAGTACTGGCGCTGCTGCGCGGCCCGGACGGCCTGAAACCACTGGGCACGGACGGCGAGCACGCGGCGCGGGTCGTGGAGGAGGTGCTGCGCTACGACTCGCCGGCCCAGCTGACGGCCCGCACGGCCCTGCGCGACACAACACTGGGCGGGCTGGCAGTACCGGCGGGCAGCCAGCTGATCATCTTGATCGGAGCGGCCAACCGCGACCCGGCAACGGGCCCGGCCCCGGAAACGTTCGACCCGGCCCGCGAGCCGGGCCGCCACCTGGCGTTCGGCCAGGGCATCCACTTCTGCCTGGGCGCGCCTTTGGCGAGGTTGGAGGCCCGGATCGCGTTCCGCGAGCTGGCCCGCCGCCGCCCGGACCTGACGCAGTCGGGCCCACCGGAGTGGAACCCGACAACGACGCTCCGCGGCCTGTCGGCCCTACCGGTGACAAGCGGCGGCTAGGCCGGCCGCGCGGAAGGGATTTGGGCGAGGCCGCGAGGCGCGGGCGAACGGAGCGAGGCGTTGCCGCTCGCAGCCCGGCCACCCGAGTACACCCAGCCCCCGGCGAGCGGGTCCGGCGCCGGGTGCCGCTCGCAGCCCGGCCACCCGGCCGCGACCCGAGCGCACCAAGCCCACCGGCCGTCGGCGAGCCAACCCACCCTCGGCGGTGCGCGACCCGCCTCACCCCGCTTCACGCCGCCCGCCGGTTCGGGTTTGCCTGCTGCCGCGGCTTCAACAGCGCGAATCGCTCGCACCGCCAGCCCGTCGGCGTGCGGGTGAAACGGGCCGCCAGTGCGAACGAGCGGCCGTCCGCCTCCACTCGGGCGCATGCCTCCACCACGTCCGGTGCCGGGGCGCACGTGTGGATCGTCTGCGTCCGGTGGCGGGGCCGCGCCCGGCTCGCACCGGTGAGCCCGGCGTACACCTCCGGCGCCACCAGTGCGCGGACCTGTGCCGCCGGGCGGCGGCCGTCGTACGCCTCCAGCAGCATGTTCACCAGGCGGCCCAGCTCGTCCGCTTCGAGCTGGCTCGGCGCCGGGCACCGCGAGCCGCGGCGGTGCTCGTGTGGTGTCACCTCGACCGGGCCCTCCGTCCGGCGAGGTGCCTCGAAGCGGGTCAATGTCCGCAACCGATGTTCCTCGATCATTTTTCCTGCCCTCCTGAGTCGACATTCGCTTGGAGGTGGGAAGCGACCGAAAAGAACATCGAATCGCACGATCCGGGCGAGAATTGCCGAAACCGTGGATTGCCGGCTGCCGATGCGGTATGCCGACCGGCAGCGTTGCGCTCTGCGAGACACCACGACGCCACCAGGCTATGGTGTGCCGGGTGCTGAAAGGGCTATTGGTCGATTTCGCCGGAGTTCTCACCGATCCCGACGCCGGTCGGTTCTACGAATACCTGGCGGTCGCACGCGAGCGCGGCGTACGCACCGCGCTGCTGTCCAACGCCCCAGGGGCATCGGACGAGGTCAAGAACACGATGTTCGACTATTTCGACGCTCTGGTGTTTTCCGGCGAGGTCGGCGTGGCGAAGCCGGACCCGGCGGTCTACCTGATCGCGGCCGACCGGCTCGGGCTGCCCGCGGTGCGCTGCGCGTTCGTCGACGACTCCGCGACGAACATCCGCGGCGCCGTCCAGGCGGGCATGGTCGGGGTGCACCACCGGTCGGTCAGCGAGACGCTCGACGAACTCGCCGTGCTGTTCCCGGCGGGGTGAGGCTCAGCGGGCGCGGCGGACCAGCTCGAACGACAGCACCGCGGCGGCGGCCGAGACGTTCAGCGACTCGACGTCGCCCGGCATCGGGATCGACAGCCATTCCGTGACGAGCTCGCCGACTTCCGGCCCGACCCCGGCCGTCTCGCCGCCGAGGACGAACGCCGCGCGCTGCGGCAGGTCGACGTCGAACACCGTCGTGCGCGCCGACGCGCCCAGCGCGTAGAGCCCGTAGCCGGCTTCGGCGAGCATTTCCGCGGCTTCGCGCGCCGACCCGCAGCGCAGCACGGGTGCGCGGAACGCCACCCCGGCCGACGCCTTGACCACCAGCGGGTCGAGCGCCGCGACGCCGCGCCGCGGCACGATCACGCCGTCCAGCCCGGCCGCGGTCGCCGTCCGCAGGATCATGCCGACGTTCGCGGGCGTGGTGATGCCGTCGAGCAGCAGCACCCGTGACGGCGGCCGCCGGTCGGCCAGTGCCGCGGAAAGCGCTCGCATCCGGGGCGCGACGACGTCGGCGAGCACGCCCTGGTCCTGCTTGCCGTTGCCGGCGAGGACCTTGACCCGGTGCTCGCTGGCGCGCTGCACCGGCACGCCGGCGGCCTTCGCCGCGCGCTGGATCTCGGCCGCGCCGGGGCCGCGGGCGGTGTCGGCGAGGATCACCTTGTCCACGCGCAGGCCGTCGTCCGCCAGTGCCTCGAGCACCGGCTTCCGGCCGTACACGGTCAGGAAGCGGTCCTTCGGCGAGATTGTCGACTCATCACCCACACCCGGAAGTCTCGCATCATGAAAGGATCGGCCCATGCCCGACCGCCTTTCCGCGCTGGACGCCTCGTTCCTCTACGTCGAGGACCACGCGACCCCGATGCACGTCGGCGGCGTGGCGATCTTCGAGCGGCCGCGCTCCGGGTTCGGCTACGCACAGCTGGTCGACCTCATCGGCGGGCGGCTGGCGTACCTGCCGCGCTACCGGCAGCGCGTCCTGGAGGTGCCGGGCCACCTGGCGCGGCCGGTGTGGGTGGACGACGTCGACTTCGACCTCAACTACCACGTCCGGCGTTCGGCGCTGCCCCAGCCGGGCAGTGACGAGCAGCTGTTCGACCTGGTCGCGCGCCTGATGTCGCGGCGGCTGGCGCCGGAGCGGCCGCTCTGGGAGGCGTACTTCATCGAGGGGCTGGCCGGCGACCGGGTGGCGCTGGTCACCAAGACCCACCAGTCCGTTGTGGACGGTGTCGGCACGATCGACCTCGGCCAGATCGTCCTCGACCCGGCACCGGCCGAGCCGGAGCCGTTCGAGGACACCTGGACGCCGCGCCGCGAGCCGAGCCGCGGCCAGCTGGTCATGGACGCGATCAGCGAGGGCGTCCAGCGGCCGGGCGAGGTCGTGGAGAACGTCCGGTCCGCGGCGAACGACGCGGTCGCGGCGGCGGGCAAGTTCGCCGAGACGCTCGGCGGGGTGGCGTCGACGCTGCGCACGCTGGTCAGCCCGGCGCCGCCCGGGCCGCTGAACGTCCGCGTCTCGGGCGGCCGCGTGTTCGCCGTGGTCCGCACACGGCTGGAGGACTTCCGCAAGATCCGCGCGGCGCACGGCGGCACGGTCAACGACGTCGTCCTCGCGGCCATCACGGGTGCGCTGCGCGAATGGCTGCTTTCGCGCGAGGTCCCGCTGACGCCGGACACGACGATCCGCGCGCTGGTGCCGCTGGCGGTCCGCGACGCCGAAACGCCCGAGTACTCGACGCCGGGCCTGGTCGGCAACCAGGTGGCGGCGTACCTGGTGGACCTGCCGGTGGGCGAGCCGAACCCGGTCCTGCGGCTGCAGCACATCGGGCACGCGATGGCCGAGCACCTGGATTCGGGCCGCTCGGTGGCGGCGCGCGGGCTGCTCAAGGTCGGCGGCTTCGCCCCGGCTACGCTCCATTCGCTCGGCGCGCGAGCGGCGGGATCGCTGTCCGGGCGCATCTTCAACGTCATGGTGACCAATTCACCGGGCCCGCAGGTGCCGATGTACGCGGGAGAGGCCAGACTGGTCGAGATGTTCCCGGTGATGCCGCTGATGCGCACCCAGGCGCTGGCGATCGGGGTGACGTCGTACCACGGCGGCGTCTACTTCGGACTGAACGGCGACCGCAAGGCCGCCTTCGACGTCGACCTCGTCGCCGGGATGATCGAAGAGTCCCTGGAAGAACTGAAGGGTGCGCACTGGTGAGGGTCTATCTGCCTGCGACCATCGCGATGCTTCGCGACCTCGAGTCATCGGGGGAGTTCCGCGCCCGCAGCGGCACGGCGTTCGCGCTGACGCCGGCGTTGCGCGAGGCGTACGTGAGCGGGTCCGACGAGGAGCTGGAGTACGCGGCGCTGCTGGACGCGGCCCGGGCCTCGCTGCGCTTGATCGCGGCGGAGGAGAAGGGCGAGCCGCGCCGGGTGGTGGTGTCGGCGGACGTCGCGGGCGTGACGCTGCGCCCGGACCTGGACGCCCCGGTGGTCCGCATCGGCGGCCCGATCCCGCTGTCGGCGGTGGCGGCGATCCACGTGGACGCCCCGGAGGCGGCCGAGGCGGTCGCCGCGGCGGCGGCGGTGATCGACGCGGCGGACCTCGGAGATCCGGACGCGGAGTTCACGCTGGGGGACGCCGAGGACCACGAGCTGGCTTGGTATGCGCCGCAGGAACTGCCGTTTTTCCTGGAGCTGCTTTGAGTTGTCCCCGGGTGGGGTGACTATCCCACCTCACCCGCCGGCGGCGGCTGGACGTCGACCGGGCTGCCCCAGTCCGAATACCGCGTCGTGATGCGAGCCTCGGAGCCCGGCAGGATCGGCGAGAGGTTCAGCACGATCTGCAACGGCCGGTGCGTCTGGTCGAGCCACAGCTCCACCGGGAACTTCCCGCCCACCCGGCCCGCCGCGTCCGGTGGCAGCCCCGCCGGCAGGTCGGTGCCCAGCCGGGCCAGGTCGAGGTCGATGCGGTAGTGCTCCGCCGGCACGCCGCCCAGGTTCGTGCGCTCGGCCGCGACTATCGTGCCCGCCGTCCGGATCTCGCGCAGCGTGTGTGCCGGGTCGTTCTGCTCCGCCAGCTGCGTCAGGCTGCCGCCCGCGACCTCGGAAAAGGAATCCGTGCCGTCCGCCGCGACCACCGTCCACGGCTTGCCTGCCTCGTCGCGCGAGCCTTCCGGCAGCTTCGCGTACAGCTTCCCCGCCACCAAGCGCAGCTCCACCGGCTCGCCGAGGAAGTCCGTCGTCATCACCTGGGCCGTCCCGCCGTCGCCGAACCGCGCCTGGCCCTGGCCCTTCGACCGGACCGAGCCGACCGCGACGTCCGTGGTGAACTTCGCCGAGCCGCCGCTTGTCGTGGCCGCTGTGGCCGCGTCGGCCAGTGCTCGTGCGTCCTCGAACGCCGGGCGGGGCGGGGGGTCGGAACAGGCGCTCGCGAGCAAGGCGAACAGCAGCACCACGGCGGCTTTGCGCATGGTGCCAACAAAAACACAGCCGTTTCACCGATCTCGTTCGGGGGAGCCGCCGCTACTCAGCGTCGCCCCGACGCGTCAGGACTCGGTGCCGCGGGTCATGTCGTGGCCGCCGCGGGACGACAGCAGGCGCCGCAGTGAAGCCAGCCGCTCGGGGCTTGCCCTGCCTTCGGTGACGACGTCGTCGAGCGCGCAGTCCGGGTCCTCCGGCGCGCCGAGGTGCCCGCAGCCCGACGGGCACTCCTCGGCGGCTTCGGCGAACTCCTCGAAGGCGTCCACGATGTCGTCCGCCGTGACGTGGGCCAGCCCGAACGACCGGACGCCGGGGGTGTCGATCACCCAGCCGCCGTCCGGCAGCGGCAGTGCCACCGCCGCGACCGACGTGTGCCGCCCCTTGCCGACCGCGCTCACCACGCCGACCGCCAGCTCGGCGTCCGGCACCAGGCGGTTGACCAATGTCGACTTGCCGACACCGGAGTGCCCGACCAGCGCCGTCACGCGGTCCTTCAGCATCTCGGCCAGGCCTTCGGGCTCTTCGTCGAAGCGGGTCACGATCGCCGGGACGTCGAGGCCCGCGTAGCCAGCCAGGAGCTCGTCCGGGCTGGCCAGGTCGGCCTTCGTCAGGCACAGGACCGGCTCGACGCCACCCGCGTAGCAGGCGACGAGGCAGCGGTCGATGAAGCCGGTGCGCGGCGGCGGGTCGGCGAGCGCGGTGACGATCAGCAGGCGCTCGGCGTTCGCCACGACCAGCCGCTCGTACGGGTCGGTGTCGTCGGCCGTGCGCAGCAGGGAGCTGGTGCGGTCGTCGACGCGGACGATCCGCGCGAGGGTGTCCGGCTTGCCGGAGACGTCGCCGACGATGCCGACGCGGTCGCCGACGACCACCGGCGTCCGGCCCAGCTCGCGGGCCCGCATCGCGGTGACGACCCGGGCCGGATCGGCGTCGATCGCGCAGGTCCAGCGGCCGCGGTCCTTGCCGATGACCATGGCCGTGACGGCGTCGGCGTGCTCGGGACGGCGTTTGCTGCGGGGCCGGCTGCCCTTGCCCGGACGCACGCGGACGTCGGACTCGTCCAGCTTGCTCCAGTCGTTGCGCGCCAAACCCGTCGTCCTCTCGTGTGCGGTGCCCACCCGAATGATCCCACGCCGCTCGCCACGGCCCTGGCCTGCGTGTAACGATGACTCATCCGGCAAGAGGAGGCGCTATGTGCGGCCGCTACGCCGCCACGAAGGATCCGGCGAAGCTGATCGAGGAGTTCGACGCGATCGACCTCACCGAAGGCCACGCGCGCGCCGACCACAACGTGGCGCCGACGAAGAACGTGGTCACGGTCGTGCAGCGGCACCCGCGTGACGAAGACGGCCAGGTCCTCGAGGACGAGCCCGCCGAGCGTTCGCTGCGGATGATGAAGTGGGGCCTGGTGCCGTTCTGGGCCAAGGACCCGTCGGTCGGCTCGCGGATGATCAACACGCGCGCCGAGACGGCACGCGAGAAGCCCGCTTTCCGCCGCGCGCTGGTGTCGCGCCGCTGCCTGGTGCCGGCCGACGGCTGGTTCGAGTGGCGCCGCACGGGCAAGGAGAAGGAGCCGTTCTACATGACGGCGCCGGATGATGCGTCGATCGCGTTCGGCGGGATCTGGGAGAGCTGGCGGCCGAAGGACGACGACGGGGCGGCGCCGCTGATCACGTTCTCGATCATCACGACCGACGCGGCCGGGCAGCTCACCGACGTCCACCACCGGATGCCGCTCATCGTGCCGAAGTCGCGTTGGGACGGCTGGCTGGACCCGGACCGCGAAGACGTCACCGACCTGCTGGTGCCGACGCCCGAGGACATCGTGGCTTCGCTGGAGCTGCGGCCGATCTCGACCAAGGTGAACAACGTCCGCAACAACGGGCCCGAGCTGCTCGAGCGGGTCGACCCGGCGCACGAGGGCACCCTCTTCTCATGACGGCGATCCCGATCGAGACGGCCTACGGCCCGGCGCGGGTGTACCTGCACTGCGCCGAGGAGGGCGACGCGGTCCTGATGCTCGGCCACGGCGCGGGCGGCGGCCTCGGGGCGAAGGACCTGGTGGCGGTGACGCGCGCGGCCCGGGACGCGGGCGTGCACGTGGCGCTGGTCGAGCAGCCGTACAAGGTGGCGGGCCGCCGCGCGCCGGCCCCGGCGAACCAGCTGGACACGGCCTGGCTGACGGTGGCGGACGAGCTGTCGGCGCGCTTCGACGGCCTCCCGTTCGTGTTCGGCGGCCGCTCGTCGGGGGCCCGGGTGGCCTGCCGGACGGCGTCGGCCGGCCAGGCGGTGGCCGTGCTGTGCCTGGCGTTCCCGGAGCACCCGCCGGGCCGCCCGGAGAAGACGCGCCAGCCGGAGTTCGACGCGGTCGAGGTGCCGACGCTGGTGATCCAGGGCGAGCGTGACCCGTTCGGGCGACCGAAGCCGGGACCGCACCAGGAGCTGGTCCTGGTGGACGGCGACCACAACCTGGGGAAGGACCTGGAGACGGTGTCCCGGGCCGCGACGGAGTGGCTGTCGCGGGTGTTGCGGCCGCTGGCCTGAGCTCAGGCGGCGATCGGCGCCACCACGGCGCCGGTCAGCCGGATGAGCTCGCCGGGTGCCAGCTCCACCTCCAGCCCGCGCCGGCCGGCCGAACAGAACACCGTCTCGAACGTCTCCGCCGACGCGTCGATCACCACCGGCAGCCGGCTCCGGTGGCCCAGCGGCGAGATCCCGCCCAGCACGTAGCCCGTCGCGCGCTGGGCCGCCGCCGGGTCGGCCATCTTCGCCTTCTTGCCGCCCGCCGCGGCCGCCAGTGCCTTCAGGTCCAGCTGGCCCGTGACCGGGACCACACCCACCGTCAGGCGGCCGTCCACCTCCGCCACCAGCGTCTTGAACACCCGCGCCCGGTCCAGGCCGAGGGCCTCGACCGCCTCCAGCCCGTACGACTCCGCGCGCGGGTCGTGGTCGTACGCGTGCAGCGTGTGCGCCACTTTTTGCTTCGACAGCAACGCCGTCGCCGGGGTGCCCTTGCCAGCCATGGCGGAAGTCTAGGGAATGCCCGATCACCCCGATCGGTTGTACGGGACGTGACAACAACGCTCGCCACCACACGCTCACGCAGCCGCCGCCGTCCCGAGGCACCGGCGAACCGCGGCGTGCCCGGTCCCCGCGTAAACTCGGGTCCGCCGTATGCGCGCACGCGCATCGACGCCGAGCGGGAAGGGAACGGTTTGCCGAGCACGCAGAACTCAGCGCCGGAAGAAGCGACCGAGGCCGAGCGCGCCGAGCGTTTCGAGCGGGACGCGATGCCGCTGCTCGACCAGCTGTACTCGGCCGCGATGCGGATGACCCGCAACCCCGCCGATGCCGAGGACCTGGTCCAGGAGACCTACCTGAAGGCGTATGCCGCCTTCGCGTCCTTCAAGGCCGGCACGAACCTCAAGGCCTGGATGTACCGCATCCTGACCAACACCTACATCAACGGCTACCGCAAGCGGCAGCGGCAGCCGGTGCAGGCGCCCACCGAGGAGATCACCGACTGGCAGATCGCCAAGGCGGAGAGCCACACCTCCAGCGGGCTCCGGTCGGCCGAGGTCGAGGCGATGGACAACCTGCCCGACACCGACGTCAAGGCCGCCCTGCAGAAGCTGCCCGAGGAGTTCCGGCTGGCCGTCTACCTGGCCGACGTCGAGGGCTTCGCGTACAAGGAGATCGCCGAGATCATGGACACGCCCATCGGCACCGTGATGTCCCGCCTGCACCGCGGCCGCGCGCAGCTGCGCGACCTGCTCGCCGACGTGGCCCGCGAGCGTGGCTTCATCCGGGGTGCCCGTGAGGAGGTGGCGGGGCGATGAACGACATGTGCGAAGGCGCGTCCGACAAGGTCCGCTGCGAAGAGGCGCTCGCCGACATCTACCTGCTGCTCGACCGCGAGTGCAGCCCCGAGCGCGACGCCGCGTTGCGCGCCCACATCGAGGACTGCCCGCCGTGCCTCGAGGAGTACGGCATCGACGAGCACATCAAGCAGCTGCTGGCCCGCAAGTGCGGCGGCGACCACGCGCCGGCCGAGCTGAAGAGCCGGCTGCGCGCGTCGATCCGCCAGACCGTCGCCTCCCGCGGCGGCGTCACCGTGGAGCGCACCGAGATCACCCTCGAGCAGCGCTCCGAGTAGCGCCCGAGCACTACGAAGGCCCCCACACTCACGGTGTGGGGGCCTTCGTCATGCCGAACGCTCAGGCGTTGGGCTTCTTGCCGTGGTTCGCGCCGTTCTTCTTCCGGTCGCGACGCTTGCGGGCGCGCTTCGACATGCTCACTCCTCGTCGTCAAAGCTGGTCAACCTCTCAAGTGTGTCATGACGGCCCGCTCTGGTTTGATGGGGTGCGTGTCCACGCTCGCCGAACTGCTCGCCGACAACACCGGCCTGCCCGGGGAGGCGGCGGACCACCTGCAGACCGTCGTCGCCGAGTGGCAGCTGCTGGCCGACCTGTCCTTCGCGGACTTCCTGCTCTGGGTCCCGGTGACCGAGGAACTGCAGCCGGACGGCGGCGACTTCGTCTGCGTCGCGCACGCGCGGCCGACGACGGCGCCCACCGCGCACCCCGAGGACGTCGTCGGCACGCGGTTCACGGTCCAGGAGCACCCGCAGCTGGCGAAGGCCATGCGCGAGGTGCGGATCTGCCGCGAGGAGGACCCGCACTGGTACCGCGACCTGCCGATGCGGCGTGAGGCGATCCCGGTCCGGTTCCACGACGAGGTCATCGCCGTGATGAGCCGCGAGACGAACCTGGCCGCGCCGCGCGTGCCCTCGCCGTTGGAGATCGCCTACCTCGGCAGCGCCGGCGACCTGTGCCAGATGATCGTGGACGGGACTTTCCCGCCGAACGGCACCAACGCGACGGACACGCACACGTCGCCGCGGGTGGGTGACGGGCTGATCCGGCTCGATTCGAGCGGCACGGTCGTGTTCGCGAGCCCGAACGGGTTGTCCGCGTACCACCGGATGGGGCACGAGTCCGACCTGGTCGGGACGCGCCTGGCGCCGCTGACGCGCTCGCTGATCCGCGACCCGTTCGACGCGACCGAGGTGTCCCACCGGATCATCGAGGCTCTCGACGGGAAGCCGTCGAGCCGCACGGAGGCCGATTCGCGGCGGGGCGCGGTGGTGCTGTTCCGCGCGCTGCCGCTGCGGCCGGCCGGGCAGGCGGCGGGCGCCCTGGTGCTCGTCCGCGACGTCACCGAGGTGAAGCGGCGCGATCGCGCGCTGCTGTCGAAGGACGCGACGATCCGTGAGATCCACCACCGGGTGAAGAACAACCTGCAGACGGTGGCGGCGCTGCTGCGCCTGCAGTCCCGGCGGACGACGTCGGAGGAGGCGCGGCTCGCCCTGGCGGAGTCCGTGCGCCGGGTGACGTCGATCGCCCTGGTGCACGAGGCGCTGTCGATCTCGGTGGACGAGCGCGTCGACCTCGACAAGCTGCTCGACAACGTCCTGCCGATGGTCGGCGAGGTCGCGACGGCGGAGTCGCAGGTCAGCCTGTCGCGGAAGGGCTCGTTCGGGGTGGTGGTCGCGGAGATCGCGACGCCGCTGGTGATGGTGCTGGCCGAGCTGGTGCAGAACGCGATCGAGCACGCCTTCCCGGCGGGCCGGTCGGGCAAGGTCGAGCTGATCGTGGAGCGCTCGGCCCGCTGGCTGGACGTCGTGATCCGCGACAACGGCCGCGGCCTGCCGTCGGGGTTCTCGCTGGAGCGTTCGGACGGCCTGGGGCTGCAGATCGTGCGGACGCTGGTGGAGTCCGAGCTGCGGGGCTCCCTTTCGCTGCGGAAGGTGCGGACGGAGGCGTCGTCGACCCGCGTGACGGGGACGGAAGCCGCGCTGCGCATACCGCTGTCCCGCCGCCTCTGACTCGTGTCGTCCCCCCAATCACGCGTGTCGTCTCCCTGATCACGCGAGTTGACCGCTCAATCACGCCGCTGCGCTTCGACGGTGTGATTGAAGGGCCGACTCGCGTGATGGGGAGGTCGACACGCGTGATGGGGAGGTCGACACGATGAAGGCCCGGCACCAGGTGCGTGGTGCCGGGCCGTTCAGCGCTTCGCGGGAGGACTTGAAGTCCCGGTGAGGTTTCACCGCACCCGTCGCCAGGTGGTTTCGCCTCACTTGTTAAGCTCAAGCCGGGTAGGTATCACCCCAGACGGCGTGGACACAGGCGTGCCCGCCGGGTGAATTTCTCCGCGGCTCGGGTGGTGCAAGCAGTGAAAATCAGGCGTTGGTACGCGTGCCAATGTGCGTACGGCGGCGCTTGAGCGCGCGTCGCTCGTCTTCGCTCATGCCGCCCCACACGCCCGCGTCCTGGCCGCTGGCCAGAGCCCAGGCCAGGCAGTCGGAAGCGGAGGGGCAGCGGTGGCACACGGCCTTCGCCTGAGCTACCTGCGACAGAGCAGGACCGCTGGTTCCCACCGGGAAGAACAGCTCGGGGTCCTCGTCTCGGCAGGCCGCGTCGTGGCGCCAGTCCATGTTCGTGAGCTCCTTCATATGGCGCGGGAGGGCCGCGCCACAGTCGTCAATGGCGGTCGTGTTCTTGGGTGCTTGTGAATGCTTTCACGAAGCACCGCTTTCGACAAGGGTTTCCGGAAGATCGGTGAGTCAGGTCACCCGGCCGAGCGACCCCTCTGACCTGCGGTTTCTCTCCGAAACAGCCTAGGTAAGGGAAGGCTGATGCGCTGAGTGGAGCTTCTCCGTCGACGAACGGCACCTGGCACTTATCCGCAGGCGATCAGCGGTCCCGTCGTCACACGATCACCGTGAGTGCATGGGGGACGCTGAAGAACTCGACTCGAGTCCGCTGGCCGACGAGGTCGCCGTCCACCTGGAAGTTTACCGGTTCAGCTGCGTCGATGCGGATCATCGGCAGGTCATCGTGACGCACGAGACGTCGGCCGCGCTGGTTGCTCTTCGTAGTCAAAGCTTGGCGTACATGCTTGAACACCGTGGGCAACCCCAGACCGTTCAGCGCGAACAAACCCAATCCCGTCTCGAACGAGCAACCCGGGTTGAGGTGAACGGCGCGCTCGCCCAGGTAGCTCCACGGATCGGTGTTCGACACGAAAGCGGTCAACGCCTCGACCGGGTCTTCGCCGGGGACGCGGATCGTGAGGGCGGGCCGGCCCAGCGGCGGCCGGAAGTAGGAGCGGACGGCGGCGCGCAGGTAGAGGCCGGCGGTGGTCTGCTTGCCGCGGCGCTTGGCGACCCGGCCGACGACGTCGGCGTCCCAGCCGAGGCCGGCGTTGAAGGTGAACCAGTGCCCGTCGGCCAGGCCGAGCCCGACCCGGCGCGAGCGGTCGTTCTCCAGCGCGTTGAGCAGCTGGTGGGTGGCCTCGAAGGAGTCGGCGGAGATGCCGAGGGCGCGCGCGAACACGTTGGCCGAGCCGCCTGGGACGACACCCAGGGCGGGCACTCGCCCGATTTGGGTGGGGTCACCGTCGGCGTCGGCCAGCAGGCCGTTCACGACCTCGTTGACCGTGCCGTCGCCGCCGTGCGCGACGACCAGGTCGATGCCGTCCCGCGCCGCCGAGCGCGCGACCGCCATCGCGTGGCCGCGGTAGTCCGTCTCGACCACGTCGAGCTTGACCTGGCTGGCGAGCGCGTGCGCCAGGACGTCCCGGCCACCCGCGGTGGTCGAGGTGGCCTGGGGGTTCACCACGAGGATTGCGCGCATTACCGCAGAGTAAGTGACTTCCGGCGGCCCGAGAACCTTCCGGCGCCGCATGGTGACGGGCGCAACCCCGGGGAACAGCACCTTCGAGACCCTGTGCCGGGCGGTCCTCCTTCACGCGCGAGTGTCCGCTCGTCGTGACAAGTGCACCCGGGCCGACCGCCCGCTCATCGACGACATCTTGATTTTCGACGCCCGGGCGGTCCCGCGAAAACGGCCGACCGGGTGGCATACGATCGAAAGAGCTCACGCACGGTGACTCGCCCTGGTGGAGTCCCCTGCGCTCGCCGAAAACCGGAAGGCCGCCGCAGTGAAGCTCTCGCCCGCTCCCCGTGAGGTCCGGCTGGCCGGCGCGGTCACCGCGGTGCCGTCGCTCGCCCTGCTGGTGTTCGGGGTGGTCGTGCTGGTCAACGGCCTGGGCTCGCCCGCGCAGCCGGGCAACAACGTCTTCGTCGAGTCGGGCACGTTCATCGTGGTGGCACTGGCGTTCCTGGCCGCGTCGGCCGGGCTGGTGCTCGGCCAGACGTGGGCGCGCTCGCCGGGCGTGGTGATCGCGCTGATCGTGATCGGGCTCGGCTGGTACCTGCTCGGCCCGTCCGGCGAGCCGCTGTGGGGCGTGCCGATCGCGCTGCTGGGCATCGCGGCCCTGGTCCTGCTGTTCCGGCGGCCGTCGCGGGCCTGGGCGCTGGGGCTGCGCGAAGGCGAGACGGAGACCGAGGCCGCCGAACGCGGTGGCCTCGCCGGCCGCCGTGCCGAGCGCGAAGGCCACGAAGAGGACTGACTCAGGCCCGCCCGGATGTCATGAAAGGGTCGTTCATGACATCCGACGTCATGAACGACTCTTTCATGACGTTTAAGCCTGGGCGGCCAACGCGCGAAGCGGCTCGTCGGTGAGGCGGTTGACCGTCCACTCGTCCATCGGGACCGCGCCCAGGGCCTTGTAGAACTCCGTCGCCGGGTTCCAGTCCAGCACCGACCACTCCAGCCGCGCGTAGCCGTTCGCGACGCACTCCGCCGCCAGGGCCGCCAGCAGCGCTTTGCCCAGGCCCGAACCGCGCTGGGACTCGCGGACGTACAGGTCCTCCAGGTAGATCCCGTGCACCCCGCGCCACGTCGAGTAGTTCAGGAACCAGACCGCGAAGCCGACGATCTCGCCGTCCACTTCGGCCACGTGCCCGAACAGCTTCGGCGACTCGCCGAACAGCGCCTCGTGCAGCTGCGCCGGCGTCAGGTGGCACTCGTCCGGCGCGCGTTCGTACTCCGCCAGCTCGTACGCCAGGCCGACCGCCGCTTCGACGTCCGAAGGGCGGATCCGGCGGATGCGGTCGTCGGGCACGTCAGTCCTCCGCGGGCAGCAGGTTGAGGTGTTCGATCTGGGGTTCGCCGCGCTCGTCGCCGAGCACCGCGATGCCGGCCGCGTCGAGTCCGAAGTGGACGCCGGCGGTGGCGGGCAGGCCGAGCCAGCGGGCCACCAGCACACGGCTGAAGTGCCCGTGTCCCACCAAGATGACGTCGCCGGCCTCGCACGCCTGCCGCGCGCGGTCCAGCACGCGATCCGCGCGGGACGACACGTCCGAAGCGCTTTCGCCGCCGGGGCTCGGGTGGGTCCAGACCGTCCAGCCGGGCACGGTTTCGCGGATCTGCGGTGTGGTGATGCCTTCGTAGTCGCCGTAGTCCCACTCGGCGAGGTCCTCGGTGACTTCGTCGACGCGCAGCCCGGCCAGCGCGGCCGTGCGCAGCGCCCGGGCACGCGGGCTCGACAGCACCAGCGACGGGCCGCCCACCAGGCTCCGGAGGGTTCCCCCGGCGGCGCGGGCCTGGCCTTCGCCCGCCGGCGTCAGCGGGATGTCCGTGCGGCCGGTGTGCCGCCCGTTCAGCGACCATTCGGTCTGCCCGTGCCGGAGGAGGAAGAGACGGTTGGTCACGCGGCCGAACATACCCGGCCGTTTGCGCGGCGGCCGGCCGTCTGCTTAGCTACTGAACGGTAGCTTAGTCCGAGGAGACGCCCATGTCCGAGACGCCGACGTTCGCGCTGTGGCGCAAGCTGGCCGGGAAGCCCGGCGGGAAACAGCTGTTCAGTGCCGCGATCTGCCTGCGGGTGCCGTACTTCCGCACGGTGCTGCCCTCGGTGCGCGAGCTGCGGCCCGGCCGCTGCGAGGTGTCCGCGCCGAAGTGGTGGGGTGTTTACAACCACATCCACACCTTCCACGCGATCGCCGCCTGCAACCTCGCCGAGATCGCGATGGGCATGCTCGCCGAAGCGACCGTTCCCACCACGCACCGCTGGCTGCCGAAGGGCATGAACGTCCAGTACGTCGCGAAGGCCGAGACGGGCCTGCGTGCGGTGGCGGCGCTGCCCGAGCTGTCGGAGTTCGGCGACGAAGGCTTCGACATCGAGGTCCCGGTGACCATTTCGGACAAGAACGGCAAGCCCGTGGTCACCGGGACGATCACCATCTGGGTGACGCCGAAGAAGCGTTAGAGCTGCTTGTACTGCACGTACGTCGTCTGGTGGAACTCGGCCGGCGACGGCAGCCCCAGCTTCCGGTCCACGAACTCGCCGAGCGGGCCGCAGCCCTGCGTCGCCGGGAGCGCCAGTGCGGGGTCGACGACGCCGAAGTGGAACGTCGGCGGGTTCCTGGAGATGACGGTCGGCGGCACCGCCGGGTCGTCGTGGACGACGGAGTGCAGCGGCGCGGCCGCCGTGCCGACGCTGCATCCCTTGCGCAGCAACGGGTGCCGCAGCTC
Source organism: Amycolatopsis tolypomycina (assembly GCF_900105945.1). Lineage (NCBI taxonomy): Bacteria > Bacillati > Actinomycetota > Actinomycetes > Pseudonocardiales > Pseudonocardiaceae > Amycolatopsis > Amycolatopsis tolypomycina. The sequence goes on along the minus strand of NZ_FNSO01000004.1, from coordinate 6,956,749 downwards.
GGCGTAGATGTCGAGCTCGCCGCGGCGCTCGTCGTTGCCCTGGAAGTCCGAGTAGCCGCCGTAGCGCAACTGAAGGGTCGTGCCGGCCAGGCCGGGCACGCGCACCGGCTCGTGCCGCAGCGCGCCGAACACCTGCGCGTACTGCCCGTTCACCTTGCCCTCGCTGAACGTCAGCCGCAGCTCGCCGAGCGGGATCGCCTGGCCGCCGATCGTCAGTTTCCCCTGTGAGACAAAAGCTTCGCAGCGCCACGTGCCGGGGTCGGCGTTCGCGGGCGGTGCCGGGCAGTCGGTGAAGCCGAACGTCGGGAGTTCGTCCGCGGACGCGGTGCCCGGCAGCAGAGCCAGCGCGGCCACGGCCGCCCCCAGTGCGAGAAGTTTCATGGCGGTGAGCCTGCCCGCGCGGCACCGCCGGGACATCCGGGATCGTCCCCAGGGAGAACCCGGGAATCCCTTACGGATCCAGCCGGGCCAGTGCGTCGACGAAGCCGTCGCCGGTGGCCGCGAAGAACTCGGCGTCCGCGGCTTCGACGTCCTTCAGCGCCTTCGCGACCAGCTCCAGGCCGGCCGGGGTGACCTCCAGGCGCTTCGCGCGGGCGTCGGCCGGGTCGTCGGCGCGCGCGAGCAGGCCGCGGTCGGCGAGCTTGCGGACGACCTGGCTGGTCATCATCGTGTCAATGCCTGCCTGGTCGGCGAGCTGCCGCTGGGTCGGCGGCTCGCCTGCGCGGGTGAGCCACCACGTCGTCGTCAGCAGCACGAACTGGACGTGCGTGAGGTCGTGCGGAGCCAGCGCGGCCCGCATCGCCCGCTGCCAGGCCAGCGTCACGCGCCACAGCAGGAAGCCGGGGCTGCGCTCGGGGCCGGGCAGGCGGGACTCGGGGGCGGTCATACCCGTGAGCTTGCCTCAGCGAGCCGGGCCAGGGCGCGCATGGCGTCGGGAGTGTCCGAAGTGACCTGCTCGCCGAAGCCCTCCGGCCCGTCGATCGTGACGCGGTAGGTGATCCGCGTGCCGCCGTCGACGTCGGTCAGCACGTGCTCGAACCGCAGGTGCGCGTCCGGCAGCGCGGTCTCGTCGGTGAAGCTGCGGCCCGCGGTGACCTCGGTGAGGGTGAACGGGATCGGCGGCATGCCGTCCATCGTCATCGTGCCGCCGGTGCCGACGGCGAACGGGCCGTCGAGGACGACCGACCGGACGCCGGCGTCCCACTCCGGCCAGCGCCCGGTGTCGGCCCAGAGCGGCCAGATCGTGGCGGCGGGGGCGGTGGAGGTCTCGCTGTGCTCGTACTCGTAAAGTGCCATGCAGGCAGACTATATGCGCGCTTACTAAATGTGCAAGCGGCCTCGCGGCCGTGGTGGGTCAGTTCGCCGAGCGCAGCTTGTCGTAGTAGGCGACGCAGTCGGCGTACACCGGCAGCAGGCCCTGCTCCCGGGCTTCGGCCAGGGTGGGCGCGCTGCGGTCCTTGCCGGACAGCACCTGCTCGATGTCCGACGGCCATGGCAGGTCGAGCGCGGGGTCGAGCGGGGTGATGCCGTGCTCGCCCGCCGGGTTGTACGGCTCCGAGCAGAAGTACGTCATCACGGTGTCGTCCTCGAGGGCGACGAAGCCGTGGCCGAGGCCCTCGGCGACGTACACGGCGCGGAACTCGCGAGAGTCGAGCACGACCGTGTCCCACTGGCCGAAGGTCGGCGACCCGACGCGGATGTCGACGACGACGTCGAGCAGCGATCCGCGCGGGCAGTAGACGTACTTGGCCTGGCCGGGCGGGGTGTCGGCGAAGTGGAGGCCGCGGATCGTGCCGCGCCGGGACACGCTGTGGTTCGACTGGCCGAGCCGCAGCGAGTGGCCGACCGCTTCGCGGAAGACGTCCTCCTGGAAGGGGGCGACGAACAGGCCCCGGTCGTCGGGGAACGCCCGGGGGGAGAACTCGTAGGCGTCCGGGACGCGCAGCCGGCGGAATTGCATGCCGTCACCTTATCGGGCACCAACAAAACCGGACGGACGTCTTGGGAATTGCGGCGGAAATCGGTAGGGGTGTGACATCAACCGCACCAAGGGGTCGCGGGCGGCGGGGGACCTGTCACAATGAACGAACCGCCGCGTCCGCGGCCATCGCCAGACCCACGGCACCGATGGCCGACGTGACGCCTCGCCGACAGGCCGGCGCTACCGCGCTGGGCTGCCGTGCCGGGATCCCCCACGGTTCCCCCTTGCTCGACCGTGGTCCCAGCCCGCATGCCCAGGAGAAATTCCAGTGACCTACGTCCAATCCGCGAGTTCCGTCATTCCCACTGGGGGAATGACGGAACCGACGACAGGAAACCCCATGACCGACCCCACCGGCGGCGTTGCGCCGGTCACCGACGAAGAGATCTTCACCGGCCACGAGGGCGGCAAGCTCTCGGTGGCGGCCACCCGGCCGATTTCGAGCCCGCGTGACCTCTCGATCGCCTACACCCCGGGTGTGGCGAAGGTGAGCCGCGCGATCGCCGAGGACGCGGCCAAGGCCAAGCGCTACACGTGGGCGGACAGGCTGGTCGTCGTGGTCAGCGACGGGACGGCGGTGCTCGGCCTCGGCGACATCGGCGCCAGCGCGTCGCTGCCGGTCATGGAGGGCAAGTCGGTGCTCTTCAAGACCTTCGGCGGGCTTGACTCGATCCCGCTGGTGCTGGACACGACCGACGTCGACGAGATCGTCGAGACGCTGGTGCGGCTGCGGCCGTCGTTCGGGGCCGTCAACCTGGAGGACGTCTCCGCGCCGCGGTGCTTCGAGCTGGAGGACAAGCTCAAGGAAGCCCTCGACTGCCCGGTCATGCACGACGACCAGCACGGCACGGCGATCGTCACGCTCGCCGCCCTGCGCGGCGCCAACCTGGTCCTCGACCGGGCGATCGCCGACCAGCGCGTGGTCGTCTCCGGCGCCGGCGCGGCCGGCGTGGCCTGCGCGAAGATCCTCCAGGAAGCCGGCATCGGCGACGTCACGGTGCTCGACTCCCGCGGCATCATCCACACCGGCCGCGAGGGCCTGAACCCGGTCAAGGAGCGGCTGGCCGCGTCGACGAACAAGGCCGGCCTTCGCGGCGGCCTGGCGGAGGCCCTCGAGGGCGCGGACGTGTTCCTCGGCCTGTCGGGCGCGACGATCGACGAGTCGCTGCTGGGCCGGATGGCGGGCGGCGGCATCGTGTTCGCCCTCTCCAACCCGGACCCGGAAGTGCACCCGGAGGTGGCCGCGCGCTACGCGTCGATCGTGGCGACCGGCCGGAGCGACTTCCCGAACCAGATCAACAACGTGCTGGCGTTCCCCGGCGTCTTCCGCGGTGCGCTGGACTCGGGCGCGCGGGCGATCACGGAGAACATGAAGCTGGCGGCGGCCGAGGCGATCGTGTCGGTGGCGATGGACGACCTGGGCCCGGACCGGATCGTCCCCAGCCCGCTCGACCCGCGCGTGGCCCCGGAGGTCGCCGCCGCGGTCGCCAAGGCCGCGGAAGCCGACGGCGTCACGGACTGAGTTCCGCTCGCGAAGGCGGCACTTTCACGTGAAAGTGCCGCCTTCGGCGTGTTCAGAGAAGTTCGGTCAGGCGGTGGCGGGGGACGTCGACCAGGCGGAGGTCCGTCAGGTCGTCGGGGACGTCGAGGGAGACGTTCGCCAAGCGCGCGTGGGCGCGGGTGAGGACCTCGTCCTGGTGCTCCACCGCCTCCGCGACCACCACCGCGTGGCGGTTGTCGGGGGTGCTGCGCAGGTACCGGAGGGCGTACTTCCCCCGGACGAGTGACGCGAGCGCTTCTTGGGAGGCCTGGTCCGCCAGGTCCGGGTGGGAGTTGGGGACCAGCAGGGCCAGGCGCCGGGCGTTCGTGCCCAGGAGCGTCCGCAGCAGCCACGGGCCCGGGTCGGCCGAGAGGTCCATCGCGACCGCGTCACCCTCCGGGCCGGAGATCGACCAGTCCACCGGGCGCGTTTCCGGGGAGAGCCCGCCCGCCGCGGCGATCTCCTTCAGCTTCTCCAGCAGCGCCGGCTTCGTCCCGGCGGCCTCCACCGACTGCGGCCCGTGCGTGTAGATCGCCTTGCCGCTGCGCATCTTCTTGGCCTTCGCCGTCGGCTGGCAGACGTACAGGTCGGCCGCGCTGCCGATCGCCTGTGCCCCGAAATACCGGTGGAAACCCGGCAGGATCGCCTCGAACGTCAGCCCGAGCGTGGCCAGCGAGCGCTGCACCTGCGCGCCCAGCGCCGGGTGCCGCGGGCTGTAGCCGTACGCCAGCAGCAGCCGCCCCTCGCTCGGCTCGCGCAGCGCCTGCACCCCGCGCGCCGCGAACAGCCCCATGCCTTCGGGCGTGTACGGCGGATCGCTGAACACCAGGTCGACGCCGCCGGAGAGCGACGGCGGCAGGCCGACGCGCAGGTCCGCGTGCACGGTCCGGATCTCGCGCTCACCACGGTCGTCCAGGTAGGCGAGCACGCGCTCGTCCAGATCGACCACCGTCAGGGACGCCGAGGGGCAGACCGCCCGCACGGCCAGCGACGTCAGGTCGTGGTCGCCGAGGAACAGCAGCCGTGTCGAGGCGAGGTCGTACTGGGCGTCCAGCCAGAGCGCGCGGCGCAGCACGGTCTCCGGCGTGGCCTGCACGTGGTCGAGCGCGGCCAGCGGCAACGGCACCTCGGCCACCCACTCGGCGACCTTCGGCAGCAGCTCGTGCGTCGCGACGGCTTCGTCGAGCGGGTCGGCGTAGCGCGGCGCGCGGTACTGCAGGTACGCCGCCGCGACGCCGGGGGCGATGCGCAGGCGGTCGCCGCTGCGGTCCAGGTCGTCGCCGAGGGCGGCGAGGACGGCCTCGACGCTGCGCCGCGGTGCGGTGCTCAGGCGGACCAGCTCGCCGAGGTCGTGGTCGCCGGTGCGCAGCAGGTCGAGGACGCGGTACAGCGGGCGGACGCCGACGCCGTGCGCGGCGAGGACGTCGTCGAGAGCCTTCACGGACTCCGAGCCTAGTCACCACGTGTCGGAACGGCGTGCCAACCACCGCGGACTCGGCTACGGTCGAACCGACCGGGACATGGGGAGTGGCAGTGACCATCGAATTCTGCGACGTGACCAAGCAGTATCCGGATGGGACGGTCGCCGTCGACAAGCTGAACCTCACGGTCGAAGACGGCACCATCACCGTGTTCGTCGGCCCGTCCGGCTGCGGCAAGACGACGTCGCTGCGGATGATCAACCGGATGGTCGAGCCGACCGCCGGGCAGGTGCTGCTCGACGGCAAGGACGTCGCCGAGGGCGACCCGGCCCTGCTGCGCCGCGGCATCGGCTACGTCATCCAGCACGCCGGGCTCTTTCCACATCGGACGGTGCTGGACAACATCGCCACCGTGCCGCTGCTTTCCGGCTGGGACAAGGGGAAAGCGCGCAAGCGGGCCGCCGAGCTGCTCGAGATCATCGGCCTGCCGGTCGAGCTCGGCAAGCGGTACCCGGCCCAGCTCTCGGGCGGCCAGCAGCAGCGCGTCGGCGTCGCCCGCGCGCTCGCCGCGGACTCGCCGGTGCTGCTGATGGACGAGCCGTTCTCCGCCGTCGACCCGATCGTGCGCGAGGACCTGCAGAACGAGCTGCTGCGGCTGCAGTCGCAGCTGGGCAAGACGATCGTGTTCGTCACCCACGACATCGACGAAGCCGTCCGGCTCGGCGACAAGGTGGCCGTGATGCGCGTCGGCGGCAAGCTCGCCCAGTACGGCACGCCCGCCGACGTCCTGCGCCACCCGGTGGACGACTTCGTCGCCTCGTTCGTCGGCCGCGACCGCGGCTACCGCGGCCTGTCGTTCCTCTCCGCCGAAGGCGTCGAGGTCAATGACCTGGAGCTGGTCGAGATCGGCACCAGCGTCCCGGCGAGCGACGGCTGGCGGCTCGCGGTCAACACCGAGAAGCAGCCCCGCGGCTGGCTGCCGCCGAACTCCACAGTGGACGGACCGCTGAGCGAGGACGACCTCGTGGCCGGCGGATCGCTGTGGGTGCGGGGGACGCCGATCCGCGGCGCGCTCGACGCGGCGCTGTCGTCGCCCGCCAGCCTCGGCGTGGTCGTCGACGAAGAGCACCGGGTGCTCGGCGCCGTGGTCGCGCGGCAGGTCCTGGACGTCATCGAGGGCACGCCCCAGGCGTCATGAGCTTCTTCGACGAGCTCGGCCGGTACCTGGGCAGCGCGAACAACCGCGGCCAGATCCTCGGCGACCTGGGTGATCACGTCTACCTGGCGCTGCTCCCGCTGGTGCTCGGCATCGTGCTCGCGATCGCGGCGGGCTGGCTCGGCCACCGGTGGCGGCCCGCGCGGCAGGTGCTCATGGTGCTGGCGAACCTGCTCTACACGATCCCGTCGCTCGCGCTGTTCGTCGTCATCCCCGGCCTGATCGGGACGAAGATCCTGGACAGCGCCAACGTCGTCGTCGCGCTCACGATCTACACCACCGCGCTGCTGGTCCGGCCGGTGCTCGACGCCCTCGACGCGGTGCCGCCGCCGGTGGTGGCCGCCGCGACCGCGGTCGGCTACAAGCCGGTGCGGCGCTTCTTCGCCGTCGAACTGCCGCTGTCGGTGCCGGTGCTGGCGGCCGGCGTGCGGGTGGCGTCGGTCAGCAACATCAGCCTGGTCAGCGTCGGCGCGCTGATCGGCACCGGCGGCCTCGGCGTGCTGTTCACCGACGGCTTCCAGCGCGAGTACTTCTCGCCGATCGTGGTCGGCATCGTGCTGACGCTGCTGCTGGCCCTGGTCGTCGACCTGGTGCTGGTGGGCTCGCGAAACCTCCTGACGCCGTGGACCCGGGTGGCCGCATGATCACCGATCTCTTCCGCTGGTTCGGCGACCCGGCGCACTGGTCCGGGCCCGACGGCATCCCGCAGCGGCTGCTGGAGCACCTCGGCTACACGGCGTTGTCGCTGGTGATCGCGCTGGTCATCGCGGTGCCGCTGGGGCTGTTCGTCGGCCACACCGGCCGCGGCGGGGTGGCGCTGGTGAGCGTCGGCAACGCCATCCGCGCGCTGCCGACGCTGGGGCTGGTCACGTTCCTGTTCCTGCTCTTCACCGAGAGCGTCACGTCGACGATCATCGGGCTCGTCGTGCTGGCCGTGCCGCCGATCCTGGCCGGCACGTACGCCGGGCTGCAGGCGACCGACCACGGCGTGGTCGACGCGGCCGAGGGCGTCGGGATGACCGGCTGGCAGCGGCTGTGGCAGGTCGAGGTGCCGATCTCCCTGCCGCTGGTGCTGGGCGGCATCCGCAACGCCGTGCTCCAGCTGGTGGCGACCGCCGCGGTGGCCGCGTACGTCGGACTCGGTGGCCTGGGCCGGTTCCTGCTCGACGGACTGGCCATTTTGGACTATTCCGAGGTGATCGCGGGCGCGGTGCTGACGACGGCGCTCGCCATCGTCCTGGACCTGCTCTTTTCCTTGCTGAACCGCGCTTTGGTCCCGCGCGGCGTCCGGCTCGCGGCGGCCGCGAAGAAGGTGACGGCGTGAAGCGGCTGGCCTGGTTGATGGTCCTGGTGCTGGCCGCGGGGTGCGGCAACCCCCTGGCGGGCGGCGGCGAGGGCGGCAGTTCGGGCGACATCATCATCGGGGCGTCCGACGTCGGCGAAAGCCTGCTGCTGGCCCAGATCTACGCGGGTGCCCTGCGGCAGGCGGGTGCGTCGAACGTGACGGTGCGGCCACCGGTGGGCAGCCGCGAGGTCGTCGTCAAGGCGCTGCAGGACAAGTCGCTGTCGGTGGTACCGGACTACAGCGGGAACCTGTTGCGCTACTTCGACAAGGACACCACGGCGACGACGTCCCAGGACGTTTACGCGCAGCTGCGGCAGAAGATTCCGCCGGGGTTCGAGGTGCTGGACCAGGCGCCGGCGGAGGACAAGGACCTGCTGGTGGTCGGCCCGCAGCTGGCTGCCTCGGGCGTCAAGACGTTCTCGGACCTGGGCCCCCGCTGCGGCGAGCTGGTGTTCGGCGGCCCAGGCCAGTGGAGCAGCCGCTGGAAGGACAAGATCAAGGCGTTGTACGGCTGCGAGTTCAAGGAGATCCGCACGACGGACACGGGCGGCCCGGTGACGGTGGCGGCCCTGAAATCGGGCGACGTCCAGGTGGCGGACCTGTTCAGCACGTCGTCGACCATCGCGGCGAACGGGTTCGTGCCGCTGGTGGACGACAAGAACATGTTCCCGGCGCAGAACATCGTCCCACTGGTGGCCCGGGGAACGCTGTCACCGGCCGAGGTGGCGGCGTTGAACCGCGTCTCGGCGGCCCTGACGACCGAGGAACTGACGCGGCTCAACGTCGAGTTCACGGAAGAGAAGCGGAACCCGCTGGACATCGCGGAGGACTTCCTCGCGCGGGCTTAGCGTGATGGCCGAGGAGCGTCGGACCGCGGTGTTCATCGAGGCGTCGAAAATCATCGGCAACCACTGAGCCCTCTGGAGCGTGTCAAGGCCAAGACCCGAGGTATCCACCTCGGTCGGGGCCTTCACGACAGGGAGCCGAGCGGATGACTCAGATCAGGCAATGGCGTCAGGTGGCGCCCGAAGCTTGGTGGCGGACGCCGTTCGTCGTCGGCTACTCGCTGACGTTCGCGGCCGTCGCCGTCCTCGGAGCGTCGCTGGGGGCCACCCAGTTCGTGTGGAGTGTCGCAACCGTGGCGGTGATCGCCTACGGCCACTACCGGATCCGGACAATAGGCGTCTACACGAGCGACAGCGGCGTCCGACTGCGCGGGCTGGCGCGTTCCCGCGAGTTCGACTGGGCCGGGATCCGGAAGTTCATCCACCGTCCGAGTTACTACGACAACCTTGATCCGGTACGCGGCTCGCTTTGGGTGGTGCTCGCGGACGGCGACGAACTCAAGACGCCGGTCAAGATCCAGCCCGAGTGCGATCCGACCGGCAACACCAAAGCCATCCTGGAGAAGCTCAACCGCGAAGCCCGGCAGGCGCACGCCAGGATCGCCGCTGCGGCGAGCTAGAGCCTGTATCGAAGTGGTGCAGTGGTCGCGATGGCGCGGGGCTGAAGGTGCCCCTTCAGCCCGCTCGCGATCGGCGGCGGTGACTCAAGGTCGGCCCCTCACTTCGATACAGGCGCTAGTCGAGAGCGAGCTTCACCCCGAGGCCGATGAAGATCCCGCCGGTGGCGACCTCGATCCGCCGTTGGTTCTTCTTCTTCCGGACCCACCCGCCGACGCGGCCGGCGAGGACGCCGACGGTGCCGTCGACGAGGAACTCGAACACGATCATGATCGCCCCGAGGACGGCGAACTGCAGCCAGATGTGGCCCCGTGCCGGGTCGATGAACTGCGGCAGGAAGGCGATGGTGAACGTGACCATCTTCGGGTTGAGCAGGTTGGTGAGCAGGCCGGACAGGAAGGCGCGGTCGCTTTTCCGTTCGACGAGCGGCTTGCGGTTCCGGATGGCCTGCACGCCCAGGTAGATGAGGTAGGCCGCGCCGGCGACCCGCACGACGGTGAAGGCGACGGGAACGGCGGCGAAGAGCGCGGCCAGCCCGGCCGCGGCCACGGCGACGTGGATGGCCTCACTGGTGGCGACCCCGGCGGTGGCGAGCAGGCCGGCCTTCGGGCCGCCGCGCATGCCGCAGCCGAGGATGAAGAGCATGTCCGGACCCGGGGTCACCATCGCGATCGCGGTGGTGACGAGGAAGGCCAGGAGAAGGTGCTGGTCGACCGGCATGGCCCGATCGTGGCACGCCGGCCGGGGTGGGTGAACTCCTTTTCCGGTCTCAGCCGCGCACCGCCGCCGCCACGCGGCCCGCATCCTCGATGCCCTTCTCCGGGGGCTCCTCCGGCAGCGGCAGCAGCACCACCGAGCCACTGCCGGCCTCGTGCAGCGCGCGGACCGCCGCCGCGCAGGTGTCCACGTCTCCGCAGATCGCCAGGCGGTCGAGCCACTCCGGGCGCAGGCCCGCCGCCAGTTCGTCCACCGTGGACGTCGAATCCATCAAGGCCAGCAACTCCCCGGCGAACGGCAGGCCCTCGACCTGGACCCGGGAGCCCGGCGTCAGTGACTCCGCGACCGTCCGGCGTGCCCGCTCGCGGTCGCCCAGGGCCAGCCAGTTGTACGTCACCATGGCGTGCGGGCCCGTGGCCGCGATGGCCTCGAGGGCCGTCCGGACGAACTCCGGCGGGGACGGCTCGGCCAGGATCGTGCCGTCCGCCGTCGCGCCCGCCACCGCCAGGGACTTCGGGCGGCGGACGCCGGCCACCAGCGGGGGCGGCGACGACGGCGGGAACACCAGCTCGACCTCGTCCAGGTGGACGTGCCTGCCGTCCATCGAGACGCGCTCGCCCGCCAGCAGCCGCCGGACCGCCAGCAGCGTCTCCTCCAGCGCCGCCAGCGGGGAATCCGGGTACGCGCCGATCTGCCGCATCCACGACGCCACGCCGTGGCCGAAGCCACCGATCAGCCTGTCCGGGTGCAGCTCGGCCAGCGCCGCGAGCTCCATCGCCGCGATCGCCGGGTTGCGTGCCACCGCCGGCAGTACGCCGATGCCGACCTTGATCGTCGACGTGACCGCCAGCGCCGTCGCGACCGTGGCGATGCCTGCCGCCCAGAAGCAGTCCTCGACCAGCCAGACTTCGTCCAATCCCGCGGCTTCGGCCTGCTTCGCCAGCTCGATCAGCCGGGACGGCGGCTGCTCACGGTTGATGCGGACACCCACGGACGAGGTCGGTGCGTACACGCGCGGCTCCTGTTCAGATCCGGGAGAACGCGGGCGCGTACTCGAACGCGCCCGCCTGGGTGGGTTCGTACGCGGCCAGCGTCCGCGCCTGGAAGTACTTGCCCCAGCTCGGGTCCGGCGAAGCGATCGACAGCGTCGCCGCCTCGACGAACCCGAACCGCGAGTAGTAGGCGGGTTCGCCGAGCAGGACGACCAGGCCGTGGCCGAGGGCGTCCGCCGCGCCGACGACGGCGTGCACCAGCGCCGAGCCGACGCCGCCGGCCTGGTGCGCGGGCAGCACGCCGAGCGGGCCGAGCCCGACCGCGGCCGCCGGGTCGTCGCCGATGCGCGCCCGGCTGCAGCAGACGTGCCCGACGACGGCACCGTCGTGGACGGCCACGAGCGAGAGCGGGTTGATGAGGTCGCCGTCTTCGCGGAGTTCGTCGACGAGCGGCGCTTCGACCGGGGTGACTCCGGCTTCGCGGCGGAAGGCTTCACTGTGGACGGCGTGGATCGCCGCCCGGTCGGCAGGCGTCTCGCGGCGGATCAGCATGATCGCCACCTTGCCGCGAACCGGCCGTGGACGGCAATCGGGTTTCGCGCGCCGAGCAGGCAGGCCGCCGGCGATTTCGGGTGAACGGCCTGCTCAGGCCGGGCGAATGGCCTAATGTCCGATCCGTGCAGCAAGGACCTCAGTACCCGTATCAGCAGTACCAGCCGTACCAGCAGCAGCCCGGCTACCCGCCGCCCAAGCCGGGCGGGAAGACCGCCCTGATCGTCGTGCTCGTGGTGGTCGGCGTGCTCGTGCTGGCCGGGGTGGGCGTCGGCGCCTTCTTCCTGCTGACGGCCGACAACAAGCGGTCCACGGCCGCGCCGACCTCGAGTGCGCCGGCCGGTGAAGCCGACAAGTACTCCTCGCTGCCGCGGTGCAGCGAGGTCGGGAGCAGGATGAACAACCTGCCGCCGTTGACCAAGGACAGCCCCGCCGAACCCGCCAGCGGCTCGGACGACCGGATCCAGCTGTCCCAGCTCAGCTGTTCGTGGATGAAGTCCGGTTCGTCGTCCGGCACGGTGTCGATGATGCTGTCGAAGTCGGTGCAGCCGGGCTCGGGGGCCGGCCCCGGGTACGCGAAGGCGGGCTACGACATCGAAGTGGATCGCGGGGCCAAGCCGATCACCGAGAAGATCGGCAAGGCCACGAAGGCGGCCGACGTCGACTACGACCAGAGCGGCACCATGCAGTGCGGGGTGCGGTTCTACCAGGGCAACGTCGACGTCACCGTGATCGTCACGGCCGCCGACACGTCCGACCGGAACATCGAACGGTGCCGCCGCAACGCGCACAGCCTGGCCAAGGCCGCATCCGAGTCCCTCGAATAGAAAAAGGCCTCCCCACGGTTCCGGAACCGTGGGGAGGCCTTTTTCAAGCGATCAGTCGAACGCCTTCGCGATCAGCGCCTTCTGCTCGACCTCGTGCACCTTCGACGAACCCGCCGACGGGGCCGCCATCGGGCGGCGGGACACGACCTCGAGCTTCGAGAAGACCTCCGGGAACTTCCGGGGCAGGTTGAGGCCGAAGAACGGCCACGCGCCCTGGTTTTCCGGCTCCTCCTGGACCCACGCGACCTGCGTCGCGTTCGTGTACCGCTCGATCGCCGCCAGCAGCTTCTTCTTCGGCAGCGGGTAGTACTGCTCGATCCGGACGATCGCGACGTCGTCGGCCTCGCGCTTCGTCCGCTCCGCCACGAGCTCCCAGTACAGCTTCCCGGAGGTCAGCAGCACCTTGCGGATCTTCGCGGGGTCCGGCGTCACGTCGTCGATGACGGACATGAACCGGCTCTCGCCGGTGAAGTCCTCGACCGCCGACGTCGCCGCCTTGTTGCGCAGCATCGACTTCGGCGTGAAGACCACCAGCGGGCGCTGGATGCCGTCGAGGGCGTGGCGGCGCAGCAGGTGGAAGTAGTTCGCCGGGGTGGACGGGACCGCCACCGTCATCGAGCCCTCCGCGCACAGCGAGAGGAAGCGCTCGATGCGGCCGGACGTGTGGTCCGGGCCCTGGCCCTCGTGGCCGTGCGGCAGCAGCAGCACGACGTCCGAGCGCTGGCCCCACTTGGCCTCGCCGGAGGAGATGTACTCGTCGATGACCGTCTGGGCGCCGTTGACGAAGTCGCCGAACTGCGCCTCCCACATCACCAGCGCCTCGGAGTTCGCCACCGAGTAGCCGTACTCGAAGCCGACGGCCGCGTACTCCGACAGCGCCGAGTCGTAGATCATCACGCGGCCCTGGCCGTCGGCCAGGTTCTGCAGCGGCGCGTACTCCTGGCCGGTCTTGCGGTCGATGAAGACCGAGTGCCGCTGGGTGAACGTGCCGCGGCGGGAGTCCTGCCCGGACAGCCGGACCAGCCGGCCCTCCATCGCCAGCGACCCGAACGCCAGCAGCTCGCCGAACGCCCAGTCGATGTCGCCTTCGCGGGACATCTTGTGGCGCCGCTCCATCACCGGCTTGACGCGCGGGTGCGGCGTGAAGCCCTCGGGCACCTGGACGAACGCGTCGCCGATGCGCTCGATGACCTCGTTCGCGACCGACGTCTTGACCTTGGCCGGGACCTGCTGTTCCTCCTCGACCGACGGGCTGGCCTTCGCCGGGTGCTTCTCCAGCTCGCGGACCTCGTTGAAGACGTGCTCCAGCTGGCTCGAGAAGTCGCGCAGCGCGGCCTCGGCCTCCTCGACGGAGATGTCGCCCCGGCCGATCAGCGACTCGGTGTAGGTCTTCCGGGTCGAGCGCTTGGTGTCGATGATGTCGTACATCGCCGGCTGCGTCATCGACGGGTCGTCGCCCTCGTTGTGCCCGCGGCGGCGGTAGCAGATGAGGTCGATGACGACGTCCTTGTGGAACGCCTGCCGGTACTCGACGGCCAGCTTGGCCACCCAGTGCGCGGCCTCCGGGTCGTCGCCGTTCACGTGGAAGATCGGCGAGCCGATCATCTTCGCGACGTCGGTGGCGTACTGGCTCGAGCGGGAGTGCTCCGGCGCGGTGGTGAAGCCGACCTGGTTGTTGACGATGACGTGCACGGTGCCGCCGGTGCGGTAGCCGCGCAGCAGCGCCAGGTTCAGCGTCTCGGCCACGACGCCCTGGCCCGCGAAGGCCGCGTCGCCGTGCATCAGGACCGGCAGGACGGTGTAGCCCTCGCCACCCTTGTCGAGGATGTCCTGCTTGGCGCGGACGATGCCCTCGAGGACCGGGTCGACGGTCTCCAGGTGGGACGGGTTCGCGGTCAGCGACACCTTCGTCTCGCCGTCGCCGAACATCCGGAAGTACTTGCCCTCGGCGCCGAGGTGGTACTTCACGTCACCGGAGCCGTGCGCCTGGCCCGGGTCGAGGTTGCCCTCGAACTCCTGGAAGATCTGGCTGATCGGCTTGCCGACGATGTTGGCCAGCACGTTGAGCCGGCCGCGGTGCGGCATGCCGATGACGACCTCGTCGAGCTCGTGCTCGGCGGCCTTGTCGAGGATGGTGTCGAGCAGCGGGATCGCCGTCTCGCCGCCTTCGAGGGAGAACCGCTTCTGACCGACGTACTTGGTCTGCAGGAACGTCTCGAACGCCTCGGCGGCGTTGAGCTTCGAGAGCACGTACTTCTGGACCGCGGGGTCCGGCTTCTCGTGCGGGATCTCGACGCGCTCCTGGATCCAGCGGCGCTCCTCGGGGTCGAGGATGTGGGTGTACTCGATGCCGACCGTGCGGCAGTACGAGTTGCGCAGCACGCCCAGGATGTCGCGCAGCTTCATCCGCTCCTGGCCGGCGAAGCCGCCGACCGGGAACTCGCGGTCGAGGTCCCAGAGCGTGAGACCGTGGGACAGGACGTCCAGGTCGGCGTGGCTGCGCTGGCGGTAGTTCAGCGGGTCGGTGTCGGCCATCAGGTGGCCGCGCATCCGGAACGCGTCGATCAGCTCGATCACGCGGGCGGTCTTGTCGACCGGGCCGTCCGGGATGTCGGCGACCCAGCGGATCGGCTCGTACGGCAGGCGCAGGCTGGTGAAGACGTCGTCGTAGAAACCGTCTTCGCCGAGCAGCAGCTCGTGGATGCGCTTGAGGAACTCGCCGGACTCCGCGCCCTGGATGATGCGGTGGTCGTAGGTCGAGGTCAGCGTCATGATCTTGCTGATGCCGAGGTCGACCAGCGTCTTCTCGCTGGTGCCCTCGAACGCCGCCGGGTACTGCATGGCGCCGACGCCGATGATGGCGCCCTGGCCGGCCTGCAGGCGCGGCACCGAGTGGTTGGTGCCGATGCCGCCCGGGTTGGTCAGCGAGATCGTGGTGCCGGAGAAGTCGTCGGCGGTCAGCTTGTTGTTGCGGGCCTTCTTGACGATCTCCTCGTAGGCCTGCCAGAACTGCAGGAACGTCATGTCCTCGACGCCCTTGATCGAGGCGACGACGAGGTTGCGCGAGCCGTCCTTGCCCTTCATGTCGATCGCGAGCCCGAAGTTGACGTGCTCCGGCGTGACCGCGAACGGCTTCCCGTCGATCAGCTGGTAGTGCCGGTTCATGTTCGGGTAGCTCTTCAGCGCCCGCACCATGGCGTAGCCGATGAGGTGCGTGAAGGAGATCTTGCCGCCGCGGGTGCGCTTGAGGTGGTTGTTGATGACGATGCGGTTGTCCGCCATCAGCTTCGCCGGGACCGCGCGCACGCTGGTCGCGGTCGGGACGCTCAGCGACGCGTCCATGTTCTTGGCGATGGCCGCCGCGGCGCCGCGCAGCTGCTTCGACTCCGGCTCGTCCTTCTTCGCCTCGGCCTTGGGCTCGGCCTTCGCGGCCGCCGGCTTGGCCGGAGCCGCCTTTGGCGCCGGCTTCGCGGGAGCCTTCGCGGGGGCGGCCTGCTTGGCCGCCGACTCCGCGTTCTGCACGGCCTTGGGCGACGGCTGGGCGGCGGCCTGGCCGTTGGTGGCGGGCTTGGCGTCGGCCTGCTGCCGGGCGGTGTCCGCCTTGGCCTGCGCGCTCTGCGTCGGCTTGAAGTCCGCGAAGAAGTCGTGCCATGCGGCATCGACTGAGGAAGGGTCGGCGAGGAACTGGTCGTACATCTCTTCGACCAGCCACTCGTTGGGGCCGAACTGTGACGCAGGGCTGCTGCTGGACACGGCTGGGGCTCGCCTCTATCCGTCTCGATCTCGATCTTGAATCCGCTGATGCGCCTACCAGGCTAACCCCCTCGGTGACCGCGATGTGATGGAACCGGCCTGTGTGAGGCGTGGCGCACTAGGGTATCGGTCACTGACTCGATCAAGATGTGCTAAGGGAACCTTAAGCAGTGGACCCGGTACAGGGTTCCCGGGCTCGTTTTCCGGGGTTCGCTCCTTGTCTGGTGGACGTTCACCCCGGCGGGTTCCACTGGGCCCATGTGGCTGGTCGAATGTCCGTCGTTCTGGGACCAGGGCCTGGTGCGGCCGCTGGTCACCGAGTCCGGCACGGTCGTGCTCCGGTGCGACTCGTGCTCGGCCGTCTGGCTGTCACCTGCCGACGTCGAGGAGATGGCCTGGGTGGAGCCCGACGAGCCGGATTGGCTGGTCGGGGCCGGAATCCACGTCCGGCCGGGGACGGTCCGCTGGGCAGCGCGTCCGGACGTCGAGGCCGCGGGCCTGGGGTCCCTGAAGTGGCGGGCCCTGCCTTAGCCGAGCTCGTACGGCGGTTCGTGGGGGACGAGCTTGACCGCCAGGTGGAGCTGGTCGGTGGCCAGCAGCCCGGCGATGTCGCGCATCACCGGTGTGACGTCGGTGATGCCGGTGATCCACTCGTCGCGGAGCTCGCTGCCGATCCGGATCGCCTGGAAGTTCAGCGGCGTGTGGTCGAGATCTCGCTCCGGGACCCACTCGATGTGCTCCTGGAGGGCTCGCTCGAAGCCTTCGCGGGTGAGGTCGACGGCCAGGACGCGCTCGTGCCCCGGCTTGCGCCCGTTGTCGCTGTCGTGGGCCGCGAGCCGGAACGACGGCGTGAGCTGCAGTGTCTCGCCCAGCTCGAAGGCCTGCTTCTCGAGCGCGGCATCGGCGGCGGCGGGCGAGCAGGCCAGGTAGACCCGGACGGTCGTCTCGGTCTGCACGGCCCGGATCTGCCGGTCGGGGACCCGCTTCTCTTCGAACATGCCCGCCATGCTCCCAGCGCCGGCCTCGCCGGGCCACGGACTTTCGTGCGCAAGGAGGCAACACGCGTGATTGGAGCCGGAACTCGCGTGATTGAAGCCGGAACTCGCGAGTTACGGCCCCGATCACGCCAGTTACGGCTTCAATCACACGGGTTACGGGGTCAGCCGAGGGACCAGAGGCGGGCGTAGTGGCCGCCTGCGGACAGGAGCTCGGCGTGGGTTCCGGTTTCCACTATGCGGCCGTGGTCCAGGACCACGATGCGGTCCGCGCGGGCCGCCGTGGCCAGGCGGTGGGCGACCACGAACGTGGTGCGGCGGCGGGCGACCGTCTCCGTCGCGCGCAGGACCGCCGCCTCCGTCGAGGGGTCTAGGGCCGCGGTGGCCTCGTCCAGCAACAACACGTCCGGGTCGACCAGCTCGGCCCTGGCCAGGGCCACCAGCTGGCGCTGGCCCGCCGACAGCGACCGGCCGCGCTCGCCCACCGGCTGCAGGAAGCCCGACGGCAGGGCCGCCACGCCGTCGAGCGCGCCCACCGCGCGGACCGCCGCCTCGACCTCCGCGTCCGTGGCCGACGGGCGGCCGTAGCGGACGTTGTCGGCCACCGTGCCCGAGAACAGGTGCGCCTCCTGCGGGACCACGCCCATCCGGCGCCGGAGCCCGGCCAGCTCGTACTCGCGGACGTCCGTGCCGTCGATCCGGACCTCGCCGCCGGTGACGTCGTAGTAGCGCGCGACCAGCTTCACCGCCGTCGACTTGCCCGCGCCCGTCGCCCCGACCAGCGCGATCGTCTCGCCGGCCGCGACGTCCAGCGAGAACTCCGCCAGCGCCGGCGTCTCGGCGCCCGCGTAGGAGAACCCGACCTCCTTGAACGAGACCTCGCCGCGCAGCCGGGGCGGCACCGCGACCGCGTTCTCGGCCGCCGGGACCGACGTCGGCGTGCGCAGCAGGTCGCCGATCCGGTCCAGGCCGACGCGCGCCTGCTGGTAGCCGTCGAACACCGCCGACAGCTGCTGGATCGGCGAGAAGAACTGCTGCAGGTACAGCAGGAAGGCGAGCAGCACACCGGCCGACAGCGTGCCCGCCGAGACGCGGTTCGCGCCCGCCACCAGCACCGTCGTGGTCGCCAGGTCCGACAGCAGCGCCACCAGCGGGAAGTACGTGGCCACGTACCGCTGGGCCCGCAGCCGCGAGCGCCGGTAGTCGTCGCTGCGCGAAGCGAACGCCTCCGCGGAGCGGTCTTCGCGCGTGTACGCCTGCGCGACCCGCAGCCCGCTGACGTTCTCCTGCATGTCCGCGTTCACGACGCTGACCCGCTCGCGGGCCTCGTGGTACGCCTTCGACGACGCCCGCCGGAAGATCACCGTGGCCACCGCCAGCACCGGCACCATCGCGAGCGCGTACAGCGCCAGCCCGGCGTCGGTGACCAGCAGCGCGCCGGTGATCCCGACCAGCGTCAGCGCGCTGACCACCGCGGTGGCCAGCCCGGTCTGCAGGAACGTCGAGAGCGCGTCGACGTCCGTTGTCATCCGGGTCATGATCTTCCCGGACAGCTCCCGCTCGTAGTAGTCGAGCCCGAGCCGCTGCAGGTGCGCGTAGCTGCGGACGCGCAGCGCGTACAGGACGGTTTCGCCGACCCGTGACGTCAGCCGCGTCTGCGCGAACACCACCAGCCAGTCGGCGGCGATCACCGCGGCCCCGATCCCGGCGGCCAGCCAGATCATCCACTCGACGCCGGTGCGCACGCCGTGGTCGACGCCGAACTGGTACAGCCCCGGCAGCGCGATCGACGCCAGCGCGTCCGCCGCCACCAGCGCGATCACCGCGGCCAGTGGCCAGCGCACCGGCCGCAGCAGCCCGGCCAGCCGGAACTTAGGGTCGGCCGCGGTGACGTCGACGCCCGGCAGCCGCGGCTCGTCGACGGCGGCCGGGAGCTTGCGCACGCCCTCGATCAGCTCCGGGGTCGGCGGCACGTCGAGCCCGCCGCCCCCGCCGACCCACCCGCTGTTGTTCGGGTCGCCGCTGCGCATCCGCGCCGCCTCGGCCAGTGCGTCGACCTCGTCGTGACTCTCGTTCCGCGGCCACAGCGCCGGCGTGACGCCGTCCTGGCCGCAGTCGAGGCCTTCGCAGCGGTGCTTCTCTTCGACGTCGTCGCCCGGACCCGCGACCAGTTCGCGGAACAGCGGGCAGCGCGCCATCAGCTCGGCTTCGGTGCCGACGTCGACGACGCGGCCCTCGTCCAGGACCGCGATCCGGTCGGCCAGGGCGAGGGTGGACCGCCGGTGCGCGATCAGCAGGGTGGTGCGGCTCGCCGTGACCGAGCGCAGCGTGTCGTGGATCGCCGCCTCGGTGACGGTGTCGATGGCCGATGTCGCGTCGTCCAGGATCAGGATCCGCGGGTCGGTGATCAGGGCCCTGGCCAGCCCGAGCCGTTGCCGCTGGCCGCCGGAGAGCGTGAGCCCGCGCTCGCCGACCAGCGTTTCGTAGCCGTCCGGCAGCGCCCGGATGAAGCTGTCGGCTTCGGCCGCGCGAGCCGCCGCGACGATCTCCTCCTCGGTCGCGTCCGGCCGGCCGTAGGCGATGTTGTCGCGGATCGAGGAGGAGAACAGGAACGCCTCCTCGAACACCACGCCGATCGCCTGCCGCAGCTGCCGCAGCGGCACGTCACGGACGTCGAGGCCGCCGACCCGCACCGCACCCTCGTGCACGTCGTAGAACCGCGGCAGCAGCAGGGAGATCGTGGACTTCCCCGAGCCCGCGGTGCCGACCAGTGCGAGGGTCTCGCCCGGGTTCGCGGTGACCGAAAGGCCGGCCAGCACCGGCTCGCTGCGCGTGTAGCCGAACCGGACGCCGTCGAGCTCCACGCCCAGCGGGCCGTCCGGCAGCGGCCGCGCGTCCGGCGCGTCGGCGACCTCGGGCTGCGCGTCGATCAGCTCGTAGACCCGCTCGGCGCCGGCGCGGGTCAGCTGGGCCTGCACGACCAGCCCGGACAGCATCCGGGCCGGGCCGATCAGCGTCGCCAGGTAGGTGGCGAAGGCCAGGAACGTGCCGAGCGTGATGGACCCGTTGAGCGCGAGGACACCGCCGATGCCCAGCACGGCGACCTGGCCGGCGGCGGGCAGCGCCGCCGTGGTCGCCGTGGGGACCGCCGACAGCTTCGCCGCGCGAAGCCGCTCCCCGAACAGCTTGCGCGCGGTCGCCTCCAGCTTCGAGACTTCCCGGGACTCCTGGCCGAAGCCCTTGACCACCCGGACGCCGGTGACGGTCTCTTCGACCTGCTGCGCGACGTCCGCCGCGCGCTGCTGCGCCGACCACGTCGCCGGGAACAGGCGCTTGCGGCTGCGCGCCACGATGATGCCGACCGCCGGCGTGACGACCAGCGCGATCAGCGTCAGCACCGGCGACAGCCACAGCATCGCGACGAACGACAGCAGCGCGAAGACCACCGAGCCGAACGACAACGGGACCTGCATCAGGATGCTGGTGACCAGCTGCAGGTCGGAGATCGCGCGCGAGGCGACCTGGCCGGTGCGCAGGGCGTCCTGCTTGCCGCCGTCCAGCCGCGAAACGGCGTTGAAGACGCGCTGACGCAGGTCGTGCTGGACGTCGAGGGCGAGCTTGCCGCCGAGGTAGCGGCGCGCGAACGCGGTGCCGAAGGCGACCAGCTGCAGCCCGGCCAGGAAGGCGGCGATCCCCGGCAGCCCGCCGGTGTGCCCGGCCACCGCGTCGTCGACCGCCGTGCGCACCAGCAGCGGGCTCGCGGCCTGCACGCCGACGCCGATCGCGGCCGCGAGCAGCGACAGCACGACGAGCACGCGGTGCTCCCACGCCGCGGCGGACAGCCGGCGGATCCAGCCGGCCGTCTCGGCGGGTGGGAGCTCTTGACGGGAGCGAGGCGGTGCGGTGGTCACGTTGTGACAGTAAGCGCCACCACCGACAAAATATTTCCCCGAACGCACCGAAGGCCACCTCGAGCAGCTCGAGGTGGCCTTCGGGACAAGGAAAACTACGTGATGTCGCGCTTCTGGTTGCCCGCCCAGCCGAGGCCGAAGAAGACCATCGTCCACGCGAAGAAGATCAGCGCCGACGCCCACCACGAGATCACGCCCGGCGCACCCGCCGCGAGCTGCAGGCCCAGTGCCGACCAGTGGTCGACGCCGCCCGGCAGGTTGAGCGAGTTGATCCCGAACGCGTCCGCCGCGATCCCGCCGACGATCCCGTTCGCGGTGCCGTTCGGCAGGATCCCGCCCAGGATGTCGGCCGGGCCCCAGAGGGCGATGACCAGGACGTTCTCGATGATCAGGAACCACACGATGAACAGCACCACGGCCAGCGGCACGTTGCGCAGCACCGCGCCGAACCCGATGCCGAACAACGTCACCAGCACCGAGGCCAGGATCGTCCCGCCGAGCGCAGCCAGCCACTGGCCCGCGCTGGGCCACCGCCCGGAATCGACCGAGGCCATCACCGCGATCGCCGAGACACCGGCGCTCACCAGGCCGTAGATCGCGCCCCACCCGACGTAGGTGAGCATCTTCGCGGTCAGCGCGGTGACCCGGTTCGGCGCCGTCAGGAACGTCGTCGTGATCGTCTTGCTCCGGTACTCGCCGGCCAGCGCGAAGACGCCGAACAGGCCGGGGATCAGCTGCGCGATGTTCACGCCGTGCGCGAACGCCAGCAGCCCGACCGGCAGCTTGCTCGCGTCCAGGCCGACCGCGCCCGCGATCTCGCGAGCGTCGGACCCGCCGATGTAGTCCGCGAAGTCGTTCGTGATCTTGCCCCACACGAACGTCAGCCAGAACGCGACCAGCGCCAGCGGGATCAGCAGCACCCACCACGTGTTCAGCGAGAGCGTCTTGCGGAACTCCGCCTTGATCAGGTTGCCCATCACTGCTGCGGTCCTCCCCAGTACTGCTGTTGCTGCTGCGGACCCGACGGCGGGCCCTGCTGGTAGTGCTGCTGCTGCGGCGGATACCCCGGCGGCGGGCCCTGGAACTGCGGCTGCGGCGGATACCCCGGCGGCGGCTGACCCGGCGCGCCCGTGTACTGACCCTGCGTCAGCTGGAAGAACATCCGCTCCAGATCGGCGTGCTCCTCCTGCATCCCGTAGACGGCGATCCCGGCCTTCGCGGCGATGTCACCGATCTGCTGCACACTCGACCCGGCGACCGCGACCCGTCCGTCCGGCGTCGGCGAAACCCCGACGATGCCGTTGTCCTGCAACGCCTTCACCAGCGCCGACGGATCCGCAGGCTGCACCAGCACCCGCGACTGCTGGCTCTTGCGCAGCTGCTCCAGCGGGCCGTAGTAGCGCGTCACACCCTGGCTGATGATCACCACCTGGTCGATCAGCTGCTCGACCTCGTTGAGCAGGTGACTCGACACCAGCACCGTCCGCCGCTGCTCCCGCGCGTACGAACGCAGGAAATTCCGCAGCCACAGGATGCCCTCCGGGTCGAGACCGTTCGTCGGCTCGTCCAGCACCAGCACCTGCGGATCACCCAGCAACGCCGTCGCCAGCGCCAGCCGCTGCCGCATGCCGAGCGAGAACCCGCCCGCCTTCCGATCCGCGGCACTCCCCAGGCCCACCAGGCCGAGCACCTCGTCCGCCCGCCGATCCGGCACCCCGATGGCCGCCGCGTACACCCGAAGGTGGTTGCGGGCCGTCCGGCCCGGATGGAAACCCTCGTTCTCCAGAACCGAGCCCACCACCCGCGCCGGATTCCCCAGCTGCGAGTGCGGCCGCCCGTTGATCGTCGCCGACCCCGACGTCGGCGCCACCAACCCGAGCAACATGCGCAAAGTCGTCGTCTTCCCGGCACCGTTCGGCCCCAGGAAACCCGTCACCGAACCCGGTTCGACCGTGAAGCTCAGGTTCTGCACGGCGTTCACTGCGCCGAACCGCTTGCTCAGGTTCTGCACCACAATCCGGCCACTGCCGTTGAGCTTCCCCCCGTTCGCCGGACACGGCGGGTGTGGGGTCAGGGTGCCGCGTGTGGTGGCTGGTTGAGGGCCTCAAACGTGGCGGGGCTGTGCATCCCGATCTTGGAATGTCTCCGCTTCGGGTTGTACCAGCACTCTATCCATTCGAATATCGCATTGGCAAGTTCGTCTCGGTTTTTCCACGTTCTCGAGTCGAGAAGTTCAAGCTGAAGAGTGCCCCAGAACGATTCCATCATGGCATTGTCGTAACAGTCGCCGACTGTGCCCATGGACGCGAGCAGTCCGGCATTGCGGAGACGTTGCCCGAATGCCCACGAGGTATATTGCGAGCCGTGGTCGGAATGTAGAATGGTGGTGTCGTTTTCCGGCTGGCGGCGCAGGATGGCCATACCGAGGGCGTCGGTGACCAGTTCGGTGCGCATATGGCCGGCGATGGACCAGCCGATGATGAGCCGGGAATAGGCGTCCATGACCGCGGCGCAGTAGACCCGGCCCTCCTCGGTGGGGTGTTCGGTGATGTCGGTGATCCACAACCGGTCCGGGGCGTCGACGGTGAACTGGCGGTTGACCAGGTCGGCGCTGGGTTGCCCGGCCGGGTCACGGACTGTGGTGTGGTGCCGGCGGCGCCGGTAGAGGCCCTGGATCCCGGCCTCGCGCATGAGCCGCTCGACCCGTTTGAGGTTGACCGGCATCCCCAGACCGAGCATGAGTTCGGCGTGCACGCGCGGTGAGCCGTAGGTGCCGCGGGAATCGGCGTGGATCTGTTCGATGTGTTTCAGCAGTACCGTGTTCTCCGCCTCTCGGGTCGAGGGCGGCCGGTCGCGCCATTCGTAGTATCCGGAGCGGGACACGTTCAATACCCGGCAGGCCACCGTGACGTCGATACCGTCCGCGGCGAGTTCACAGACCAGCGGGAAGGTTACTTTGGGAGGATGTTCTCCCGCGCGAAGTACGCCGCCGCGCGTTTCAGGATCTCATTCTCCATCTCAAGCTGCCGGTTCTTCCGGCGCAGCTCGGCAAGCTCCTTCTTCTCCGCACTGGTCAGCTTTGTGGTTGAGCCGTTCTCGTCGGCGTCGGCCTGGGCCATCCAGTTGCGCAGGCAGGACTCGCTGATCCCCAGGTCCTTGGCCAGCGCGGCGACCGGTTTGTCGCCGAGGCGGGCCAGCTCGACGGCGCGCTGACGGAACTCAGGCGGGTGTGGTGCAGGCATCGGAACATCCTCCCTGGTGACCATCGGTCATCTCAGGTCAGGTGTCCGGACAACCGGGGGAAGCTCACGTCGTGCATACCGTCCCCTAACGTTCCCCGCTGATGCGGCGTCATCCTGCCCTACCGGCGACGACCGCGCCCACGGAACACCCGAGAGCGACCTTCGTCACTTTCCGCTACCGCCCGATGGCGGGCCCGACGCCCCTGACCAGAGGATTCGTGATCTTCGGCCAGATCAACTTGGTAAAGAATTCGTGCGACTTGCCGACCCGGTGGCGCAAAGTCCGCCGAACCCCTCTAAGCTAGGACTCGGCGGCCCGCTCCCAGTGACCCCCAGGCTGGTTGAGCGGGTCGCCCCTTCGTCTCTGCATCGCGGCTTCGCCGCTCATGTCGACTTCGTCCTCTCTCCCGGGGGGCCGAGCCCCCCGGACCCCCACGGTGCCGCACGCTGTGGTTCCAGCCCTGCCGGAGCCCCGGGGGCCGGGCCTTGCTGTGGCATCGTTTGGTGGGTGCGGATCTTGCTCGTTGAGGATGAACGGCGGCTTGCTGATGCCCTGCGGGCTGGGCTTGAGGCTGAGGGGTACGCCGTTGATGTTGCTCACAACGGGCGGGATGCCCTCTGGTTCGCCGGTGAGCATCCCTATGCCGCCCTTGTGCTTGATGTGATGCTGCCTGGGCTGAATGGTTTTCGTGTTTGTCGGCGGCTTCGGGAACTGGGGAACCGGACTCCTATCCTCATGCTTACCGCCAAGGATGGGGAAGACGACGAGATCGAGGCTCTTGACACCGGGGCTGACGACTTTCTGGCCAAGCCGTTCTCGTATGGGGTTCTTCTTTCGCGGCTGCGCGCGCTCATCCGGCGTGGGGGTGCCACTCGGGCCGGGGTGCTTCGGGTGGGGGATCTTGAGCTTGACCAGGCTGGGCGGACGTGTCGGCGGGGCGTGGTTGACATTGCCCTCACCGGTAAGGAGTTCGCCCTGCTCGCCTACCTCATGCAACGGCCGGGGCAGGTTGTCACCAAAGCGGAGCTGGTCGACAACCTCTGGGACTTCGCTGCTTCGGCGACCGCCAACCTGGTGGAAGTGCACGTCAGTGCGCTGCGGCGGAAGATCGACGTGCCGTTCGGGGCCGAGACCATCCGGACGGTGCGGGGGGCCGGTTACCACGTGACGAGCGCCTGAACGAAGAAGAGCGGGCTCCTGCCGCGGTGCGACAGGAACCCGCTCGTGGAGAAGGGTCAGGCCAGGACCGTGTCCAGGGGCGTGTGGGGCAGGTCGTGGGCCAGCGCCACCGGGGCGTTCGTCAGGGCTCCGTCGTGCGTGTTGAGGCCCTTGGCCAGTGCCGCGTCGGCCTGGAGAGCGGGCTTCCAGCCGTGCTCGGCCAGCTGGACCGCGTACGGCAGCGTGACGTTCGTGAGGCCGTACGTCGAGGTGCGGGGCACCGCGCCCGGCATGTTCGCGACGCAGTAGAAGACCGACTCGTGCACCGTGTACGTCGGGTCGTCGTGCGTGGTCGGGCGCGAGTCGGCGAAGCAGCCGCCCTGGTCGATCGCGATGTCGACGAGCACGCTGCCCGGCTTCATGCGGGCGACCAGTTCGTTCGAGACCAGCTTCGGCGCCTTCGCGCCGGGGACCAGCACCGCGCCGATGACCAGGTCCGCCTGCAGCACGGACTCCTCGACCGACAGCCGGTTCGACGTCACCGTGCGGATGCGGCCGCCGAAGTCGTTGTCGATCTGGCGGAGGCGGTCGACGTTCGTGTCGAGGATCTCGACGTCCGAGCCGAGGCCGAGCGCGACCCGGGCGGCGTTGAGGCCCGCGACGCCGCCGCCGATGACGACGACGCGCGCCGGGTGGACGCCGGGGATGCCGCCGGGCAGGACACCGCGCCCGCCGCTCGGCTTCATCAGCGAGAACGCGCCGACCTGCGGGGCCAGCCGGCCCGCGACCTCGGACATCGGGGCCAGCAGCGGCAGCGCGCCGTTCGCGGTCTGCACCGTCTCGTAGGCGATCGCGGTCGTGCCCGCGGCCAGCAGCGCGTCGGTCAGCGGGCGGTCGGCGGCGATGTGCAGGTAGGTGAAGAGGACCTGGTCGCGCCGGAGCCGGCCGTACTCCTCGGCGATGGGCTCCTTGACCTTGAGGACGAGCTCGCCCTCGGCCCAGGTCTCGTCGGCGGTGGCGAGGACCTTCGCGCCGGCGGCGACGTACTCCTCGTCGGTGATGGACGAGCCCGCCCCGGCGCCGGCCTCGACGAAGACGTCGTGCCCGCGGCCGGCCAGCTCGTGCACCCCCGCCGGGGTCAGCGCCACCCGGTATTCGTGCTTCTTGATCTCACGGGGAACGGCGATACGCACGGTCGGCCTCCTGGGTCGGTCTGCGTCCGGAATCGGTGCGGTGTTGCCACTCACGGTGAACCACCCGGACGGCGGTGTCATCGTCCTGAAACGACAATTGCGGGCGGTATTCGTGGTGCTGTGCGAACAAGATGCTTGACCTCGACCTCACTTGAAGTTGCACGGTTGCGGCATGCGAGCGGTGTGGTTGAGAGAGTTCGGTGGTCCGGAAGTCCTGGTCCCGGGGGAGGCGCCGGATCCGGTGCCCGGGCCGGGACAGGTGCTGGTGGAGGTGGCGTTCGCGAACATCACGTTCGTCGAGACGCAGTTCCGGGCGGGGGCGCCGGGGCCGTTCAAGGCTGCGCCGCCGGTGATCCCGGGCAACGGCGTCGGCGGCGTGATCAGCGCGGTCGGCCCGGGGGTGGACCCGGGGCTGGCGGGGCAGCGGGTGGTCACGTCGACGGGCGGGTCCGGCGGGTACGCCGAGCGCGTCGCGGTGGACGCAGCGGCGGTGTTCGAGGTGCCGCCCGCGCTCGCCCTCGACGCGGCGGTGGCGCTGCTCGCGGACGGCCGGACGGCGACCGGCCTGGTGCACGCGGCCGGGGTCCGCCCGGGTGATCGAGTCCTGGTCGAGGCGGCGGCGGGCGGCGTCGGCAGCCTCCTGGTCCAGCTGGCGAAGGCGGCGGGGGCGACGGTGATCGGCGCGGCGGGCGGGCCGGCGAAGGTGGCTCGCGTGCGCGGGGCGGACGCGGTGGTCGACTACCTGCGGCCGGACTGGACGTCTTCGGTGGGCCCGCTGGACGTCGTGTTCGACGGGGTCGGTGGCGCGATCGGCACGGCGGCGTTCGGGCTGCTGCGCGAGGGCGGCCGGATGGCGGCGTACGGCTTGGCGGGCGGCTCGTGGGCGGAGGTGTCGCCGGAGGCCGCCGCGGCGCGGGGAGTTTCGCTGGTGCAGTCGATCGGGACGCCGGACGAGCTGCGGGCGTTCACGGAGTCGGCGCTGACCGCGGCAGCGGCGGGCGACCTGGTACCGGTGATCGGCCAGCGCTTCCCACTGGAGAAGGCGGCGGACGCCCACGCGGCGATCGAGTCGCGGGCGACCGTCGGGAAGACGTTGCTGGTCACATGATCGACGCCTTCCTCGCCCGCCCCCTGACGGCACGGCTGGCCACGGACGGTCCGACGATCCGGCCGGTCTGGTACCTGTGGGAGGACGGCGCGTTCTGGATCCTCAGCGGGCCGTGGTCCCGGTTGCCGTCGCTGCTCCCGGCGCGGGTGGCGCTGTCGGTGGACGTCTGCGAGCTCGAGACCGGAGTGGTGCGGCAGGTCCTGGCTCGCGGCGCGGCGGAGGTGCGGCCGTTCGACGTGGCGCGGGGGCGGCGGAAGCTGGTGCGGTACCTGGGGGATGACGAGGAGCGGTGGGATCCGCGGTTTCGGGAGTACCTGTACGGGGATGTGAGCGCGGTCTGGGTGTACCTGCGGCCTTCGCGGCTGGTGGAGAAGGACCTCGGTTACGAGGTGCGTGGCGGCCGGCCCTGACATCGCGCCCCACCGCTCGGCGGGTCTTCTCGGGCCCAGTCAATGGTTTGCGGGCCGGCCGTTGACTTCGGCCGCGCGGGGGGCCGGCGCGGGGTCCGGCCGGTGCGCAGCCATCCGGCGGCCCTGACATCGCGCCCCACCCATCGCGCCCCACCCATCGCGCCCCACCCATCGCGCCCCACCCATCGCGCCCCACCCATCGCGCCCCACCCATCCCTGGGGGACGAGCCCCGCTCAGCCTATCGGCCGGTGCCCACAGTTCCGGCGATTCGAGGGGGTCATTGCCCGGGCCATCCACAATCGGCGGGGGCTGTGGACAGATATGCCCGTCGGCCCGGGGACTGGCCGTCTTGCTGGGGGAAAGCCGGACGGGGAGCGGAAAATCGCCGCCGCGGCCTTGGTCTGCCGGCGTTTCGCGGTCCGGTAGTCGATGCCGACCTGCCGGCCGCTTTTCTGTTGCCGGCACATGCTTCCACCAGGCCAAAGCAGGCCCCCCGCTCGCGGCCGACGCTCATCCACAATCGGGGGCGGCCCGGCTGGGGGAAAGCCGCACGGGAAGCGGAAAATCGCCGCCGCAGCGGGCCGGCGAGGGGGTGGAGGAGGGCGCGGATGTTCCGCCGCCGCAAAAATGCCGCGAGGCACGACGGCCACCGCCGGTAGGGTCCGCTGGCGTGACCGGTGATGACGTCCTGCAGGACCAGCCGCGTCGGCGGGTGGTGCGCGTCGGCGACACCGTCCGCCGGCCCACCTACCCGTGGTCGCCCGCGGTTCACGCTCTGCTTCGGCACCTGGAGGCCGTGGGCTTCCCGGCCGCGCCTCGCGTGCTGGGCGTCGACGACGACGGCTGCGAGGTCCTCACCTATCTCGAGGGCGAGTCCGGACCGCAGGGCTGGGCCAAGGTGGCCGACGATGCCGGCCTGACGAGGTTTGCCCGGTTGCTGCGGGACTACCACGACGCGGTGGCCGATTTCCGGCCGTCCGGCGAGCTCGCGTGGTACACCGGCGAGCGCGGCGGTGGCGAGGTGGTTTGCCACGGCGACTTCGGTCCGTGGAACGTCGTCTGGCAGGGCGAACAGCCGGTGGGGATCCTCGATTGGGACTTCGCCCGTCCTGGCACCCGGCTCCACGACGTCGCCTACGCGTTGGAGTACGTCGCTCCCTTCCGGGACGACGCGGAGTGCCTCCGGGCGCTGCGTTACCCCCGTCCTCCCGATCGGCGGCACCGCCTGGAGTTGTTTGCCGCTTTCGCCTTCGAGGGCCTGACATCGCGCCCCACCCATCCCTGGGGGACGAGCCCCGCTCAGTCTATCGGCTGGTGCTGACGGTTCCGGCGATTCGAGGGGGTCACGGCCGGGGTCATCCACAACCGGTGGGGGCTGTGGACAGCCGGTCACCGGCTCGGTCACCGAGCCCCGGAAAGCCGTGAAGGCCTCCTCCGAAGAGAAGGCCTTCACGGGACGCGGAGGCTCAGGCGCGGTACGCCGACCAGGCGTTCTGCATCCGGGTGCTCTGGCCCTTGGTGAACTCGTACATGCAGCTGTCGTAGCTGTAGTCCATGAAGTTGTGCACCGGGTCCACGCCCGACGTCGAGCAGGTGTCCTTGTTCGCCGGGCAGCCCGACGTCGCCGTGGCCTCGGCCGGGGTGTCCGACACGTAGTCGCCCGAACCCGAGCAGCCGCCCTGGAACGTGTGGTAGAGGCCCATCCAGTGGCCGACCTCGTGGGTTGCCGTGTCGCCCTCGTTGTAGTTCGTCGCCGAACCGCCCGGGAGGGACGTGTCCAGCAGGACCACGCCGTCCAGCTTCGGCTGCGACTTGTAGTTCGACGGGAACGTCGCCCAGCCGAGGAGGTCGTCGCCGAGCTTGGCCGTGTAGATGTTCAGCGCGTTCGCGCCGCCCTTGCGGAGCGCGTTCTTCATGTTGCGCTCGGCCGTGGTGCCGTCGGTGATGCCGTTGTACCAGGTCGAGTTGTTCGTGTAGTCCGTGCTGACCAGCGAGAAGCTGAAGCCGCTCGAGGCGTACGCGCTGTTCAGGACCGAGATCTGCTTGGTGATCGTCGCCGCCGGCACGTTGCCCGCCGAACCGCTCGTGATCACGTGGAAGTACACCGGGATCGAGGTGGCGGCCGCGACCTGGGAGACGCGTGCCGTGCGCTTGGCGGCGAGCTTGCTCTGCATGTCCGCCTCGATGCGGGCCGCCTCCGCCGGGGACACCGTGTCGGCGTGGCCGTCCTTGCTGCGGTCCGCGGCGTGCGCGGGGGTGAAGCAGTCGCCGCTCGGCGCCGCGACGGCGCTCCCGGCTCCCGCGGCCGGGATGGTCAAGGCGACCAGGGAGAGCGCGGACACCGCACCCAGCTTGACCGCCTTGCCGAAGCGCTTCGAACTGCTCATGGGCGAACTCCTCTTGCAACGACCCGGCTACCCGGGGTGGTGAAGAGAAAATGCGGCACGCGATCTTCGGAATCCACCATCTTTCGGCTGGAAAAGACAATCCGAACGATCGGCGCGATCCATGCGGAGTAGCGCATACGTCGAAGGTTGGGCCGAACGGCCCAATCAGCTCCAGCGCACGGCCACGAGCTGGGTCAGCAGCGCCAGCCGGACGTCGGGGTCGTCGAGGTCCAGCGGCACCAGCTCGAGGAGCTTCCGCATCCGGTACCGCAGGGTGTTCGGGTGGATCCGCAGCTCCCGCGCCGCCGCCCGCGGGTCGCCGGGGTGCCGCAGCCACTCGTACAGCGTCTGGACGTAGCCGGCCTTGCCCGACTCGTCGTGCGCGCGCAGGGTGCTCAGGGGACCGAGGTCGGCGACGCGGGCCGCGGCCGCCGCCGTCGCGCCGCGGTGCAGCGTCAGCGCCGTCCAGGCTTCGTCGAACGCGATCACGCGGTCGTGCAGGATTTCGGCGCGCAGCAGGCCCAGCGCCTCGTCGGCCTGGGCGCGGGACGCCGAGAGGTCGCCGAGCCCGCCGGGGGAGCCCGCCGCCGCGCGCGGGGCGCCGCCACGCCGGGACGCCGGTTGCGCTTCGAGCGCCTGCCGCAGCTCGGCCCAGCCGCCCGGCCCCGGCCGGTCCGGCACCACCGCGTAGAGCAGCCCGCCGAGCTCGGTCGCCACCGGACGGCTGCCGATGCCCTGGGAGATCCGTTCGAGCAGGGCCAGCCGCAGGCCCTCGGCGTCCCGCCCGTCGCCGCCGGTGACCTCGATGACGACCACGCGGTGCGGCTCGTCGGACAGGTCCAGCTCCGCCATCGCCTTGCGCGGGTTCGCGTTGCCTTCGAGCACCGCGCGCAGCAGCTCGGCCGACGCGCGGCGCTGGGCGTCGGTGTGCGCGCGGCGCCGCAGCAGGTGCAGCGCGACGACCGGGGCGGCGTCGGCGAACGCGGCCGCGCGCTCGTCGGACACCGGCCCGGCGACCACCGCCCACATCGACCCGAGCAGCTCGCCGCCCATCCGGATCGGCACGATCAGCCGCGGCAGCGTGCCGTCGCGCTGGGCCGGGACGAAGATCGTCTGCCGGCCGCGGGACAGCTCGCGGAACACCCCGCGCGACCGGAACCGCGCGAGGACGTCGTCGGGGATGCGGCGGCCCATGATCGTGGCGACGCGGGCGGGGTCGGTCAGGTCCTGGCGCGCGGAGTAGGCGAGCACGCGCGAGTTGGTGTCCTCGATGGTCACCGGCGCGTCCACGACGCTCGCGACGGCGTCGGCCAGCCGGAACAGGTCGCCGGACCCCGGATCGAGGTCCTCCGACTCGTCGGCGAGGGCGTCGAGGACGGTCCGCAGCAGCCAGACGAGCTGGGCCCACGACGTCGCCGCGTGCACCTGGATCAGCGCGATCCCGCTGGCCTTCGCGGCCCGCTTCACCGCCGGCTTCGCGGCCAGCGGCGGTTTGAGCAGGACGGCGGCCGCGCCCTGGGCGGCACTCTGCTTCACCAGCTCGGCGGCGTCGCCGGGGCCGGTCGTGGCGACGCCGAGCACGAGGTCGCCGGCGGACAGGGTGAGCGCACCGCCGGGTTCGGCGATGACGACGTCGGCGACCGCGGGCGAGTCGTCGGGCACCTGGAGCGCGTGCAGCAGCGTCGGACCCACCCGGTCGACCACGCTGCGCACCGAAACCACGAAAGCATTCTCGCCGAGAAACCGCCGGACGGCTCGGCAGGGTCGGCCGGACTGTCCTTTCCGGACGAAGCTTCGCCGCCGGGCCTGCCGGGGCGGCGGCGGGCGGATGCGCCACCCCGGCAGGCGTTCAGGGGGTCAGAGCTCCAGGCCCTTGACCACGCGGCGGGCACCGGCGAAGAGCATGCCGATGTTCACCGACTTCGGGCAGACCACGACCGCGACCACGTCGGTGTTCTGGTTGTTGCGGATGAACAGGTGGGTCAGGTTGGCGCTGTTGACCAGGATCTCCTGGAAGTAGTGCTCGCCGCTGGCGACGCCGCGGCGCTCCTTGAAGATGTCCTCGATCATCACCACCGTGCGGCCCTGGAAGAGGTCGAGGGTTGCCCCGGCCAGCAGGTCCAGCACCTCCGGCGGGTGGGCGTCGGTGGTCTCGACGGCCAGCAGCATGCCGGTGGCCAGGTCGACGACGCCGGCGGCCAGGCAGTCGGGCACCTCCTGCCGCATCCGCTTCACCATGAGGCTCATCTGGTCCGACAGGTTCTGGCCTTTGCCCAGCACGGCGGTTCTCCTTCTTCGGGGATGGGGGTTCAGCAGGCTGTGGACGACGGCCCGGCGGCGAGCGCGGAGACGCCTTCGTGGTCGATGCGGTCCTCCGTGCCGGCCGCGATGAGCACGCCGGGCACGAGCGTGTCGGCGCTCGCCGGCCGGCGCGTCACGGTCCATGGGTGGTCCCTTTCCGGTGCGGGGTGTCGCCGCGGGGCGCGGTGGCCGGGCCGGCCCGGATGCGGTTGAGCAGCCGGGGCAGCACCTGCCAGCCGGACGGCCGCGGCGGGTCGTCCCCGGCGCCGCTCGCGCCGGGTTCGCGCCGGGGGAGGCGTGGCTTCGGATCGGTGACGGCGACCGCCGCGCCGGTCTCCGGGGTGCGTGGCCGGAGCGGGGCGAGCGAGCCGGTGGTGGTGCCGGGCACGCCGTCGGCGATGGTGAGGAGCCCGTCGCCGACCATCCTGGACACCTCGACCGTCACCGGGAAGACGTTGCGGCCCAGCAGGAACGCGATGTCCCGGGCGCTGCGCCTGCCGTCCGCGCCCTCGATGATGGCGCGGCGCGTGGTGCTCAGCGCGGCCGGCTCCGCGCCGGTGACGGCGGCGAGGCGTTCCCGGTGCGGGGACACCGCCGTGGGCAGTGACGCGAGCGCGTCGAGCCGCCGCGCGGTCTCGGCCAGCAGCCGGTCGAGCTCGATCCCCGGGCTGACCGGCAGCGGCACGTCCAGGGGGTCGGGGTCGACGGCGTACTCGTCGATGGTGCCCGCGACGATGGCGAAGGCGCCGTCCTGCACGGCCATCGTGGCGACCAGCCGCAGTGCGGCACGGCCGATCCCGCGCGGGACGCCGCCGGCGCGCAGCACCGCCGACCAGTCCGGCTCGCTGATCCGGCCCGACCGCACCAGCAGCGCGTCCGCCCCGGGCGCACCCGGGCTGTCGACCGCCGCCACGGCACCTTCGCGCAGGTGGACCACGCCGCCGGGGTGGCCGGCGAGGTACAGCGAGCCGGTGGTCCGGTCGGCCCGGCACGCGCCCAGCGCGCGGGCGAGGAAGCCGAACGAGGACCGGGCTCGGGTATCGCGCACTTCGCTCCTGTGATTTCTCCGAATGCCGGACCCGGCGATCGATCCGGGCCCGGGAAGGCGCCGACTTTATTTCATTCTGGCGCCGCTTCCCAGGTGGTTCCCCCAATCATCGCAATGGTGGAAAACTCCTGCCGGAGCGGCCGGGAGAGCGAAAGAAACCGTCAGCGGTGTGGAAGGTTTCCGTGGTGACAAGGGAAACCGACCCCCGTGTGCGTCCGGATCGGGCGTGTGGCATCCTCTCGCGACCAACCGGAAGGGTTCGCCGGAAACTGCGAGAGGTGGTCAGCTTGTACGGACGTGACGTGGCGGAATGGCAAAAGATGATCGATGCGGGCAAGGCGATTCTGGTCGAGCGCGCGGTCGTGGACAGGACGACTTCCTTCGGTGAATTCGCCGCCGCGCTGACCCGCCGCACCGGCGTGGCCGGGTTCGACTTCACCACCGGTGCGGGCCGCGCGAGCATGGCCTACCTGCTCGACCGCATCTCCGAGGCCGCGTTCGACGAGGCGGGCGGGCGGCTGCTCGGCGCGCTCGTGCGGAACCTCGGCGCCGACGACGCCGGTCCCGGCTTCTACCGGCTGGCGAGCCGCAAGGGCATGGCGGTGCCGCGGACCCGGGGCGGGCGGCAGCTGTTCTGGGCCCAGCACGTCCGTGAGCTGCACGAACACTTCGCCGGGGTCGGACGACGGCCCGCGGCCGGCTGATCAGACGTCGTGCGGCTTCCGCGCGTCGATGTCCTCGGGGCGTGTACTGCTCGCGCTTGGTCGTCAACGCCCAGCGGTGGCCATCCGGGTCGACGACCCGGCCGTAACGCTCGCCGAAGAACATCTCCGTGACCGGTGCTTCCACCGTCGCGCCCGCGAAGACCGCGCGGCGGGCGAGGTCGTCGGGGTCGGCGGTCTCCAGGGTGAGCAGCATCGGGGTGCCGCCGATCGTCGACGGCGCCAGCGCGTCGAGGGCCGCGATCTCCTGGCTGACCAGCAGCCGGGCGTCGCCGACGGCCAGTTCGACGAACAGCACCGTGCCGTCCGGCAGCACCGTGCGGAACAGCTCCACCGCGCCGAACGCCTTGGTGTAGAAGGAAAGAGCCGCGTCCACGTCACGCACGAACAGGTGCGGCACCAGCCCGAGCGGGCGGCTCACGCCGACTCCGGCCGCGCCGCGAGCCCGGCGTCCCCGGCCGCGGCGACCAGCCGGGCCAGCAGGGCCGTCTCGCGCGCGGCCGCCGCCCGGCCGGCCGGGGTGATCCGGTAGTAGCGGCGGCGTGAGTCCTCGCCCGGGAGCTCTTCGGCCAGGCCGTCGGCGGCCAGCCGGGTCAGTGTCCGGTAGAGCGTGCCGGGGCCCAGCTGGACGGCGCCGCCGGTGACCTCGGCGACGAACCC
Organism: Amycolatopsis tolypomycina; assembly: GCF_900105945.1. Classification (NCBI taxonomy): domain Bacteria; kingdom Bacillati; phylum Actinomycetota; class Actinomycetes; order Pseudonocardiales; family Pseudonocardiaceae; genus Amycolatopsis; species Amycolatopsis tolypomycina. The sequence goes on along the minus strand of NZ_FNSO01000004.1, from coordinate 6,921,805 downwards.
CATGATCCCGTAGCCGTGCGCCCGCCCGCCCGGCCCGGTGGCCAGGGCCAGGAGCACCTGGAACGCCGCGGGGGTCAGCGGGTTGCCGTCGGCCATGGGCCGAGCCTACACTCCGGGCTGGTTATATCCATGGTGGATATAGGGAGGCGGGGTCATGCCCATCCAGGGAGTCGGCAAGGTCGTGGTCGGGGTCGCGGTGACGACGGACGTGCCCTACGACGACCAGGGCCGGCGCTGGGTCGAGGTCACCGCGCCGGACGGGACGATCCTCGTGCTCAGCGAGAACCCCGAGGACCGTCCCCGCAGCGCCGGCGACCAGCTCCCGACGTCGAACTTCTTCCTGTACGCCGACGACGTCGAGAAGACGTACGAGGAGCTGTCGGCGAAGGGTGTGGAGTTCCCCGCGAAGCCGGAGAAGCAGCCGTGGGGCTGGTGGTCGATGTTCACCGACTCCGAGGGGAACCGCTTCGCGCTGCAGCAGCGGGACTAGCGCGACAGAACCGCAGTCAAGACCCGCCACAGCTCGCCGGCCGGGTCCTCGACCGGTGCCGGTGACCGCCACGCGACGACGCCGTCGGGCCGCACCAGCGACGCGCCGCCGGTCGCCAGGCCGTACCGGGCGGCGAAGAGGTCGTCGTCGAGCGCGTGGCAGTCGAGCCGGACGCCGAGTTCCGCGGCGATGTCCGCCGCGGCCGGCTGCCACCGCGTGCCGTCGCCCGCGCACAGCAGCACCCACGAGTGCCCGAACAGGTCCACAGTGGACGCCAGGCCCGGCGCCCGGAAGCCGGGCCGCCCGGTCGGGGCGGCCACGTCCTCGACGCGCGCGCCGTCGTCCGGCTCCTCCGGGAGCACCGCCGTCGAGCGGTAGCGGAACCCGAGCAGGATCGCCAGCTGGTCCTCGGCCTCCGTCAGCCCGGACACGTCGAGTTCGGGGTGCATGCGCTGCTTCATGTTGTGCAGCGACGTGTCGATGACCATCCGCGCGATCGGCTTCCGCTCGGCTTCGTAGGTGTCGAGCAGGGCCGGGCCCGCCTCGCCGCGCAACACGGCCGCGAGCTTCCACGCGAGGTCCGCCGCGTCGCCGACCGCGGTGTTGCCGCCCATCCCGCCGGTCGGCGGCGTCACCTTCGCCGCGTCGCCGACCAGGAAGACGCGCCCGGCGCGGAACCGGTCGGCCAGCCGCGCGGCGACCTCCCACGAGCCGGTCCAGACGATCTCCGGGTCGAGGTCCGGCAGGTCGGTGGCAGCGCGGATCATCGCGACGAGCCGTTCGCGGGTGAAGTCGGCCGGGCTTTCGCCGCGCTCCGGGTGGTAGTCCGGCGCGAAGACGTACCGGCCCGGCACGTCCGTGTTGACGAACCCGGCGGTGAAGTCCTTGTGCTGCAGGTAGAACAGGTCGGACACGTCGGCCTGGACGCGGTCGCCGAGGTCGGCGTCGAACACCACGCCGAGGCAGTGGCTCAGCGCGTCCATGCCGGTGGTGCCGATGCCGAGCCGCTGCCGGACCCCGCTGCGCCCGCCGTCGGCCGCGACGACGTGGTCCGCCCGCACCACGGTCTCCTCGCCGGTTTCGCGGTGGCGCAGCGTCGCGGTGACGCCGTCGTCGTCCGGCGCCAGCTCGGTCAGCTCCGTCCGGAACCGCACCCGCGCGCCCGCCTTTTCCGCGTGCGCCAGCAGGATCGGCTCCACGACGTCCTGGCCGGCCATCCCGGCGGGCAACGTTGTCGACGCCGAGACGTCGAACTCGCTGCCGTCCTGGACCAGCCGGTGCAGCACCCGGCCGGCGAGGCTGGTCGCGACGGTGATCCGCAGCCCCCGCGACGCCCGCGGGCTCGCCGCCAGCACTTCGTCGGCTATTCCCGCCCAGTGGAACAACTCCATCGTGCGCCAGCTCTGCCCGGCGGCGCGCGAGTGGACCGACGTCCCCGCGTGCCGTTCGACGGTCAGCACGTCCACTCCCGCCTGCGCCAGGAACAGCGACGCCGACAGCCCGCCCAGTCCCGCCCCGACGACCAGCACCTGAACCCGCTCGGTCATGACTTCCTCCCTGCCCGTGAATCTCCCTTGGTAAATATCTTAGACACAGAGAGATTTGGTTGACAAGGCAACCCGGCTCCCAGGAGGTGAGAAGGGTTGGGTAGGCCGTTCGGCGCACGTAGCTTCGTCCTGGCAGCCCTTCCGCGAACCCTTGAGCCGCAAGGAGAAAACCGATGACCGAGACTTCGGCGTGGTCCTTCGAGACCAAGCAGATCCACGCGGGCGCCGCGCCGGACCCGGCCACCGGGGCGCGGGCGACGCCGATCTACCAGACGACGTCGTACGTCTTCCGCGACAGCCAGCACGGCGCCGACCTGTTCAGCCTCGCCGAGCCCGGCAACATCTACACGCGGATCATGAACCCGACCCAGGACGTGCTGGAGCAGCGGCTCGCCGCGCTCGAAGGCGGCGTCGCGGCGCTGGCGTTCGCGTCCGGCTCGGCCGCGACCACGGCGGCGATCCTGAACCTCGCGGGCGCGGGCGACCACTTCGTCTCGAGCCCGTCGCTCTACGGCGGCACCTACAACCTCTTCCACTACACGCTGCCGAAGCTCGGCGTCGAGGTCACCTTCATCGACGACCAGGACGACCTGGAGCAGTGGCGGGCCGCCGTCCGGCCGAACACGAAGCTGTTCTTCGCCGAGACGCTGGCCAACCCGGGCAGCAACGTCCTCGACATCCGCGGCGTCGCCGACGTCGCGCACGAGGCCGGCGTCCCGCTCGTCGTCGACAACACCGTGCCGACGCCGTACCTGCTGCGCCCGATCGAGCACGGCGCCGACGTCGTCGTGCACTCCGCGACGAAGTACCTCGGCGGCCACGGGACGACGGTGGCCGGCGTGCTCGTCGACGGCGGCACGTTCGACTTCGGCAGCGGCCGGTTCCCCGGCTTCACCGAACCCGACCCCAGCTACAACGGCCTGAAGTACTGGGAGGCGCTCGGCCCGGGCGCGTACGCGGCCAAGGCGCGCGTGCAGATCCTGCGCGACACCGGCGCGGCGATCTCGCCGCTGAACAGCTTCCTGATCCTGCAGGGCATCGAGACGCTGTCGCTGCGCCTCGAACGGCACGTCTCGAACGCGCAGGCGCTGGCCGAGTGGCTGGAGCAGCGCGACGAGGTCGAGAAGGTCTACTACGCCGGCCTCCCGTCGAGCCCGTACTACGCGAACGCGCAGAAGTACCTGCCGCGCGGCGCGGGCGCGGTCCTGTCGTTCGACCTGCGCGGCGGTGTGGAGGCGGGCCGGAAGTTCGTCGACGGCACCGAGCTGCACAGCCAGCTGGTGAACATCGGCGACGTCCGCAGCCTGATCGTGCACCCGGCGTCGACCACGCACAGCCAGCTGACGCCCGAGGAGCAGCTGACCACCGGCGTCACGCCCGGGCTGGTCCGGCTGGCCGTCGGGCTGGAGGGCATCGAGGACCTCAAGGCCGACCTCGAAGCCGGATTCCGGGCGGCCAAGGCGGAACTGTGACCGTGACCGGCGCCTGGCGGATCGGCGATCCGCCGGGCCGCCGGAAGTTCGTCACCGGCCCGGGGGCGCTGGCGCTCGAGGCCGGTGGCGTGCTGCCTTCGTTCACGCTCGCGTACGAGACGTGGGGGACGCTGAACTCCGACGCGTCCAACGCGGTCCTCGTCGAGCACGCGCTGACCGGGGACAGCCACGCGGCCGGGCCCGCGGAACCGGGGCACCCCAGCGCGGGCTGGTGGGACGGGCTGATCGGGCCGGGCAAGGCGCTGGACACGAACGAGGTCTTCGTCGTGGTCCCGAACGTGCTGGGTGGCTGCCAGGGCTCGACCGGGCCGGCTTCACCCGATCCGGACGGGCGGCCGTGGGGCAGCCGGTTCCCGGTGGTGACCGTGTGGGACCAGGTCGCGGCCGAAGCGGCGCTGGCGGACGCGCTGGGCATCGGCCGGTGGGCGGCCGTCGTCGGCGGGTCGATGGGCGGGATGCGTGCGCTGGAATGGGCGGTGTCGCTGCCCTCGCGGGTGGCTTCGGTGCTGGTGCTGGCGTCGACCGCGCGGGCGTCGGCGGAACAGATCGCCTGGGCCGCGCCGCAGCTGCACGCGATCCGCAGCGACCCGGCGTTCCACGGCGGCGACTACTACGCGGAGCCGTCGGGACCGGTGGCCGGGCTCGGCATCGCCCGGCGGATCGCGCACGTCACCTACCGCAGCGAGCCCGAGCTGGCCCAGCGGTTCGGCCGGGTCCCGCAGGACGGCGAGGACCCCCTGCGCGGCGGCCGGTTCGCCGTCGAGTCCTATTTGGACCACCACGCGGCCAAGCTGGCCCGCCGGTTCGACGCGAACAGCTACCTGGTCCTGACCGAGTCGATGAACACCCACGACGTCGGCCGCGGCCGCGGCGGCGTGGCGGCGGCACTGGGCCGGGTGACGGCCCGTGCGGTGGTCGCCGGCGTCGACAGCGACCGGCTCTACCCGCTCTACCAGTCGGCGGAGATCGCGGCCGGGCTCCCGGGGACGCCGGAGGCGTCGGTCGTGTCGTCACCGTACGGCCACGATTCGTTCCTCATCGAAACCGGCCAGATCGCGGCCCTGGTGAAGCAGCTGCTCGGCTGACCTGTGCCCAAACGCCCCAATGTGGCGTTCGGTGCGTTGAGCGCACCCAATGTGGCGTTCGGTGCGTTGAGCGCAACCAACGCCACATTGGGGCGTTTGAGGGGCCCTAGTCGGACACCGCCTCGGAAATCCAGGGCGCCACCGGCAGGTCGCGGTCCAGGCATTCCACCGAAAGGCGGATGGTCCAGCGCAGCGCCTGCAGGACGAGGCTGTCGACCTCGTCCGGGGCGGCGTTGGCGAGGGCGATCTCGACCTGCTCCTGCGCGGCTTCGGTGTTGCCGTGGACCTCGGCGAGCAGCGTCCGGACCGCGGTCCGCACCGGCGGGTCGGCCTGGTCGATCGAGACCTCTTCGCCGTCCTCGTCGAACACCTGGACCTTCACCGGGGCGCTGCCCCCGTCGCCGAGGGTGGAGACCATCGCGCTGCACTCGCCGAAGAGCAGCAGCATCAGGGCCTTCGTCTCGTCCGCGCGGGCCTGCGGCTCGGCGGCCGAGGGCGCGACCTCGCCCAGCGCTTCGGCGTCGTCGCCGAGGCTCAGCGCGGTCAACGCGCGCTGGGCCTTCTCGACGAGCCGGCGCTCCTGCTCGCTCCAATCCGGGTCCACGTGCCCCATCAAACACCACGAGCGCGCTCGGCGGGATACCTTGATCGGCCGATCGTCATCCGGCCGCGCGAAGGGCACCCAGCGCGAGCCGGCAGAGCAGTTCGGCGAGTTCATCGTCACCGAGATGGCGGTTGTACGGGGTCGAGTTGATCAGTCCGAACACGGCGTGTGCCGCCGACCGTGCCTGCCGTTCACCCAGGTCCGGGACCGCGTCGCGGATCACCCGCACCCACACCTCGACGTACTGCCGCTGGAGCGCGCGCACCTGCTTGCGGTCGGCGTCGGTGAGGTTGGCGAGGTTGCGCTCCTGAACGGTGATCAAGGCGGGGTGCGCGAGCGCGAAGTCGACGTGGAACCGCACCAGCCCGGTCAGCGTGTCGTCGGGCGCCCCCGGCCGGGCGGCCCGCGCCGTGCCGCCGTCGAGCAGGTAGCGGCTGATCGAGTTCAGCATCTCGCCGAGAATGGCGTCCTTGCTGCGGAAGTGCCGGTAGAGCCCCGGCCCGGAGATCCCGACCGCGGCCCCGATGTCGTCGATGCCGACGCCGTGGAAGCCGTGGTGCGCGAACAGCTCGGCGGCCGCGGACAGGATCTGTTCGCGCCTGCTCGCCTTCTCGCCGTTCACGAGAGGGGTGGGGTTGGCCGGCATCCGGTCAGTTTAGAGCGGCAAGTTAGCGAGCGCTAACGTCCGCTGTCCGGCGAGCTGCGTCATGAGGTGAGCTGTGAGCCTGCTCACCTGGCTGCGGTGCGGCCGGCACCGCAGCCAGGTGCCGGTCACGAGGTGCAGGCCGCCGTCCCGAGCTTGACGGCCGAAGGTGCGCCCGACGGGCCGTTGGCGGTGAACCCGAGCGACACGGCCGCGCCCGCGCCCAGTGACGGGCTGTAGGACGGCGCGTTCACGGTGACCGTGGTGCCGGCCTGGGTGAAGGTGCCGTTCCACCCGCTGGCGACGGTGGCTCCGGCGGGCAGGGTGAACACGACGGTCCACGGATTGGCGGCGCTCGTCGCGGTGTTGGTGACCGTCAACGTGCCCTGGAAGCCGCCCTGCCAGGAGTTGTCCAGCTTCCACGCCGTCTTGCACCCGCCGGTGCCGCCGCCGCTCGTCGTGGTCGTCGGGGTGGTCGACGTGGTCACTGTCGGGTCGGGGCCGCCGCCGGCGGGCGGGATGAGGTAGGGCTGGAGGATGCTCTGCTTCGCCTGGTTGACCGTGGTCCAGTCGTCGTTGAGGATGCCGCCGGTGTCACCGGAGTTGGGGTTCCACGACCAGTAGGTGAACGAGATGCCGTTGACGCCCGTGCCGGTGTAGGCCATCAGCTTCTCCAGCCACACCTTGTCGACCGGGTTCGCCAGCGTGGTGCCGAACTCGCCCATCATCAGCGGCGCGATGTTCTGCTTGTACAGGTAACCCCAGTACCTGTCCCAGATCGCGGTCATGTTCGCCGGGTAGTCGGGGGCGCTGAACCACGGCTGGTTGTAGACCGAGGTGGCGTACTCGTGCGGGGAGTACACCAGCCGGCCGGGCACGGACAGGCGCACCGGGAACTCGCCCGCCTTCGACAGGTTCCCGCCCCACCAGCCGCAGTCCTCGTCGTTGGACGGGTCGCCGTCCCACACGTTCGACAACCCGCCGCTGGGGCAGCTCACGCCCTCGACGAAGATCAGCCAGTTCGGCTGCACGCCCAGGATCGCGTTGCCGGCGCGTTCGGCGGCCAGCCGCCAGTCGCGGGCGGTGTCGCCGCAGCCCCAGCACGCGCCGGTCGCGGCCGGGTTGGTGCCCTCGGCGTGCGGCTCGTTGTGCAGGTCCGCGCCGATGACCGTGGTGTTGCCCGCGTAGCGCTGGGCGAGGGTCTTCCAGTCGTTGATCCAGGTGCTTTCCGGGACGCCGGCGGTGTACCAGAGCGCGGTCTGCCCCGCGCTGGTCGGCCGGTGCCGGTCGAGGATGACGCGCATCCCCTTCGTCCCCGCGTAGCCGATCACCTTGTCGAGGATCTGCAGCGGGGAGAGCCCGATCAGGTCGGGGTTGGTGTAGTCGTTGATGCCGGTGGCCGTGGCACCGGGTTTCAGGGCGTCGTCGGAGAACGGCACGCGCAGCGTGTTGTAGCCCAGCTGCGCCATCTGATCGAGCTGCTGGCGCCAGGTGCGGCTGGACCACAGGCCGTGGAACGTCTTGTTGTCGGTCTCCATCCCGAACCAGTTGATGCCGGTCAGCCGGACCGTCGCCCCCGTGCTGTCCAGGATCTTGTTGCCGCTGGTGTGCAGGTACCCGGTGCCCGTACCGCCGGCCGCCGCCGCGACCTGGCCGGTCGCGCCGAAGGTGACCAGTCCGCTCGCGGTCACCACGGCCGCGGCCAGCAGGCCGAACGCCTTTCTCAGCTGCGTCATTCGCTCTCCTTTGAGCAATACGTAGTTCTGGGAGCGCTCCCAGACGAGGTTAGCGAACGCGGTCACCCTGTCAAGGGCGGTGACCTGCTGATCTTCCGGTGACGGACGGATCGAGGGGTTTCACACTTCCGGTGTGGGCTAAGTGGGTACCTGTCGGTAACTAGGGGTTCCTCGCCAGCCCTTCACCTGCTGTCCTATTTGGGTCGGCCCTGTCACAAAGGAGTGACCCATGGCTGTTCCCACCCGTAATTTCCGGCGATCCCTCCTACGGTTGAGCACGGCCCTGGGGGCCGTTGTCCTTTCCACTCTCGGCGTCACGGGCCTCGCCCAGGCCGCCGGGACCGTCTACGCCGCACTCGGCGACTCCTACTCCTCCGGGGTCGGGGCCGGCAGCTACGGCAGTTCCGGGAGCTGTTACCGCAGCTCCAAGGCCTACGGACAGCTGTGGGCCAACGCCCACAGCGGCACCTCCTTCACGTTCCTCGCCTGCTCGGGGGCGAAGACCGGGGACGTGATCAACCAGGCGAACTCGATCCCGTCGTCGGCCACGCTCGTCACGGTGACCGTCGGCGGGAACGACGCCGGCTTCACCGATGTGATCACCACCTGCACCCTGGGCAGTGACTCCGACTGCGTGAACCGGGTCAACACGGCCAAGACGTACGTCAACAACACGCTGCCGCCGTTGTTGACCAACACCTACAACGCGATCAAGGCCAAGGCGCCGGGTGCCAAGCTCGTCGTCCTGTCCTACCCGCGCTTCTACACCGTCCCGGGCTCCTGCTGGGTCGGGCTCAGCGACACCAAGCGCAGCGCCATCAACTCCGGCGCCGACGCGCTCGCGTCGGTGATCCAGGCGCGGGCGGCCGCGGCGGGGGCGACCTTCGTCGACGTCCGGCCGTCGTTCGCCGGGCACAACATCTGCTCGTCGGCCGACGACTACCTGCACAGCCTCACCTGGCCGGTGGTCGAGTCGTACCACCCGACCGCGGCCGGGCAGTCGGGGGGCTACTACGCCCCGCTGCGGGGGGCCATCGGCTGACCCCGAGCCCGAGACGGCCACCCCGGTCCGCCGGGGTGGCCTTCTTGCGCAATCCGGCGACTGGACACGCACGTTAGCGGTCGCTAACATCGGAGCGGAGGTTAACGCCTGCTAACTTCGAGGGAGCCCATGGACACGCCGGCACTGGGGACTACGGCTGCCCCGGACAGCGAGGCCTACGCCCGCAACGCCACATCCCACGCGGAGCTGGTGGAAGACCTCCGCAAACGCCTGTCGGCCGCCCGGCTCGGCGGGCCGGAGAAGGCCCGCACCCGGCACGTCGAACGCGGCAAGCTGCTGCCGCGCGACCGCGTCGACACGCTGCTCGACCCGGGTTCGCCGTTCCTCGAGCTGTCCCCGCTGGCCGCGAACGGGCTCTACGACGACGAAGCGCCGTCGGCGGGCATCATCACCGGCGTCGGCCGGGTGTCGGGCCGCGAATGCGTGGTCGTCGCCAACGACGCCACCGTCAAGGGCGGCACGTACTACCCGATGACGGTCAAGAAGCACCTGCGCGCCCAGGAGGTCGCGCTCCACAACAACCTGCCGTGCGTCTACCTGGTGGACTCCGGCGGCGCGTTCCTGCCCAGGCAGGACGAGGTCTTCCCGGATCGTGAACACTTCGGCCGGATCTTCTTCAACCAGGCGACGATGTCCGCGCGCGGCATCCCGCAGATCGCCGCGGTGCTCGGCTCGTGCACCGCGGGCGGCGCGTACGTCCCGGCGATGAGCGACGAGGCCGTGATCGTCCGGAACCAGGGCACGATCTTCCTCGGCGGCCCGCCGCTGGTGAAGGCCGCGACCGGCGAGGTCGTCACGGCGGAAGAGCTCGGCGGCGGCGACGTCCACGCGCGGCAGTCCGGCGTCACCGACCACCTGGCCGACGACGACGCCCACGCGCTGCGGATCGTCCGGCAGATCGTCTCGACGCTCGGGCCGCGCACCCCGCGGCCGTGGGACGTCCTGCCGACCGAGGCGCCCGCCGTCGACCCGGCCGAGCTGTACGGCGTCGTGCCGACCGACCCGCGCGTGCCCTACGACGTCCGCGAGGTCATCGCCCGGATCGTCGACGGCAGCCGGTTCGGCGAGTTCAAGAAGGAGTACGGGGCGACGCTGGTCACCGGGTTCGCCCGGATCCACGGCCACCCGGTCGGCATCATCGCGAACAACGGCGTGCTCTTCGCCGAGTCGGCGATGAAGGGCGCGCACTTCATCGAGCTGTGTGACAAGCGCTCGATCCCGCTGCTGTTCCTGCAGAACATCACCGGCTTCATGGTCGGGCGCGCGTACGAGGCCGGCGGCATCGCCAAGCACGGCGCCAAGATGGTGACGGCGGTGGCGTGCGCGCGGGTGCCGAAGCTGACCGTCGTCATCGGCGGCTCGTTCGGCGCGGGCAACTACTCGATGTGCGGCCGGGCGTACTCGCCGCGGTTCCTGTGGATGTGGCCCAACGCGCGGATCTCGGTGATGGGCGGCGAGCAGGCGGCGTCGGTGCTCTCGACGGTCCGCCGCGACGCCATCGAGGCCCGCGGCGGCGAATGGTCCACAGAGGACGAAGAGGCGTTCAAGGACCCGATCCGCGAGCAGTACGAGGCGCAGGGCAGCCCGTACTACTCCACCGCGCGGCTGTGGGACGACGGCGTCATCGACCCGGCGGACACCCGCACGGTGCTCGGCCTCGCCCTCTCGGCCGCGGCCAACGCGCCGCTGTCCGAGGTCAACTACGGCGTCTTCCGGATGTGAGGGGCATGTTCGACTCAGTTTTGGTCGCGAACCGGGGCGAGATCGCGGTCCGGGTCATCCGCACGCTGCGGGCCCTCGGCATCCGCGCGGTCGCGGTGTACAGCGACGCCGACGCCGACGCCCGGCACGTCCGCGAGGCGCACACGGCCGTGCGCATCGGGCCCGCGGAAGCTGCCCGCAGTTACCTGAACATTCCGGCCATTGTGGACGCTGCGGTGTCGTCGGGCGCGCAGGCCGTGCACCCGGGGTACGGCTTCCTGGCGGAGAACGCCGAGTTCGCGCGCGCCTGTGAAGAGGCCGGGCTCGTGTTCATCGGCCCGCCGGTGGCGGCGATCGACGCCATGGGCGACAAGATCCGGGCCAAGGCGACGGTGTCCGCGGCCGGGGTCCCGGTCGTGCCCGGCGCGTCCGATGTGGACATCCCTTCCGGCGATTTCGCCTCGGCGGCGTCGAAAGTCGGCTACCCGCTGCTGCTGAAGCCGTCCGCGGGCGGCGGTGGCAAGGGCATGCGGCTGGTGAAGGGGCCTGAGGAACTGGACGCCGCGATCGAGTCCGCGCGGCGCGAAGCCAAGGGGTCCTTCGGCGACGACACACTGCTGCTGGAGCGGTTCGTCACGACCCCGCGGCACATCGAGATCCAGGTGCTGGCCGACACGCACGGCAACGTCATCCACCTCGGCGAGCGCGAGTGCAGCCTGCAGCGGCGGCACCAGAAGATCATCGAGGAAGCGCCGTCGGTGCTGCTCGATCCCGCGACGCGCGAGAAGATGGGCTCGGCGGCGGCCGAGGCCGCCCGCTCGGTCGGCTACGTCGGCGCCGGGACCGTCGAGTTCATCATGTCGGCCCACGACCCCGACGAGTTCTTCTTCATGGAGATGAACACCCGGCTGCAGGTCGAACATCCGGTCACCGAGCTGGTCACCGGCCTCGACCTCGTCGAGTGGCAGGTCCGGGTGGCGGCCGGTGAACACCTCACCGTGACGCAGGACGACGTGGTGCTGACCGGCCACGCCGTCGAAGCCCGCGTGTACGCCGAAGACCCGTCGCGCGGTTTCATCCCGACCGGCGGCACCGTGCTGGCGGTGCACGAGCCGGCCGGCGACGGCGTCCGCGTCGACTCGTGGATGACGCCGGGCGCGGTGGTCGGCTCGAACTACGACCCGATGCTGGCCAAGGTGATCGCCTGGGGCCCGGACCGCGCGGCCGCCCTGCACCGGCTCGACCTGGCGCTGGCCGACACGGCGTTGCTGGGCATCGGCACGAACACCGCGTTCCTGCGCGGGCTGCTGGCCGACGCCGACGTGCGCGCCGGCCGGCTCGACACCGAGCTGGTCGACCGGCGGCTGTCCGCTTTGGTCTCCTCGGACGTGCCCGCCGAGTTCTTCGTCGCGGCGGCGGTGGACCGGTTCCTGGAGCTGCAGCCGTCCGGGCCCGTGGTCGACCCGTGGGACGTGCCGGACGGCTGGCGGATGGGCGGCTCCGGCGGGGTGACGTTCCGGCTGAAGTCCGGCGCCGCCCGCGCGGTGGTCCGGGTGCAGGGCACGCCGTCTGCGGCGACGGTGTTCGTCGACGACGCGGCGCCGGTGCAGGTCTCGGCCCGGCGCGACGGCGACGTCCTGGAGATCCGGCACGCGGGCGGCTTCCACCGCTACCGCCAGGCCTGCGGTCCGGACCGGACGGTCTGGCTGGCCCGCGACGGGCTGAGCTTTCCCTTCGGGGACCAGGAATTCGTGCTCTCGTCGCGGGGCGAAGCCGCGGGGGCCGGCCCGGTCACCAGCCCGATGCCGGGCACGGTGCTCGTGGTGAAGGTCGCCGCGGGTGACGTCGTCAAGGCCGGGACGCCGCTGCTGGTCGTCGAAGCGATGAAGATGGAGCACACGGTCACCGCGCCGATCGACGGCGTGGTCAGTGAACTCCCCGTCCGGGCCGGCCAACAGGTCGCGCTGGACGAAACCCTTGCCATAGTTACCAATCCGGCCAAAAGTAGCCTTCAGCCGTGACTGTGGCCGGATTGGTAACCATCAGCACAGTAACGCCCCACGAGGAGCAGCAGTGATCGACTTCCGCCTGGACGAGGAGTACGAGTCCCTCCGCAAGACCGTCGAGGACTTCGCGCGCGCGGAGGTCGCGCCGGTGATCGGCGAGCTGTACGAGAAGGAAGAGTTCCCGTACGAGATCGTCGCGAAGATGGGCGAGATGGGCCTGTTCGGCCTGCCGTTCCCCGAGGAGTTCGGCGGCATGGGCGGCGACTACTTCGCGCTGTGCCTGGCACTGGAGGAGCTGGCGCGGGTCGACTCGTCGGTCGCGATCACCCTGGAGGCCGGCGTCTCCCTCGGCGCGATGCCGATCTTCCGCTTCGGCACGCAGGAGCAGAAGGAGAAGTGGCTCCCCGACCTGTGCGCGGGCACGGCACTGGGCGGCTTCGGCCTGACCGAACCGGGCGGCGGCTCGGACGCCGGGGCGACGCGCACCCGCGCCTCGCTCGACGGCGACGAGTGGGTCGTCAACGGCAGCAAGGCGTTCATCACGAACTCGGGCACGGACATCACCCGGTTCGTCACGGCCACCGCCGTCACCGACGTGATGGAGAACGGCCGCAAGGAGATCTCGGCGATCCTCATCCCGTCCGGCACGCCGGGCTTCTCGGTGGCCCCGAAGTACTCCAAGGTCGGCTGGAACTGCTCGGACACCCACGAACTGTCCTTTGCGGACGTCCGCGTGCCGGTGGAGAACCTGATCGGCGTCCGCGGCCGCGGGTACGCGCAGTTCCTGTCCATTTTGGACGAGGGCCGCGTCGCGATCGCCGCGCTGTCGGTCGGTCTCGCGCAGGGCTGCGTGGACGAGTGCCTGAGGTACGTCAAGGACCGGGTGGCGTTCGGCAAGCGGATCGGCGAGTACCAGGCGATCCAGTTCAAGATCGCGGACATGGAGGTCCGCGCGCACACCGCCCGCCTGGCGTACTACCAGGCGGCGGCCAAGATGCTGCGCGGCGAGCCGTTCAAGAAGGAGGCGTCGATCGCCAAGCTGGTGGCCTCCAACGCGGCGATGGACAACGCTCGCGACGCCACCCAGATCTTCGGCGGCTACGGGTTCATGAACGAGTTCCCGGTCAGCCGCTTCTACCGCGACGCGAAGATCCTGGAGATCGGCGAAGGGACGAGCGAGGTCCAGAAGATGCTGATCTCCCGCCACCTCGGGGTCGGCTGAGTCCCCATTCGACAGCGATAACTATACCGGTATAGTTATCGCCATGGTCGAGATCAAAACAGAGTCCGAGCTGGCGATGATGCGCGAGGCCGGGCGGGTGGTGGCGAACACGCTGCACGCGGTCAAGGAGGCCGCCGCGATCGGCGTCTCCCTGCTGGAGCTGGACGAGGTCGCCGCGCACGTCATCAGCGAGGCGGGCGCGAAGCCGTCGTTCCTGCACTACCAGCCGCGGTCCGCGCCGACGCCCTACCCGAACGTCCTCTGCGCCAGCGTCAACGACGTCGTCGTGCACGGCATCCCGACCGCGTACCGCATCCAGGACGGCGACCTGGTCAGCATCGACTGCGGCGCGATCCTCGACGGCTGGAACGGCGACGCCGCGATCAGCTTCGTCGTCGGCACCGCCGACCCGGCCGACCTCGCGCTCATCGAGGCCACCGAGCGGGCACTGGCCGCCGGGATCGCCGCCGCCCGGCCCGGCGCGAAGCTCGGCGACATCTCGTACGCGATCGGCGTCGCCGGGCGTGCGCAGGGCCACGGCATGCTCGAAGACCACGGCGGGCACGGCATCGGCCGCGCGATGCACGAGGACCCGCATCTGCCGAACGAAGGCCGCGCGGGCCGCGGAATGCGGCTCAAGCCGGGCCTCGCGCTGGCGATCGAGCCGATGCTCACCCGGGGCGGCGACGCCTACCGGTACGCCCAGGACGGCTGGTCCATCCTGACCGCCGACGGCAGCCGCGCCGCGCACGTCGAGCACACCATCGCGATCGCCGAAGACGGCCCGCGCGTGCTCACCGTGCGGTAGACAGGGGGAATGGACAACATCGTCATCCGATCGGGTGATTCCGGGGACGTCGACACGCTGCTGGGCTTCTTCGACGAGGCCGTCGAATGGCTGGTCGCCCGCGGCAGCTCGAAGCAGTGGGGGACCGAGCCGTGGAGCGGCGTCCCGAAGCGCGTCGAGCGGGTCAAGGGCATGGCGGCGGACCCGGGCCTGCGCATCGCGGTGGTCGACGGCGAGGCGGCGGGCGCGCTGATCGTCTCCGAGGAACACGACGAGCACGTGCCGGCGGTCGACGAGCGTGAGCTGTACATCCGGCTGCTCATCACGTCACGGCGGTTCACCGGGCGCCGCGTCGGCGGCCGCCTGATCGAGTACGCGCTCGACGAGGCCCGGCGGCGCGGCATCGACCTCGTCCGCGTCGACTGCTGGGCGGGCGGCGACGGCGAACTGCAGCGGTACTACGAGAGCCAGGGGTTCAAGCCGACGGTCCGCTTCACCGTCGGCGAGTGGGTGGGGCAGGTGCTGGAGCAGCGCGTGGGGTAGCGCCGGACCGGTTCCGGGGGCACACTGTTGACGCATTGCCAACAGACGAAGGGGTCGCCATGGAACTCGTCGGCAAGGTCGTCGTCATCACCGGCGGCGGGCAGGGGATCGGCGCGGCGACCGCGTCGGCGCTGGCCCGGCTGGGCGCGAAGGTGGTGATCGGCGACCTCGACCAGGTCCGGGCCGAGAAGACCGCCGGCGAGCTGGGGGCCGACGCGCTGCCGCTGGACGTCACCGACATCCGCGGGTTCACGGAGTTCCTCGACGAGGTCGAACGCCGCCACGGCCGGATCGACGTGCTGATCAACAACGCCGGCATCATGCCGCTCGGCGACCTCGAGACCGAGAGCGACGCGACGACCCGGCGTCAGCTGGAGATCAACCTGCACGCCGTCATCCACGGCACGCGCGAGGCGGTGCGGCGGATGCGGCCGCGGGGCAGCGGGCACATCGTGAACGTCGCGTCGTTCGCGGGCAAGGCCGGCTTCCCCGGGGCGGCGACCTACTGCGCCACCAAGCACGCCGTCGTCGGGCTGTCCGAGGCGGTGCACCTGGAACTGCACGGCAGCGGCGTCCACGTTTCGTGCGTGATGCCCGGCATCGTGCGGACGGAACTCGCGAGCGGCCTCGCCGAGGCGAAGCTGTTCAAGTCCGTGCGGCCGGAAGATGTGGCCGACGCCATCGTATCCGCACTGCGCAAACCTCGTTTCGACGTTTTCGTGCCCCGCTCGCTGGGCACTATGGGCAAGCTCACGCGGCTGCTGCCGCGCAGGGCGGGCGAAGCGTTCGCGCGGGCGTTGAAAGCAGACCGGCTTTTGGCTTCAGCAGCCCATTCCCCGGCTCGCGCGGCGTACGAAGCGCGGGCCGCCGAGAGCGGCCCCGGGGTAACTCGGACGGACTAGCGACCGTCCGAATTGGACGTGCCTGCGGGGGTGGTGCTGTTGAGTCCGCCCGCCCGGCCCGGCAAGATTGCCTCCGGATCGGTTCTTGGGAGGCGTGAGGAAAATGGTTTCACCACCCGCACGGCTGGCTGCCGCGGCGTCGAACGTGGTCGGCAAGGTGCTGCACGGCGGCGTCGCCGACCTGCGCCCGATGCCGCGGGTGCTGATCGACCAGGGCCCCAACCGTTCGCTGTACCGGATGACCCACAGCGGCGGGACGGTGTCCGGGCCCCCGATCCTGCTGGTGCCCCCACTGGCGGCACCGGCGATCTGCTTCGACCTCCGCCGCGGCTGCAGCCTCATCGAGCACCTGATCGACCGCGGCCGCAACACGTACCTGGTCGACTACGGCATGGTGGCGTTCTCGGATCGCCGCCTGGGCATCGAGCACTGGATCGACGAGGTGCTGCCCCGAGCGATCCGGCGCGTCAGTGCGGACGCCGGCGGCCAGGACGTGCACCTGGTGTCGTGGTCGCTGGGCGGGATCTTCTCGCTGCTGGTGAACGCCGACCAGCCGGACCTCCCGATCGCCTCGATCACCGCGATCGGCTCGCCGGTGGACTTCACGGCCATCCCGATCGTGGCCCCGTTCAGGCCGTTGGTGGACCTGACGAACGGCCACCTCCTGACGCCGATTTATCGAGCCTTCGGCGGCGCGCCGTCCTATTTGGTCAGCCGCGTGTTCCGCGCAACGGGCATCAGCAAGGAAATCACGAAGCCGATCGCGATCCTGTCCCATCTCGACGACCGGGACTATCTCGCCCAGATCGAGGCGGTCGACCACTTCATGAGCAACATGTACGCGTACCCGGGCCGCACGTTCGGCCAGCTGTACCACCGCCTGTTCCGCACGAACGACCTGGCGGAGGGCAAGGTGGACCTGAACGGCCGGATCATTTCGCTGTCCTCGGTCCGAGTCCCGACGATGGTGGTGGCGGGCGAGAACGACACGATCGCGCCGAGGCCGTCGGTCGAGCGCGTGGTGGAGCTGCTGGACAAGGCCCCGGAGGTCCGCTTCAAGACGGCGCCGGGTGGACACCTGGGGGTGCTGACGGGCCGGAAGGCGCGCGGAACGACGTGGCGCTACCTGGACGAGTTCCTGGACGACCAGATCTCTTGAGGAAAGGGCCGCCCTCGGATTGAGGGCGGCCCTTTCGCATTACTTCAGCTCGGCCGACGTCTTCCCGAGGATCCGCCTCGCGACGATCAGCTGCTGAATCTGCTGCGTCCCCTCGAAGATGTCCAGAATTTCTCAGCTGGGTTTCGTCGACCTCGTGATCTTGGGCGAAAACCGCCTCTGAGCTGCACTGATGTGTCTCGTTAGTTCTCGTCGTCTGTCGCCTCTCCCCGGCCTCTGACGGCCTGGAGACGGCCTGGCGGACCAGCCACACCTCCCCCTGCATCCCGATACGAAGCCAGCACGCGGCCGGTGGTGCCGGGTCAAGACACGCTTTCCCGTCTTGACGCGGTGCTACCGGCCGTTGTCACGATCAGGCGTCGGGATGGAGGTCCCTCACGACGGTGCGTAACGGAGATCGAGTCACGAACGACCCGTATGGCACAGCCGCTCGCAGAGGGAGGCCAACGTTGGCTCTGGGGACCCGTGTGCCGCCGCCGCGCGGCGCTGCGCCAGGTGACCCGCTGGCGGCCGCACCGCCCGGCCGGCGGGCGAAGCGGAGCGGCAGCCCGCCGTGTCGGAAGCGGATGCGGCTGCCAAGGCGAGGGGCTGCGTAGGTGACAGGCGCGCCGCCATCGGCGGCGCGCCCTTGATCTCATAGAGGCAAGTTCGGCAGCATGTGGGCAGACGTACGATGAAGTCGGCATTGCCTGGTTTGCATGGAGACCACAGCTAGAGATGACAGGATGAGCATGTCACTGGAAGACCAAGTCTCGGAGAAAGCCAAAGAGATACACACTGACGGATACCCAATGTCCATTGGTGAGGTAATCTCGATGTATCGCGACAGTGATATCGATATTCATCCAGAATTTCAGCGCATCTTCAGGTGGAACATCGAGCAAAAATCTCGACTGATTGAATCAATCCTGTTGAAGATTCCCATCCCGCCGATCTTTGTCTCTCAGCGCAAGGATGGCGTATGGGATGTTATTGACGGCGTTCAGCGATTGTCAACTATCCTTGAGTTTGTCGGAATATACCGAGACGAAGAGCGCCGGCTTCGACCACCTTCGGTTCTTGAGGCTACCGAATACCTGCCAGATTTGGAGGGCTACACGTGGGAAGTGGGCGATCGAGTCTTCAGTGATGTGATGCAGCGCGACTTCAAGCGTGCCAAGATTGAATTTAGGATCATCGCTAAACAGTCGGATGCAAATGCCAAGTACGACATGTTTCAGCGTCTTAACTCCGGCACGCAACTCTCATTGCAAGAAGCGCGAAATTGCCTCTTGGTTATGTTGAATGTTTCGATGTTCAACGAGTTGGTGCGTCTGGCGGAGACGCCTAACTTCATTGCAACAGTTCCGCTTTCCGAGGCGAAAGAGTCTCAGTCTTATCGTCAAGAGTTGGCGCTTAGGTTCTTCCTTCATGCGAGCTATCACGGGCGCCGTGAGCAGTTGGATAAGGAGTACGGAGACTACTTGACGGACTGGATGCGTGCGGCATCAAAAACGTATGGCACGGACTCGTCAGAGATAGACTCCCAGAAATTCGAAGAGACTTTCTCGCTACTTGACCGGGCGCTTGGCGAGGATGCATTTCGCCGCTTTGATGGTCATCGGCATCTGGGCGCGTTCTCGATTTCTAGTTTTGAGTTCGTGACCGCAGGTGTTGTTGCCAATCTTGCGGACTGGATAGATGATCCCGACGGCCTTCGTGACCGGATCAGGAGTAGCTGGTCTGCTCCTGAGTTTCGCGATAATTCTGGCACGGGTGTCAGTCCGCGTAGGCGAGTTCCTAGGCTTATCACCGACGCGCGAGTCTATTTTTCGAGGTCGCGATGACGTCATCGCCAAAGACTCTAACTCAGTTGGAGACTTTGCTGGACGACGACCTGGCTTGGAGGCGCGCGGAATTAGTCGCGCTGGCCAGGGAGTTGGAACGTCACGAGCGAAGTGCTCCAGATGCCCCCTTAACTCGCGCGCTCGCTAGGGGTGCGGTCGCCCTTCTTTATGCTCACTGGGAAGGCTACGCTAAAGAAGCTTGCGAAGGCTACTTGAACTACGTTGCCGTTCGCAAGCTTCGTTACGAGGAACTTAGTGACGGGTTTTTGGTTACTGCCCTGAAGTCGCTCATGCGTCGGTTGGATGCGGGAGATGAAGCTGCCACTTTGGATACGTTGGATCTTGTGCGGCGTCCCGGTGTCGCACGTGCGCGCGTTCCGAAAAAAGCTGTGATAAACACAAGATCAAATCTTCGGCACGACGTTCTGATAGAAATGTTCACGGCCATCGGCTTGCCGATCGATGACTTCGTGACGCGTAAGCACTTTATTGATCGATCGTTATGTGATGCGCGAAATGAAATCGCCCACGGAAGGCTCTATTTTCCGGAGTCGTCGACTTTTGAGAAAAGCTGTGATGACGTCCTTGATATGCTAACCAGGTTGCGGACGACCATTATCGATCATGCGCGTGATGCTCTGTATCGTTACTCGGCGACGCAAAAGGATGTCGCCGAGGTGCAGAGTGCATAGATTTAGTCTACGAGAAGTAAACTTGGGCGCGTCCTTGAAGGGCGTGCGTTATGCGTAGAATGATCGCCGAGTGGATCTTTAGATTTGTTAGCTCTTTCGGTGGAAGCCAGTGGACTTCTTTGCTTTCGTCGCTAACTTGAAGCGAACCGCCGCGAGGTTCTGCGCGGAAACAGATTGAGAATTCTTGCCTGACTTCGCCGTCGTCGTAGGCGATAACGTGCTTGGGGTCTGAGTACAGGCCTATCACCCCCGTGACTTGACACTCAATGCCGGTCTCCTCGCGTACCTCCCGGACTGCTGCCTCGGCCAGGGTCTCACCGAGTTCTAGCTGGCCGCCTGGGATGGAGTACAGGTCGTTGTCCGTACGCCTGATCATGAGAATCCGGCCTTCGTCGTCCTGGATGAACGCCGAGACGGCTACTGCGATGCTGTTGGCCTTGGGGGCGTTCGGGTCGTTGTAGTAGTCGACTCGGGTCATGCTGCCTCCTAAAAGGTGGCGGGCTTGGCGAGGTTCCAGACTGACTCGAAACTCTCCGAGTACGTCTCGAAGAGGTCCCCGGCGGACAGTCTCCGTAGGTGGAGGGACGGGGCGTGGGCTCCCTGGAACCCGTACACGTGTGTGTTGATGATCATCTCGTCGTCGAATCGGAAGATCGAGTTGTAGAGCGTCGTGTTGTGGAACCGCATCTCCACGCCGTCGACTCTGATCAGCGGCCGGTAGAACGCCAGGGCGTTGCGGATGCGCGCCGCAAGCGTCCCGTCGCCGAGCTGCTCTTCCTCACCGCGCAGCGCGACGCTGTCTCCCTCGGGGTCTCCGAATACGAGCCGGATCTTCGCGTCGGCCTCGGCCTTGGCGGCCAGGTCCTTGATGAACCGCGGGCGTTCCACCAGGAACAACGCCGCGTGTACCAGGATCTCAACGGTCTGCGATGCGTCCTTGATGAGCCGGTCCCACAGCTCGACGGGGACGGCGTTGCGGTGCGGGAAGACCTGCACCAGCTCGGCGGCGGCCGTCTCGGCCTTGCGCTCCGGGGCCACGGAGTCCGGCCACAGGTAGGTCTCTGACTCGCGCGCCATGGCGGCGATCTTGTGCCGGTGCTTGGGGTAGGGCGTCCGGTTCTTGGTGATCCAGCGCTCGACGGTCTTCTGGTCGACGCCGACGGCCTTGGCGACCTGCTCCAAGGTCAGGCCGTTGCGCAGTAGTGCGTCACGCAGGCGTTCGTTCGGCATCGGCACCCCATTGGGACGTGTAGGGACGTCTTCGACGGTACCAGGGACGTCCCAAGATGTCCCGCCACGTGGTGATCACGTCCCGCGTTTTGGCGGAGATTGGGTGTCAGGTTGCCGGGGCAGGCCCGGTGGCCAGGACACCGAGGAGGAACGCGTGACCACTGAAGCGACTGTCCGGCCGGCTGGCTTGGACAAGCGGGCGGTACCTCGCCGACGTGCGGCGTAGGCGCGGCGTGGCATGCGCGACACGGTTCAGATCCACGTCACGGCTGATCTGCCGATTCGTGTCCGGGCGCTGACGTACGCAAACCGCGCGGAAGTCCGGTTCGGCAAGGCGTTCCCGGTGGTCCTGCTCGTGGACTCCGACGCCATTGCCGTACTGCGGAGGGAACTGGACGAGGTGAGCGCGGCACTGGACGCCGCAGCGGCACGAGGCGGAGAGCCGCCCGAAGTAACCAACTAACAGACGACATAAGGGATTCAGCATGGCTATCGACAAGGGACACCGGTTCGGGATCGACTTCGACGACGCGTTTCCGCAGGGCTTGGTGATGGTGGGTGAGGTGTCGCCGGACAACGAGTACCAGTCGCGGGAGGACCGGGCCGCCAATCGCCCGGTGCGGCAGCGGGTCGACGAGGTGACCGGGAAGCGGCAGTGGAAGGTCATGGTCACCGACCCGGCCGAGACGCGGGCGAAGCGGGCCTCGTTCGAGATCACCCTTCTCGCCGACGTCCAGCCGGTGCCGACGACCTCGGAGGCGCTGCCGGGGATGCGGCCGATCGAGCTGGACGGCTTGACGGCGGAGCCTCGCGTGGCTGGTCAGGGCGAGTTCAAGTACCAGTCGTATGTGTTCCGCGCGACCGGCTTCAAGCAGGCCACCAGCAACGCGAAGCCATCCCGGTCAGGCGGGACCAGTGAGACAGCGAAGGCCGCGTGACAGGCATGGGCTTCCGCGAGCGGGTCGAGGCGTGGGAGCAGGCGTATCGGGACTACATGGCCGCGTGGGAGCACGGCCGTGCCGTTCTCTCGCCGGTGAATGCGACGAACACGGCGAACGCTGCGAGGCGGGTGTCGCGGGCGTGGCACGAGCTGGCGCAGGTGCGCGGGTTGCCGTGGTGGTGTGTGGCGGCGTTGGAGTCGGCGGCCGAGGGGTTCGCCGACCTGGCCCGGGAGTGGGAAGAGCATGACGGCAACGTGGGACGGGCTGGGGCTGCGCTGGACGGTGGGCGCGGGGACCGAGGTGACGGTGGAGGAGACCGGGACGGGCGCGTCACATCCGCCGGTCCTGGTGCTGGCTGGTGGGCTGTGCGTGGTGACGCTGGTGCCGCCGGAGGACCAGACCGCGTGGACGGGGTGCGCGGTGTTCCTTCGTCGGCTCCGCGACCACGCCGAGGAACTGGCGGTGCTGCTGGAAGCCCGCGCGGAGAGGCGTGATCGTGCGCAGGGGTGAGCCGAGGACGCTGCGGGAGGCCCACGAGGTCGTGATGGACCGCCGGCCACCGAACGACGCGAACTCCTCGGTGTGGCTGGCGTTCCGGCTCGGCAACGCGCGGCTGTACAAGGCGATCGCGGACGTCGACCGGGGGCATCACCATGAGGCGTTGTACTGGGCCGGATACGAGGAGCGGAAGGCGGGTGAGATCTCGGCGGAACTCCAGGCGGAAGCGACACCCGCTGACTAGTCGCATGTAGACGACCAAAAAGTCAACAGCAGTAACGAAAACGCACGCTATGCCGCGCGGCAATGAAGCACGTCCTGATGTGGGGGCGTGTGATCCGTTAAGGCGCAGAAGCGGAACCTGGCTACCAACCTTGCCGCTCCTGCGCTGTCCACAACCAGCGGAAGTGAACAATGACAACGCTAAACGACGACAACCGGCGAGCGTCAACGGGGGTCACCCGAACGCGCTGCGCCTCCTGCAAACGATTCGCCAAACTCCTGCCCGGCGAGACCAAATGCGCTCCCTGCTTGGGGATGCTGCCGCTGGACCTCGACGTGAAGCGGGGTGGTCGGTGATGTCTCCCGGCTTCGCCGTGGTCGCCCTGGCTGGGCTGGGGCTGGGTGTGTGGGTGCTGCACAAGATCGGCCGCGCTCTGGCGTCGATCCTGGAAGCTCTGGCTGCGGCGGCGGTGGTGTTCGTGGCGCTGTGGTGGCTGTGCAAGGCCGTGGTCTGGATGCTCGCGCAGGTCGTGACGCGGTGGCGGACCAGTCTCGCCGTGGTCGCGGTCTACGCCTGGTGCGAACTGGTCGGCTGGCTCTCCCTGGCGATCATCCTGAGCAGCGTCACGGCAGTCCTCGCGGCTTGGTGGGCGATCGACGCCGTCTCGTTCGATCAGTGGTGTGGGAGGTTCCTGCGCTCCTGGTGGGCTCGGTGGGCGGTCTACGGGCGGAAGCTGCCGGAGTGGCTGCACGCGTGCGGGCTGTCGGTGCGGGATGAGGCGTTGCCGGTGGTGGTGAACGTGAATCTCGTCGGCCGTCGACGCGCGCTGTCCCGCTCGACGTCGAACCGGCCGAACGCGCGGCTGCCCAAGGTGCTCGGCGTTCGGTCGGGTGCCTCGTGGGATGAGGTGCGGGTGGAGCTGGTGGCCGGGCAGAAGCCGGAGGACTTCGACGACGCGGCTCGTGCCTTGGCCGTCGCGCGGAAGGTCGCTCGCTGCCAGGTCCGCGAGCTGGCCCCCAACGTCGTGTCCATTGACTTCCAGCGCCGTGACCTGCTCGCCGGAGGTGTGGTCGGCCCCCAGGTCCCGGACGGCGTCGACTCGACCGGCGTGGACCTGCGCAACGTCTGGGCCGGGCGGACCGAGTACGGCCGTGACTGGCGCGTCCCACTGCTGGGCTCCGGTGCGCACTGCCTGACCGCCGGTGCCTCGGGCGCGGGGAAGAACAGCGTCATGTGGTGCCCACTGGTGGCGGCGGCTCCGGCGATCCGGGCCGGGGTGGTGCGTATGTCCGGGATCGACCCGAAGGGCATGGAGCTGGCCTACGGGCGCGGGATCTTCTCCCGCTACGCGGTCGGTGGCAAGGACGCGGTCGAACTGCTCGACGGTCTGGTGGAGGAGATGGAATCCCGCAAGCGGGCCTTCGCCGGTCGGCTGCGGACTATTCCGGTGTCGACGGAGTATCCGTTGGAGCTGTTGGAGTTCGACGAGATCGGCGCGCTGACCAAGTACACCGACCGTAAGACCCGTGAGGCCATTGTGGAGCGTGTCGCGCTGCTGACCACCCAGGGCCGGGCGCTGGGGATCTCGGTCCGTGGCTACGTGCAGGAGCCCACCAAGGACACCGTCCCGGTCCGGGAGCTGTTCACCCGGCGGGTGTGCCTGCGGGTCACGTCCAAGACGCACGTCGGCATGGTGCTCGGGGACGGGGCGTACGAGCGCGGGGCGTGGGCGAACCGGATCGGCGACTCGGAGGCCGGCGTGGGCTACGTGTGGGGTGAAGGCATCCGTGAGCCGCTGCGTATCCGCGCCGGGTGGGTCTCCGACGCCACGGTGAAGGCGCTGGAGGCGTACGTGACCAATGGTGGTGTTGCGGATCTGCGACACGGCGGTGAGGGGGTGGCCGCGTGAACCGGCTGATGATCTTCCTCGACGCCATCCGCGATCACCTCGACTCCTATCAGCTGCCGCCGGTCGCCTCGGTTGACGTCAACGCCTGGTCGAGTCCGATCACTGTTCAGCTCGACGTGGACGGTCTGCCGGAGGTGTCGCGGGCGCTGCTGGTGTGGAGCCAGACGCTCGAGGACGTCTCGGCCCGGCTGTGGCGGCTGTGTGACGGCAAGTGGGTGCACCTGTCGATCAGCGGACGAACGCCCTGCGGCATCCCGGTCCTGGTGTTCGGCGTGGTCCGCTTCGAGCCGAGCACCTTCCCAGCCCTCCCGGCCGGAGCGAAGCAGGACATGCCGGTCTACCTGCTGCGCGGCTGGTCGACGCCGGGGGAGGTGGCGGCCTGATGAGCGAGACACGCGCCGAACGGATGCGGACCCCGCTGGCTGCCGACGTGATCCGGGCGACGGCGGAGAAGCACGGCGTCTGCGTCCGCCCGTTCACGATGGAGGTGGGCGACACCGAGACCGGCGAACTGCGCTACGTGCCGGTGCCGTGCGGGTCCACTGTGGAATCGGTGTGCCTGCCGTGCGCGCGGAAGGCGAAGGCGCTTCGGCAGGCCCAGTGCCGTGAGGGCTGGCACCTGACCGAAGAGCCCACCCTCGCAGCCGAGCCACCCTCGGAGGACCACACGGAGCTGCTGACCTACCGCGCCGACTTGGTGGCGGCTTACCGGGAGGTGGTCGAGCACGACCCGGCGGAGGCCGAAGAGCTGCGGGAGGAGGTCGCCGGGGTTGATGCGGAACTTCGGCAACTCGGGATGCGGGGCCGGCTGCCCGCCCTGGACGTGCCGACCAAGCGGGCGGTGAAGCGTTCGACCCGTCGTCGGCAGGACGCTCCGAACCTGCCTCGGCGGAAGGTCGCGAAGACGACGGTTGGGCGTGAGTTCGCGGGGAAGTTCCGGCCGTCGATGTTCGTCACGTTGACCTGCGACACCTATGGTCCGGTCCGTGGCGATGGATCGCCGGTCGACCCAAGTCGATATGACTACCGGCGGGCGGCCAGGGACGCGGTGCACTTCTCGGCGCTGGTGGACCGGTGGTGGCAGAACCTGCGCCGGGTCGTCGGCTGGGACGCTCAGTACTTTGCCACGGTTGAGCCTCAGCGTCGGGCCGCTCCGCATCTGCACGCGGCTATTCGGGGTTCGGTGCCGCATGACGTGATCCGTCAGGTCACCGAAGCCACCTATCACCAGGTGTGGTGGCCTGCTCATGACGAGATCGTTTACGTCGACAGGCGGCCGGTCTGGGACGGTCCGGATACCGGCTTCGTCGACCCGGAGACACGTCGGCCGCTGGCCCGGTGGGACGACGCGGTGGAGGCCGTCGAGCATCCGGCGCATGTCGTCACGTTCGGGCGGCAAGTCCACTCGAAGGGCATCCTCGGCGGCACCGAAGAGGCCGGCCGCCACATCGGCTACCTGACCAAGTACCTCACCAAGTCCACCGGTGAAGTGGTCGAGGCAGACAGCGCGGCCCAGGCCGATCACCACGACCGGCTGCAAGCCGAGCTGGCGGTTACACCGTGCTCGCCGCGCTGCGCGGTCTGGCTGCTCTACGGCATCCAGCCCAAGGGCGTCACGGGCAAGACCACCCCGGGGCACTGCAAGGGCAGGGCTCACCGGCGGACCACGCTCGGACTGCCCGGCCGCCGCGTCCTGGTCTCGCGGAAGTGGTCGGGCAAGACGCTGGTCGACCACAAGGCCGACCGGCGGACGTTCGTGCTCCAGGCGCTCGCGGCCGTCGGCATCGAGAAACCGGCCGCCGACCGGTCGCAACAGGTCTGGCGGAAGGTCGAGCCGGGCGACCCGCAGGTTCCGCCCCGGCCGCACCTGGTGATGCGCGCCATCGCGGAGCGGATCACGTGGAAGGCCGAGTACGACCGGGCGCTGCTCGCGGCTGAGAGACCTCCAGAAACTTCGGCAACTGGGCTCGCGGCCTGATCAAAGGGGGAGCAATGAACAACATCAGCAACATGAACCGGCTCTGGACCGTCGAGGACGTCTCGGACTACCTCGGTGTCCCGGTGAAGACGCTCTACCAGTGGAAATGGCGCGGTGAGGGCCCGCCGGTCAAGAAGATCGGCCGGCACCTGCGCTATGACCCGGCCAAGCTGCGCGCCTGGGTCGATGCGGAGGCGGCCTGGTGGGGCATATTCAGGACCGTTGGTATCGCCCCGCGCGGGATGCGATGACCGGGAAGGTCATCCTCAACGCGCGGGGCAAGCCCGTCATGGAACGGTCCGAGCTGTACGGCATCGGGTTGCGGTACAAGGTCCGGTACCTCGACCCGGACAACAACGAGCGCTCGAAGTCGTTCGCGGACAAGCAGAAGAAGCGCGCTGAGGACTTCTTGATCGGCGTCGAGTCCGACAAGCGGGAAGACAAGTACATCGATCCGCGGGCCTCGATGACGACGTTTCGCCAGCAGGCGGAGAGCTGGGTGAAGAGCCAGTCTCCGGACCCGGGCACGCGGTCGACCATCCTCAGTCGGCTTGAAAGCCAGATCTACCCGGTCTTCGAGACCAAGAAGGTTGGGCAGATCAAGCCGTCGACCATTCGTGACTGGGTCGGCTCGATGGAAGAGCGGAAGCTCTCGGACAACTACCAGGCGGTCTTGTTCAACACCGTGTCCGGTGTGATGGATTCGGCCGTGGATGACCGTCGGATTCGTGAGAATCCGTGCCACGCGAAGACCGTGCGGCGGCCGGTCGCGAGTAGCCCGCCGATCGTCGTGTGGCCGGAGGAACGTGTTCAGGCCGTGCGGTCGGGGCTCGCGGACCGGTTCAAGATCGCGGTTCCGCTCGGTGCCGGTTTCGGGCTGCGGCAGGGCGAGATTCTAGGTTTCTCGCCCGACGACGTCGACCGGACAGCGATGACCGTGCGCATCCGTCGACAGATCAAGACGGTCAGGGGCGTGATGATGTTCGCGCTCCCCAAGCGGGGAAAGGAGCGAACTATCCCGCTGTCGGCCGCCATGCTGGCCGAGATCGACGACCATGAGGACCGGTTCCCGTCCGTGGCCGTGACACTGCCCTGGCAGAGCGCGGACGGTGATCCGGTGACGGCGCGGCTGCTGATGACCGGGGAGGGTGGCCGGCTGTACTCCGGGGACCTGTTCACGAAGGTCGTCTGGCACGGAGCGTTCCGGGCAGCCAGGATCGCGTACCGGGGTCGCGCGGACGGGATGCATGCGCTCCGTCACTTCTACGCCTCGACGCTCCTGGCCCGTGCGGTCTCGATCGCGGAGCTGGCCGACTACCTCGGGCACGCGGACCCGGGCTTCACGCTCCGGACGTACACGCACCTCGTCCCGTCGAGCCACCAGCGGGCACGGGAGGCCGTCGACGCGGTATTCGGACGGCCTGCCTTCGATGACGGCCTGGAGGCGGCCTGATCATGAAACCGGTCCCCGCCGACGCGAAAGCCGCCCGGTCGCAGAGCCCCGAGAAGGGCAAGCGGCCGGGCGGCTTTCCGTTGCGTCACAACTACTTCAGCTCGGCCGAAGTCTTCCCCAGGATCCGGCGGGCCACGATCAGCTGCTGGATCTGCTGCGTGCCCTCGAAGATGTCCAGAATCTTCGCGTCCCGAGCCCACTTCTCGAGCAGCGACTCCTCGCTGTACGCCCCGGTCAGCTCGACGCACTTCAGCGCGATCTCCACCACCGAGCGCCCCGCCTTGGCCTTCGCCATCGACGCCTGCAGCGAGTTCGGCTGGCGGTTGTCCGCCATCCAAGCCGACTCGAGCGTCAGCAGGTACGCCGACTCGTAGTCGGCTTCCAGGCGCAGGAACTCCGCCGCCGCTGCGTGCTGGGAGTTGGCCGGGCGGTCGTAGTCGATCGTGATGCCGGCGGAGGTGAGGATCCGGCGCGTCTCGTCGAGGGCCGCGCGGGCCACGCCGATCGCCATGGCCGCCACCAGGGGGCGGGTGTTGTCGAACGTCTGCATGACGCCCGCGAAACCCTTTTTCGTGTCGATCTCCGGCGTGCCCAGCAGGTTCTCGCGAGGGACGCGGCAGTTCTCGAAGCGCAGCACCGCCGTGTCGGACGCGCGGATGCCGAGCTTGTGCTCGGTGCGCACCACCTCGAAGCCCGGCGTGCCCTTCTCGACCACGAACGACTTGATCGCCGCGCGGCCCTTGGACTTGTCCAGCGTCGCCCACACGACCACCGCGTCCGCGCGCTCGCCCGACGTCACGAAGATCTTCTCGCCGTTCAGCACGTAGTGGTCGCCGTCGAGGCGGGCCGTCGTGCTGACCGCCGCCGAGTCCGAGCCGAAGCCCGGCTCGGTGATCGCCATCGCCGCCCACATGCCGGAGAAGCGCTCCAGCTGCTCGTCCGTGGCCACCGAGCTGATCGCCGCGTTGCCCAGGCCCTGTCGCGGCATCGACAGCAGCAGGCCGACGTCGCCCCAGCACATCTCGATCGTGCCGAGGACGACGTTCAGGTTGGCGCCGTTGCGGTTGCCCTTCTCTTCCTTCTCGGAAACGGACCGCCGGACGCCGGCCGCGCCCGCGCCGCCCTCGCCGGACGAATTCAAGCCGTCCAGCAGCGCCGCGAACATGTCGAGCTCGGTCGGGTACGTGTGTTCCGCGCGGTCGTACTTGCGCGAGATCGGCCGGAACACCTCGGCCGCGGCCTGATACGCCTGGTTGATCAGCGCGCCGGCCTTCTTGGGGACTTCCAGGTTGATCATGATCCAAAGCCTTTCCGAAGCCTAGAGAAGGACGGCGCCTTCCATGACGCCGATGGCGCGCAGGTCCCGGTACCAGCGCTCGACCGGGTGCTCCTTGACGAAGCCGTGCCCGCCGAGCAGCTGCACGCCCGCGCTGCCGATCTGCATGCCCTTGTCCACGGCCAGCTTCCGCGCCAGCGCGACCTCGCGGGCGTAGGGCTTGCCCTGCTCGGCCCGCGCCGCGGCGCGCAGGGTCACCAGCCGCAGCCCTTCCAGCTCGATCGCGATGTCGGCGACGGAGAACGCCACCGCCTGCCGGTGGCTGATCGGCTCGCCGAACGCCACCCGCTCGTTGACGTAGGGGACGACGTAGTCGAGGACGGCCTTCGCGGTGCCGGCGGCCAGCGCCGCCCAGCCCAGCCGCGACAGCCGGACGACCTCGGCGAAGACGTCCGCTTTCCCGCCGCCGAGCAGGGCGCCCGCGGGCAGGTTGACGTGTTCGAGGTGCAGCTTGCCGGTCGCGGCGCCGCGCAGGCCCATCGCCGGCTCGGCCTCGATGGACACCCCGGCGCTCGACGACTCGACGAGGAACAGCGCCGGGCCGCGGCCTTCGAGGTCGGCCGACACGATGAACAGCTCGGCCTGCGTCGCCCGCGGGACCAGCGCCTTCACGCCGTCGAGCCGGTAGCCCTTGGGGGTGCGGCGGGCCTTCGTCGCGGGCTTGAAGGGGTCGTAGAGCGCTTTCTGCTCCTGCAGCGCCAGCGCGGCGGCCGGGACGTGCTCGCCGGTGAACGCGGGCAGGTAGTCGGCCTGCTGCTGCTCGTCGCCCCAGCTGACCAGGGCGGTGCTCACGGCGGATGGCGCCAGCACGGCCACGGCCAGGCCCATGTCGCCGTGGGCAAGCGCTTCCGCGACGAGCGCGTTGGTGACGACCGAGCGTTCCGTGCCGACGCCGCCGAGCTCCTCGGGGATGCCGACCAGGCTGATGCCCAGCTCGGCGGCCCGGCTCAGCAGGCCTTCGGGGGCCTCGAGCTTGGCGTCGGCGTCCGCGGCGGCGGGCCGCAGCTGCTCGGCGGCGAACTCGGTCACCGTTTCGACGATGAGCTGCTGGTCCTCGGTCGGCGTGAGGTCGAACAGCCCGGTGTCGGCGGCCGGCGTGAGCCGGGCGGGCTTGCCCAGCTTCTGCACCGACTTGAACGACCGGGTCGCCGCGCCGGCGACGCGGAAGCCGTTGCGCGTCCCCGCGGTGACCAGGCCTTCCAGGGGCTTGCGCAGCCCGGCCCGATCGACGACCTTGCTCCCGGCCAGCCGGGTCAGCGCGGACAGGCCCCAGCCCATCGCGTCCCGTTTCCTTGGCGCAGCCATGTGGCCCTCCATCCCGTTACCTACTCGCGAGTAGGTTAACCCGGGAGCCGGGATAGCGCCAGTGCGGGTCGCTCACGGGTGGGCGGTGTGTACCTTCCTGCGCCACTCGGCGAACCGGATGCGCTCGAAAGTGATGAGCCCGAGCACCAGGGCGGCCACGACCAGCAGCAGCGCGGCGGCGGGCACGTGTTCGAGCAACGGCGTCGCCGCGACGAGCAGCACCCCGGCGACGAGCCGCTGGACGTTCCAGCTGCCGAGGTTGCGCTTGCGCAGGGCACTGAGCGCGATCAGGTAGAGCGCGAGCCCGCCGGTCAGCGTCCAGATCGGCACGCCGTGCAGCGCCTCGCCGGGCGTGTGGTGCTCGGTGTCTGCGATGTAGAGGAAGGCCTTCTTGAGCCCGAGGGCGACGAGCACGATCCCGGCGATCAGCGGCAGGTGCAGGAAGGTGTAGGAGTCGGTGGCGAGCTTCGTGCGTTCGGTCCCGGTGGCCTGGGTGAGCCGGTGCTCGGACACGCGCGCGACGACGTCGAAGTAGGTCCACCACATCCCGGCCGCCAGCGCCAGCCCGCACACGGCCGCCCCGGTGACCAGCCACGACATCGGCAGCGACCCGATCCCGATGCCGATCGCGACGATGGATTCGCCGAGCGCGATGATCACGATGAGCCCGAACCGCTCGGCGAAGTGCGCGGGCGCGTTGAGCCGCCACCCATCGGGCCCGGCGAGGTAGACGTTGAGGTAGTCGACGAGCAGCGCGACGACCCACAGCCCCAGCTGCCACGGCCCGTCGAGGAAGGCGGCCACGCCGAGCAGCCCGACGCTGGGCAGCAGCCCGACGAACATCTTGAGCAGCACCCGCCGCAGCCCCGGGTCGTGTTTCGCCGCGCCCAGGTAGGCGGCGAGGTGCAGCAGCCGCACGAGCGCGTAGCAGACGACGAACAACGCGGGCGCGAACAACCCACCGGGATGGTCGACGAAGGCTTCCGGGATGGTGAGCGAAACCAGGAACATGACGGCCATGGCACCGAACATCGCCAGCCGCGCGACGCCGTGGTCGACGTGGACGGTGTTCCCGAGCCAGGCATAGGAGCACCAGCACCACCACAGGACGGCGAGCATGACCAGCCCCTGCCCCACCCCGGCGGGGCTGAGGTGGTCGGCCATCAGCTGCGTGGTCTGGGTGATGGCGTAGACGAAGACCAGGTCGAAGAAGAGCTCGATGGTCGAGACGCGGTGGTCCTCATCCGCGCTCACCAGGTGAAGACGTCTCGTGGGCACGCCGAATTATGGACGAAACAAGGTCAAGGAGGGCCGGTTTTGTCGTAACGCCCCGCGCGAACATGGCCGAGGGTGCATGGGTCTGGGACAATGAGCGCGGGACGTGGGGAGGGTGTCGTGGTTTCCTATCCAGCCGCGCTGCACCGGACGATCATGACCGTGGACGTCGCCGGGTACAACCACCCGGACCGGACCATGGCGCACCTGCGCGAGGTGCACGACGGCCTGTGGCGTGTCCTCAAGGGCGGCTTCGCCGAGACAGGGATCCCCTGGGACGTCTGTTTCGTGGAGAACACCGGTGACGGCGCGATGATCCTGCTGCCGCCCGACATCGCGAAGGTCGACCTGGTGGCGCAACTGCCCGAACGCATGCACGCCGACCTGCGCCGGCACAACGCCGTGCACTCCGAACCGGCGCAGATCCGGCTGCGCCTCGCGCTCCACGCCGGTGAAGTGCAGCGCGCGAGCCACGGATCGGTCGGCAAGGCGGTGAGCTTCACCTTCCGCGTGCTCGATGCCGCGGAAGCGAAGAAGGCCCAGAACCTGACGGGCGCGGAACTGGCGCTGCTGGCGACGGACGTGTTCTACCAGGAAGTCGTGCTCCAGGACCCGGCGGCGGCGCCCGCCGAGTACCGCCGGATCCCGGTCACCACGAAGGAGACGTCCACGGTCGCGTGGCTGCGGCTCCTCGGCGGTGCGCCCGAGGGCGAGCACCGTCCGGACCTGCGGGCCGTGCCATCCCCCGCCGAGCCCGCCATCGACCGCGTGTTGGAACTGACGGAACTGCTCCTCGGCATTCCGGCCGTCACCGAGGAAAGCAGCCGGAGAATGCTGCTGAAGCGGCTCCGGCCGGAGATCGCGACGGTCGTGGCATATCACCCGCAAACCCGGCTGCATGTCCTGGAGATCGCCGGAACCTGTCTGCGTTATCGCGGCGGGCTAGCCGAACTCGTCGCGGCGGTGCAAATGCTGGAACCGGGGTCGGTACCGGTGCGGCGGCTGGTCGAACGCGTGGGCAACTGGCCGGTTGAGAGCCCGTCGTGACATCTTTTTGGCAACAGGCGGCGGCCCTTTTGCCGGGTAAGATCTGCGCAACTGCGTTCGATCCGCAGGGGCGATGACGCCGGTTCCGTCCCGAGCGAGGTGGGTAGGGGGTGCTGGGCCAGGTGGCGGGACACGTGATCGGAGAAGCCGTTGTCGACGTGCTGGCCGAGGCCGGCCTGGCGGAGGAACTGGCCGTGGTGGTCAGCCTCGTCGGGAAGACCCTCGGCGTCGATCTGGCGGTTCCCCGGCACCCCACCCCGCGCAGTTCGCTGATCGAAGTCGTTTCCGCCTGCGAGCGCTATCAGAACGGAATGCAGGCGCTGGTCGGCGCCGTCGCCTTCATGCGGCCCGGGTCGCCGGAGTCCGAGCGCGTCCGCGACCTGGTCGAACGGCCGCGGGTGCTGGACCTGCTGCCGCGCGCCGATCGCGACCGGTTGCACCAGTGGCTGGCCGACTTCGAGGTGCCCCGGCTCGGCGAGCTGGTGCGCCGGGCGAGCGGGCTCGGGGCGCCGTTGCCACCCAAGGTGCGCACCGCGTGGGAAGCCTTCACTCATTTGGCCTCTTTCAACGCGGACACCGATGGTATTCCGCCGGCGTTCACGCTCCTCGAGCTCGTCGCCCACCAGTGCGGCGGCGAACTGGGACTGAAGCTGACCGAGTGGAACGACTACCAGGCCCGGCGGTTGCAACTGGAAGCCCAGCTGAGAGCCCGTCGAGCCACGATCGCCATGCCGTCGAAGGAAGGGCGGCTGCACTTGATGATCCTGGTCGACCATGATGGGATAGACCCGGAGCTATACCAGGTTTCCCATTGGTGTCAACGGCTTCCCGGGGAATGGCCACCACCGCACGGCGGCACGGCGGAGGTGCGGGCGGCCGACCTCGAACGATACGTCGACGGCCTGGTGGTCGACGCGGAACGCGTCTGGGCCGACCACCGGGGTTCGGTCGCCCTCGAGTTCGTGCTCCCGCGGGCGCTGTTGAACCTTCCCGTGCAGCTCTGGCACCGCGAACACGAATCCGGCATGCCGCGGCCGCTTTCGATCGACTACCTCATTTCCGTCCGTTCGCTGGAGCGCATGCGTTCGAAGCACTGGCACCGGGTGTGGAACCAGCACTGGGAGGCGTTCATGGCGAACCCGTCCGCGGAGTGCGTGTACTACGAAAACGGTACTCAGGCTTCGGGGCTTGACGTGGTTCTTTCCGACCTCCGCTGGGGGCTGGTGGTCCTCGGTTCGGCTCCGCTGCGGGAAGCGGGCGGGGACGGAGACAGCCTGACAGCGGCTTTGCGGTCGGGTATCCCGGCTGTACTATGGCACCCCGACGCGCCGCTCGACGTACTTCGGGAGTTGATCGCCGAGTTCGCCAAGGGCGAATCCGGCCTGGGCGATCTTCCCAAGCGGGCAAAGGAATTCAGAGTGCACGCCAGTCTTCCCGAAACCGCCTTTCATCGGGATAATCCAGTGCGGGATCTGGTGGTGCTGTGGGACGATCCGAGCCGTCTCGTTCTTGACCAGCCACCGGCTTTCCCGTGGCAGCGAGGGGACATCCGGGATGACCGAGAGCGAGCGTCTTGACGGGGACGAGGCGGCGCAGGTCCGCGACGCGTCCCGTCTCGCGTCGTCGGACTGGTGGGTCTACCGCGGCACCGGCCGCCCGATCCACGACCTCGGACTGACGGATATCCTGCCGCCGCCACCGCCGTGGCGGGACTTCGACGGTGGCCCCCTGCCGGAGTCGGACGACCCGCCGCGGGACGACCACGACGTCGCCCGGCGGCTCGGGAGCGAGCATTCGCAATCGGCTCAACGCACTGGTCCGGCCGAGCTGGACATGATCAACGCGGCCCTCTACCTCCGGCGGCCCTTGCTCGTCACCGGTCACCCGGGCACCGGGAAGTCCACGCTCGCCTACCGGCTGGCCGCCGAACTGCAGCTGGGCCGGGTCCTGCGCTGGCCGATCACCAGCCGGACCACGCTGAACTCCGGGCTCTACCACTACGACGCCATCGGCCGGATCCAGGCGGCGAGCGCCCGGTTCGCCGCCCGCGGCGAGCGCGCCAGTCCCGAGCCGGAGCCGCCGATCGGCGAGTTTCTCCGGCTCGGTGTGCTCGGCACCGCCTTCCTGCCGCGCCGGGTCCCGCGCGTCCTGCTGATCGACGAGCTCGACAAGAGCGAAGCCGATCTCCCGAACGATCTCCTCAGCATTTTCGAAGACGGCGAATTCCGCGTTCCCGAACTCGAGCGCATCCGCAGTCACACCCCCGAAGCGACGGTGTTCACCGACGACCCCGGCGAGACGGCATCGGTCGTCGGCGGTCGGGTCAGGTGTCACGCGTTTCCGATTGTCATCATCACCAGCAATGGAGAACGGGAATTTCCCCCGGCTTTCCTGCGGCGCTGCCTGCAGCTGGAAATGCCGGACCCGGACCCGGAGCAATTGGCCGCGATGGTCGTCGCCCACCTGCACGATTCGGAGGAGAACCGGCGCAAGCTCGGCGACGGTTTGCAGAACGAGCTGATCGAACAGTTCGTGCGGCGCAGCGCGTCCGGCGACGACCGCCTGCCCAGCGGGAAGCTCTTGGATGCCATGTACCTCGCCACGTCCGGCGCCTACCGCGGCGACGCGACGTGGGAGCGGCTGGTGGACGCGCTTTGGCAGCGTCTGTCGGCGGTGCAATGACGTGGGCGGCCCGCCCTTTTCGCCGGTCCCCGGTCCCGTCGGCGCGGGATCGCGGTTCACCGGAGCGGGGGAAAGGCGACCGTCCGCGGATCCCGGCCGGCCGGACGTGCGGGACGTCGCCGACGCGCTGTGGTTGATCGCGGCGACGCGGACCGACGAGGCGCGGCTGCGGCCGGCGACGTCCCACCGCCCACCGGATGTCCCGCGATCCGGTGACCCGTTGCCGATTCCGCTGGAACTGCCGCCCCCGACCGCGCGGCCGGAGCCGGTTCCGGTACTCGAAAGCCCACGTCAGGTGATTGCCGGCGGAGTTGCCGAAGTCCCGTCGGCTACGGATTCCGTGCCACAATCACAGCCCGTCTCTGGATCGGTTAGGCCGTCCGTTATCGTTCGTGCCCTCCGCACGCTGAAGCGAAGGGTGCCGGCCTGGCATGAGCACGTTGTCATCGTCGACGAAGCCGCGACGGCCGAGCGGGTCGCCGAGAGCGGATTTTGGTGGCCGGTGACCGAACCCGAGCTCGAACGCTGGCTGGACCTCACCGTTGTGGTGGATACGGCTCGGTCCATGACGCTCTGGCGGAGCACGGTGAAGGCGTTCCGCGCCGGCCTCGAACAGCTCGGTGCCTTCCGGACGATCCAGTACCGCCGGCTCGACACGCAGAGTAGTGGCCACCGGCGTGGCCGACCGCGGTTGTACGGCGAGACGTCGTCGTCGGCGCCGCGGGACCCGTCCGAGCTGATCGACCCGACCGGACGGCGGATCGTCCTGGTCGTCACCGACGGCGTCGGCGACCTTTGGCGGTCCGGGGGCGTTTCCACCGTGCTCGCCGAGTGGGCGTCGGTGATGCCGACGACGGTCCTGCACGTGCTGCCGCAACGGCTGTGGTCCCGGGGCATGGACCTGCACCGCGCGCGGCTGAACGTCCGGGTGCCGGTCGCGCCGAACAGCCAGTGGGGCTGGGAGCTGCCGGAGGCGTGGGCCGACCCGGAGCTGGCCGTAGCCAAGGACGGCGGGGCGATCCCGGTACCCGTGATGGAGCTCGGGCCGCGGTGGCTGCGGTGGTGGGCCCGGCTGGTTGCCGGTGAGCACAAGGGTTTCGTGCCCGCCCGGGTGCTGCTGAGCGGGCTCAAGGGCGCCCCCATCGAGGGCAGCGACGACCTCGTCGACCCCGGTAGTGCCCGCGAGCGGGTGCGCCGGTTCCTGAGCGTCGCGTCGCCGCCGGCCTACCGGCTGGCGACCATGCTCGCCGCGGTGCCCGCGAACCTCTCGGTCGCGCGGTTCGTCCAGGACGAACTCCTCCCCGAGGCGCGGCCGGAGCACCTGACGGAGGTGCTGACGAGCGGCTTGCTGCGGCCGGCCGCGGCGGTCGGCGACGAGACGACGGTGTTCGACTTTCCCGCTTCGGTCCGGCAGGTGCTGTTGAGCGGGGCCCGGCGGGCCGACACCGCGGAGGTCGTCCGCGCCACCGAGGCCCGGTTCGGCACCATCACCCGGCTGCGGGATGCCATCGACGCACCGGACGCCACACGGGATCCGGACGCCCGGGCGGACCCGGCGCACGACGTCGCACTCGAACGGGTGGTAATGCAGGCCCTCAGTGGTCCTTATTCTTCCCGCGCCAGCCGAATTCGCTCGAAAGAGCGAGACTACTCCGGTGAACTTTCCTCTATAGCACCCGATTCAGCGACGGTGTCGTCGCCTGTTTCCGGGGTAACCGAAGATATCGCCCAAAAGAGAATGCCGCCCTACGATTATGGTGAACCGGTGAGAGACACTATGGCGAAAGCGCCCGTGCCCCCTGAGGCTTCCACGTCCGCAGTCACAGCCGCCGGTGGGGTGGCGGACGACCCGGGCCGGCGGAGTCCGGAGTTGCACGAGCCTTTGCCGTCGGGGGACAGTGGGCCGCGGCTGGGCCGCCGCCCGATCTTCACCCTGGAACACGGGGACAGCCCGGCCGAGGACGTCCCGCCGGTGTGGGGCAGCGTGCCGCCCCGGAACCCCAACTTCACCGGGCGCCGGGAGCTCCTTCGTGAGCTCGGTGAGCGGGTCATGTCCGGCACCACTGCCGTCCTGCCGTCGGCGCTGCACGGCATGGGTGGTATCGGCAAGACGCAGATGGCCGTCGAGTACATCTACAGCCACCTGCGGGATTACGACGTCGTGTGGTGGATCCCGGCCACCGAGGCCGCCCAGATCCGGGTCGCCCTCACCGAGCTGGCCCAGGCACTGAGCCTCCCGGGCTCCGGCGAAGCGAACACCGCCATCCCGGCCGTGCGCGAGGCGCTGCGGGTCGGGCGGCCCTACCGGCGCTGGCTGCTGGTCTTCGACTCGGCCGAAGACGTCACGTTGGTCCGCCGGTTCTTCCCGACCAACGGGCCGGGGGAAATCCTGATCACCTCTCGCAACGCGGAATGGGCCAGCGTCGCCCGGCCGCTGGAAGTCGCCGTGTTCGAGCGCTCGGAGAGCGTCGAACTCCTGCGCCGGCGTGGTCCGGAGATCGACGTGGCCGAGGCCGAGCAGCTTGCGGAACGACTGGGGGACCTTCCGCTGGCGATCGAACAGGCCGCCGCGTGGCGTGCCGAAACCGGCATGCCGGTGCAGGAATACCTGCGCTTGTTCGACGAGAAAGTTGCGGAAATTCTCGACACGTCGAGTCCGGCGGACTACGAGGTTTCGGTCGCCGCGGCCTGGAACGTCGCGTTCGACGAACTGCGAACGCGAAATCCGGTGGCGCACCAGCTGCTCCAGATTTGCGCTTTCTTCGCGCCGGAGCCGATTTCGCGCGCTTTCTTTTCGGGTGTTGGCAGTATTTCCATTCTGCCCGAGATTGATACGGCATTGCGCGACCCGATGAAACTGGCGCGGGCCATCCGGGACATCAACCGGTACAGCCTGGCGAAGATCGACCACCGCACCAATTCGATCGTCCTGCACCGGTTGGTGCAGATCGTGCTGCGCAACCGCATGACGCCGCAGCACCGTGCGGAGATGCGGCACGGTGCCCACCTGCTGCTCGCCAAGCGCGACCCCAACGACGCCACTTCGTCGAAGCAGTGGCCGCGCTACCAGGAAATCCTGCCGCACGTGTACCCGTCCGAGATCGTCGAATGCGACGACCGCTGGGTCCGGCAGCTGGTGATCAACCTGATGCGGTACCTCTAC
Organism: Amycolatopsis tolypomycina; assembly: GCF_900105945.1. Classification (NCBI taxonomy): domain Bacteria; kingdom Bacillati; phylum Actinomycetota; class Actinomycetes; order Pseudonocardiales; family Pseudonocardiaceae; genus Amycolatopsis; species Amycolatopsis tolypomycina. Next base: position 6,883,248 of record NZ_FNSO01000004.1, on the reverse strand, counting down.
CAGTGGGGCGACCACGACGAGGCTCTCCGCCTGGCGGAAACGGCGCACCGGAACTGGACCGCGCGGCTCGGGTCCGACGACGAGCAGACCATGCAGGCCGCCGAGCGGCTCGGCTACTACTACTGGGTCACCGGCCGGTACGCGGAGGCGGCGCAGATCAACCGGACGATCCTCGACACGCGCCGGCAGCTGTCCGGTGACAACAGCGAGGAGACACTCGCCGCCCAGATCGCGGTCTCCGGCGACCTCGCCGCGCAAGGCGACTTCCTCGCGTCCCGTGACCTCACCGAAGACGTCTACCAGAAGGCCAAGGCGCTGTTCGGCGAGGACGACCCGGTCACCCTGCGCGCGGCGCGCATCCACGGCACGAACCTGCGTCTCACCGGCCAGTACCGCGAAGCCGCCGAGCTGGACGAAACGAATTACCAGCGGCAGACCGAAATCCTCGGCTACGACCACGCGGAGACCCTGAGCTCCCGGATGGGTCTCATCATCGACCGCCGGGAAGCGGGCGAGTACGTCTGGGCTCGGGAGGAGAACGAAAAGCTCGCCGAGCGCGTGCGCGAGCTGTTCGGCGAGGACAACGCGGAAACGCTGCGCCGGATGGCCTACCTTGCGGTCTCCCGGCGCAAGGCCGGCGACCACGAGGCGGCGAAGGAACTGGCCGCCGCGGTGCTCGAGCGGTTCCGCGTGCGCTACGGCGAAGACAACTTCAACGTGATGGCCTGTGCGCTCGGGTACTCGATCGACCTCCGCCACGCTCAGGAACTGCGGTCCGCGCGGGAACTGGGTGAGCAGATCTTCGAGCGGTACCGGCGCAACCTCGGCGAGAACCACCCGCACACGATGGCCGCGGCCGTCGACCTGGCCGTGACCCTGCGACTGTTCGGGAACGCCGCCGCCGCACGGGAACTGGACCAGCGCTCCCTGAGGCAGCTGCGCGAGTCGCTCGGACCGGACCACCCGAGTGCGGTGCTGTGCGGGATCAACCTCGCGAGCGATCTCTCGGCGCTAGGCGAGACCGCGGCCGCGCTGGAGCTGGAAACGGACATGCTGGCGCGGGCCGAGCGAGTACTCGGGAAGGATCACCCGACCACGCTCGCCGCGGCGCTCAACCGGGCGCTCGACCTGCGCACGTCCGGGCAAGGCCAGGAAGCGGAGACGCTGTACGCCGATGTCCTGGCGCGGTACCGGATGGTGCTGCGCGAGTCGCACCCCGGGACGATCGCGGCGTCGAAGGGCGTCCGCGCGGACTGCGACATCGACCCGCTGCCGCTGTAGCGCCGGTCAGCTGCGGGCCGGCCGGGTGCCGGTCCGCAGCCAGCCGAGCCAGCTCGCGAGTTCGTCCGGGGTGTCCGGGGCGGCGCCGTCGGCCGCCAGCAGGCGGTGTACCGCCCGGACGAGTTCTGGCTGGTGCAGCAGGACCGAGCCGGCCGGTCCGGTGGCGGACCGGGAAAGGGCGAGGCCGAGCCCCGTCCAGGCCGTCGGGCTGTCCGGATCGGCGGACAGCTCCGCCCGGTAGCCCTCGGCCGCCTGGGCGAACTGGCCGGACACATACGCGAAGTCGGCGGTGGTCGCGTCCGGCACGTCCTGCCGGTGCCGGACGAAGCCGGCCGGGTCGGCGAGTGCGAGCCGGGTCAGGTCCAGGCGGGCGTGGTGCCAGCGGCCGTCGGGTACCGGCGTCGGGTCGGCGTCGGGCAGGAAGCCGAGCGCCGGTCGCGGCCGCCCGGCCGACCACGCTTCGGCCAAGGTCCGGACGACCAGCGGGTCGGGCCGCAGGTGACGCAGCCGCCAGCCGGCGTAGTGGTCGAGCAGGGCCGCGCTCGCCGCGGTCGCTTGGGGCGTCGGCACGGGTTCACGCAGCCACGGCCGGAGCTGTTCGGCGATCCGGCGCAGGAACCGCCGTCCGTCGATGGTCAGCCAGGGATCGGCCCGGAGCACGTCCAAGACCTGCCAGACCGCTTGCCGCCAGTAGGCGAATTCGAACTCGGCAATTGGCCGGAACGGTTCGTCTTCGAGCCGGGCCAGTGCGCGCCAGAACGCCGTGACACCGAAAAAGGCATACACGCCCTGGAAAACACCGCCGATCGGCCGTGGGTCGTCACGCCATGCGGTGTAGAACCGCTCGGCCGGGTCGTCTCCGTGCAGCAGGCGCAGGTGCATCAACCCGCTCAGCCGGTTGTGCTGGAACTCGTGCACCAGTGACGCGGCGAGCGAGGCGGCATCGGCGGGCCGCGAAATGACGGCGCTGCCGAACGCCTCTCCGCTCGACGCGCTGGTGGTGCGGAACGGCTGCATCGGCCGTGGCACGAGGGAGCTGAACCCGACCGGGAACGCGTCGGCCGTGTCGGGCAGGCAGCGGACGATCAATCGCCAGGCGCCGTCGAGCAGGTGCGCCCAGCGGGTCAGTTCTTCCGCCGGAATGCGTTGGGGCAGCACGGGTTCGAAGGAACCGCGGTACGGGTCGAGGTCGTCGAGGCGCACGGAAAGCACGCGGTCACCGGACATCGCCGTCACCTCGCGCAGGCCCCACCAGCCCGGCCCTTCCGCGGCCGGATCTGCGGGCGCCCGGACGACCTGGCGGCCGTTGTCCAGCTCCAGCACGGCTCCTGCCCGGCGTACCTCCGCCACCATCCATTCGGTGTCGGCCCGGAACCGGGCCACCCCGAGACCGGGGAGCATCGCGGTGCCGGCCCAGACCGGGATGGTCGCGGTGAAGTCGAGGCCGGCGCGGATCGCCGCCGCGGCCGCCAGTGCCTGCAGGTGCCCGGTGTGCACCCACAGCGGGCAGACGCCGGTGATCTGCTTGCGCAGCAACCGGATCGTGTAGCCCGCCCATGTTCCGGTGTAGGGGTGACCGAGCAGGAGGTCGACGGCCTCGGGCGCGATGTTCTGCACGCGGGCCAGCAGGTCCCACGCTTCGTCCGGGTGCGGGAGCGGGCCGCGCGCCGCCGGGTCCTTCGCCACGAGGTCGGTGATCGCGCGCAGCAGGAGCAATCTCCGGCTGCGTTCCGCTTCGCGCAGCAGCCGCATTGCACCGATATCGCCGGTTCCGTTCGCGATCGCGTCGAAATCCGCTGTCCCGATCCGGTGCACCGGCAGTTCGGCCGGTGTCACGTGTTCCTGGCCCGCCGGCATGACGGCACTGCTAGTGGTGCCAGCTGCTGTCGCGCTTCTGGTCGCAGAACTGCGGAGCCGCCGATTGCTCGACCACACGGCGCAAGGCCCGTTGCAACTCCGGGTTGTCCATGGTGCGCAGCGCGGTGAGCGGCACCGCACTCAGATCGACCAGCGGTGCGCCCAGGTTCGCGTGTTCGAGAACTCTGTTCATGTCCCATCCCCACTCACGAACGGAAACGGCCGAGTCGCCAGATCCATGATGCCTGACCGGCGCCCCCGGCAGGAAGGGCGGAAGGTAGTGAACTGATCCGCGTTTCGGTTCAGGCGACACCGAGGGCCGTGTGCAGCAACGTCGTCAGCTCGGCTTCGAAGTTCGGCCGCGACGCCACCCGGCGCGTCCTCGCCAGGTCGTTCGCGATGGTCAGCGCCGCGTGGACCGTGATCTTTGCCTCCCGGGCCGGCAGCTCCGGCCGGACCGCTGACAGCAGCCTCACCCACTGGGCCACGTAATCCCGTTGTACCCGCAGCAGATCCGCCTTGTCGCGGTCCGGCATCGTCACCCGGTCCGCCGAGAACGACACCAGCAGTTCCGGCGTGTGCAGAATCGTGTGCACGTACGACGCCGCCAGGCGGCGCAACGCCGAACGTTCGTCGGGTGCTTGAAGTGCTCGCTCGGCCGCCAACGCCAGCCTGTCCGCCGCTCGGTGGCCGATGGCCACCATCAGGGCCGCCTTGCTGGGGAAGTGGCGGTAGACGCTGGGGCCGGCTATGCCCGCCGCCGCGCCGATTTCCTCCATGCTCACGTCGTGGAAGCCTCGGTGGGCGAACAGGGATGTTGCCTCCGCCAGGACCTGCTCGCGGCGGGATGGGGTGCCGAGGCTCAGTGCCGGGACCGACGGTGGTGAGGCCGGCGGTGGCAGTGTGGCGTTCAGCACACCGAGGGCCAGGTCGACGAGCAACGCAGCGAAGCGGCGGCGGGCAACCGACGTGTGGTGCACCGAAACACTGCCGAACACCGACAGCGCCGCCCAGCAGAGGAGCTCCGCGTCCTCCGCCGTCAGCTCCGGGCGCCGGGCCAGCAGGGCCTTCGACCACGCCGCCAGTGTCAGCAGTGACCTGCGGGCGATCTCGCGCTGGTCCTCCTTCGGCAGGTGGCGGCCTTCCCAGCGCCACAGCGCCGCGATCTCGCGGCGCTCGACCGCCTGGGTGGCGAGCAGGCCCAGCAGGTATTCCAGCTGGTCAGCGAGGGGAACCGAGTCCGACAGTGCCTCCGCCGTCGCCTCCTCCAGCTCCTCGAAACCCGTCAGGACCACGTACGCCAGGATCGCCTGCTTGTCCGCGAAGTGCCGGTACAGCGCGGGGCCGGTGACGCCCGCCGCGTCGGCGATGTCCTTGATGCCGACGCCGGGGAAGCCGCGGGCGCGGAACAGCTCCGCGGCCACCGCGGCCAGCTGGGCCTTGCGGTCGCGGGGGCGGAGGCTGCGTTCGGTCATGGTGAGTGAACGATAGCGGCTCATGGCACAGCTGCAACCCATTGACACCATGGGGTTATCCGGAGATATGTTAATGGCCATTAGCCCTACTGGCCGGTACAGTCGGTCACGGCACAACGACGTCCCACACGCTCGCGAGGAGTTGTTCAGTGAGTAGCGAGGCCTACATCTACGAGGCGATCCGCACGCCTCGCGGCAAGAACAAGGGCGGTGCCCTGCACGGCACCAAGCCGGTCGACCTGGTGGTCGGCCTGATCAACGAACTGAAGGTCCGCCACCCGAACCTCGACCCGCAGGCGATCGACGACATCGTGCTGGGCGTCGTCTCCCCGGTCGGCGAGCAGGGCGCCGTGATCGCGCGCACCGCCGCGCTGAACGCGGGCCTGCCCGAGACCGTCGCCGGCGTGCAGCTCAACCGCTTCTGCGCCTCCGGCCTCGAAGCCACCAACACCGCCGCGCAGAAGGTGCGCTCCGGCTGGGACCAGCTGGTCATCGCCGGCGGTGTCGAGTCGATGTCGCGCGTACCCATGGGCTCCGACGGCGGCGCGCTGTTCATGGACCCGGCCACCGCCTACGACAACTACATCGTCCCGCAGGGCACCGGCGCCGACCTGATCGCGACCATCGAGGGCTTCTCCCGCGAGGACGTCGACCGCTGGGCCGTCCGCTCGCAGGACCGTGCCGAGGCCGCCTGGTCCGGCGGGTACTTCGCCAAGTCCGTCGTGCCGGTCAAGGACATCAACGGCGTCACGATCCTCGACCACGACGAGCACCGCCGCCCCGGCTCCACCGTCGAGGGCCTCGGCAAGCTCAAGCCGGCCTTCGCGGGCATCGGCGAGCTGGGCGGCTTCGACGCCGTCGCGCTGCAGAAGTACCACTCGGTCGAGCGCATCAACCACGTCCACACCGGCGGCAACTCCTCCGGCATCGTCGACGGCGCCGCGCTGGTGCTGGTCGGCTCCGAGCAGGTCGGCAAGACCTTCGGGCTGACCCCGCGCGCCCGGATCGTGGCGACCGCGTCGATCGGCTCCGAGCCGACGATCATGCTCACCGGGCCGACCCCGGCCACCGAAAAGGTCCTGAAGACCGCGGGTCTCAAGCCCGAGGACATCGACCTGTGGGAGCTCAACGAGGCGTTCGCGTCCGTCGTGCTCAAGTGGATCAAGGACCTGCACCTCGACGAGGAGAAGGTCAACGTCAACGGCGGCGCGATCGCCATGGGTCACCCGCTCGGCGCCACCGGCGCGATGCTGGTCGGCACCGTGGTCGACGAGCTGGAACGCCGCCAGGCGCGCCGCGCCCTGGTGACCCTGTGCATCGGCGGCGGCATGGGCGTCGCGACCATCATCGAGCGGGTGTGAGGACTCCAATGGCCGAAAGCAAGACCATCCGCTGGGAACAGGACGAAGACGGCATCGTCACCCTGACCCTGGATGACCCGAACCAGTCGGCGAACACGATGAACGCCGACTTCCGCGAGTCGCTCGGTGTCACGGTCGACCGCCTGGAGGCCGAGAAGGACTCCATCACCGGCGTCGTCATCACGTCCGCCAAGAAGACGTTCTTCGCCGGCGGCGACCTCAACGACCTCATCCAGGCCAAGCCCGAGCACGCGGTCGAGCTGACCGAGGGCAGCACCCTGATGAAGGGGCAGATGCGCCGCATCGAGCAGCTCGGCAAGCCGGTCGTCGCGGCGATCAACGGCGCCGCGCTCGGCGGTGGCCTCGAAATCGCGCTGGCGACGCACCACCGCATCGCCGCCGACGTCAAGGGCAGCCAGATCGGCCTGCCCGAGGTGACGCTGGGCCTGCTGCCCGGCGGCGGTGGCGTCGTGCGCACCGTGCGCCTCCTCGGCATCCAGAGCGCGCTGCTGAACGTCCTGCTCCAGGGCCAGCGGCACCGCCCGGCCAAGGCCAAGGAACTCGGCCTGGTGCACGAGCTCGTCGGCACGGTCGAGGAGCTCGTCCCCGCCGCGAAGGCGTGGATCAAGGCGAACCCCGAAGGCGGCGTGCAGCCGTGGGACGTCAAGGGCTACAAGATCCCCGGCGGCACCCCGTCGAACCCGAGCTTCGCGGCCAACCTGCCGGCGTTCCCGGCGAACCTGCGCAAGCAGATCAAGGGCGCGAACATGCCGGCGCCGCGGGCGATCCTGGCCGCCGCGATCGAGGGCGCGCAGGTCGACTTCGACACCGCGATCACGATCGAGACGCGCTACTTCATCCACCTCGCCACCGGCCAGGTCTCGAAGAACATGACGAAGGCGTTCTTCTTCGACCTGCAGACCATCAACTCCGGCGGCTCGCGGCCGGACGGCTTCGAGAAGTACACCGCCAAGAAGGTGGGTGTGCTGGGCGCCGGGATGATGGGCGCGGCGATCGCGTACGTCTCGGCGAAGGCGGGCATCGACGTCGTCCTCAAGGACGTCTCGCAGGAGGCGGCCGAGAAGGGCAAGGGCTACGCGGAGAAGCTCGAGCAGAAGGCCCTTTCGCGCGGCAAGACCACGCAGGAGAAGTCGGACGCGCTGCTGGCCAAGATCAAGCCGACCGCCGACCCGGCCGACTTCGCGGGCGTCGACTTCGTCATCGAGGCCGTGTTCGAGAGCGTCGAGCTGAAGCACAAGGTGTTCGGCGAGATCGAGAGCATCGTCAACGCCGACGCGGTGCTGGGCTCCAACACCTCGACGCTGCCGATCACCACCCTCGCCGAGGGCGTGCAGCGCACCGAGGACTTCATCGGGATCCACTTCTTCTCGCCGGTCGACAAGATGCCGCTGGTCGAGATCATCTGCGGCGAGAAGACGTCGCCGGCCACGCTGGCCAAGGTCTTCGACTACACGCTGCAGATCAAGAAGACCCCGATCGTCGTCAACGACAGCCGCGGCTTCTTCACCTCGCGCGTGATCGGCACGTTCCTCAACGAGGCCGTCGCCGCGCTGGGCGAAGGTGTCGCGCCGGCGTCGATCGAGCAGGCCGGTTCGCAGGCGGGCTACCCGGCGCCGCCGCTGCAGCTGATGGACGAGCTGACGCTGACCCTGCCGCGCAAGATCCGCAAGGAGACCCGCGAGGCGATCGAGGCCGCGGGCGGCACGTGGAAGGCGCACGCGTCGGAGGCCGTGATCGACCGGATGGTCGAGGAGTTCGACCGCAAGGGCCGTTCGACGGGCGCGGGCTTCTACGACTACGACTCGGAAGGCAAGCGCACCGGCCTCTGGCCCGGCCTGCGCGACGCGTTCAAGTCGGGCTCGGCCGAGGTGCCGTTCGAGGATCTCAAGGAGCGGATGCTCTTCGCCGAGGCGCTCGAGACGGTCAAGTGCTTCGACGAGGGCGTGCTGACGTCGGTGGCCGACGCCAACATCGGCTCGATCTTCGGCATCGGCTTCCCGGCGTGGACCGGCGGCGTCATCCAGTACATCAACCAGTACGAGGGTGGCCTGCAGGGCTTCGTCGACCGGGCGCGTGAGCTCGCGGCCCGGTACGGCGACCACTTCGAGCCGCCGGCGTCGCTGGTGGAGAAGGCCGCCAAGGGCGAGATCTACGAATAAGGGCTGACGTTCGAGGGCCGCCACCGGACTCCGGTGGCGGCCCTCGGCGTGTCACGGCTCCAAGGCGAAGTGCGGCAACCGGCGGTCCAGCCACCCCGGCAGCCACCACGCGCGGGCGCCCAGCAGCCGCATGATCGCCGGGACGAGCAGGCAGCGGATCACCAGTGCGTCCAGCAGGACCGCGACCGCCAGGCCGAGGCCGAACTGGGCCAGCATCCGGGACGGGTCCAGCAGGAACGCGCCGAACACCAGCACCATGATCGCGCCCGCCGCGGTGATCACCGCGCCGGTCGAAGCCAGGCCTTCGCGCACCGCCAGGCGCGCGTCGCCCGTGCGGCGCCACTCCTCGTGCATGCGGGACACCAGGAACACCTCGTAGTCCATCGACAGCCCGAAGACGATCGCGAAGATCATCACCGGCACGAACGCCTCGATCGGGCCCGGCTGCGCGCCGAACCAGCCGTCGCCGAACACCAGCGTCATCACGCCGAGGGAGGCGCCGATGCTCAGCAGGTTCAGCAACGCGGCCTTGAGCGGGATCAGGATCGACCGGAACACCACCATGAGCAGCAACGCCGACAGCCCGACGACGACCAGCACGAACAGCGGCAGCCGGTTCGCCACGGCACCGGCGAAGTCCGTCGCCGCCGCGACCGAGCCGCCGACGAGGTAGTGGCCCGGCAGCGTCGGCAGCACCTCGGTCCGCAGCCGCGTCACCAGCTCGGCCGTGGCCTCGTCCTGGGGTGACGTCGTCGGGAACGCGAGCACCGTGCGACCCGCCGGCGGCAGGACCTGCGCGATGCCAGGGGTGGCCGCGAGCTTCCGCTGCAGCGCGTCGGTGTCGCCGTCCTCGGTGACGATCGCGAGCGGGCCGGTGAAGCCAGGGCCGAAGCCCTCGGCCAGCAGGTCGTACGCCTTCCGCGTGGTCGAGCCGGCCGGGTCCGTGCTCGCGTCGGCGAACCCGAGGCGCATGCCAGCGGCCGGAATGGACAGTCCGATGAGGACGATCAGGCCGATCGCCAGCGGCGCCACGGGACGTCGTTGGACGCCGTCGGCGAGCCGTCGCCACGCCTTGCCGTGGTCGCGTCGAGCGGCGTGCCGCCGGATGCCGCGCTCGAGCCGCTTGCCGAACAGCGACAGCAGCGCGGGCAGCAGCGTGACGGACGCGAGCATCGTCATCAGGACGGTGAGCGCGACGGACAACGCGACCCCGCGCAGCCCGCCGAGCCCGAGCGCGAGGAGGCCGAGCAGCGCGATGATCACGGTCGTCCCGGCGAACAGCACCGAACGGCCGGCGGTGTCGAGCGCGCGCCGGGCGGCCGCGTCGCGGTCGTGGCCGGCGAGGATTTCCGTGCGGTAGCGGGAGAAGATCAGCAGCGCGTAGTCGACGCCGACGCCGAACCCGACCAGCATCATCAGCGGCGCGGTGTAGCTGGCGATGTCGACGAAGTGCGAGACGACCGTGATCACGCCCAGTGTGCTGCCGACGGCGAACACCGCGGTGATCACCGGCAGCCCGGCCGCGAGCAGCGAGCGGAACAGGAACACGAGGATGACCAGCGCGGCGAGCAGGCCGGCGCCTTCCGCGGGACCGCCGCTTTCGGAGATCCGCTCGATCGGGTCGCCGGCGAGCGCGACCTCGACCGGGCCGGCCTGCTTCGCGGTGTCGGCGAACTTCACGATGTCGTCGTAGGGCAGATCGGTCGAAGCCGCGTCGAAGGTGACGGTGGCGTAGCCGATGCGCCCGTCCGGCGAGGGCGTCGGCTCGGTCACCGACCGCACGTGCGGCAGCGACCGGACGTCGTCGAGCATCGTGTCGATCGGCGCGCGGTTCGCGGCGAGCCCGCCGTCGGCCTTCAGCACGATCTGCGCGCTCGCGCCGGACTGCGCCGTCTTGTCGAGCAGGTCGACGACCTGCTGGGATTCCGTGCCGGGCAACGAGTTGTCGTCGTGGAACGCGCTGCCGGCCAGCTGCGAGGTGAACGTGACGCCGATGAGGAGCAGGGCCCAGAGCGCGACGGCGAGCCACCGGTGGCGCTGCGCCCAGCCGGCCAGCCGCGCCAGGCCGCCGCCGGTGGTTCGGGTGATGGTGTCCATGGGGGACAAGGATTCGCGAGACGGGCCCTACCGCGCGTCGCGCAGCGGAAGACACTTCGCGTGCTCCCAGCGGTGTCCCTTAAGGCCGGTCCCGTACACCCGGGGGAGTACGGGTCAGGGGGCCAGCCACCGCGGCGTCACCGCGCCGGACTCGTAGGCGAGGACGACGAGCTGCGCCCGGTCCCGCGTGCCGGTCTTCGTCATGATGCGGCTGACGTGCGTCTTCGCCGTCGCCGGGCTGAGCGTGAGCTCGCGCGCGATCTCGTCGTTCGACAGCCCGGCCGCGACCAGGGACAGCACCTCGCGTTCGCGGTCGGTGAGCCGGTCGAGCGCCGGGGACGGCGCCGGGCGGGTGCCGCGCGCGGCGAACTCCGCGATCAGCCGCCGGGTGATCGACGGCGCCAGCAGCGCGTCGCCGCGGGCGACCACGCGCACGGCGTGGATCAGCTCCTCGGGCTCGGTGTCCTTGACCAGGAACCCGCTCGCGCCCGCCCGCAGCGCGCCGTAGACGTCTTCGTCGAGGTCGAACGTCGTGAGGATGACGACCCTGGTGTGCACGCCGGGGTCTTCGAGGAGGTGCCGGGTGGCGGCGAGGCCGTCGAGCACCGGCATCCGGATGTCCATCAGCACGACGTCGGGGTGGTGGTCGTGCGCGGCCTGCAGCGCCTCGCGCCCGTCCGCGGCCTCGGCGACGACGGAGATGTCGTCCTCACCGTCCAAAATGGACCGGAAGCCGGCGCGGACGAGCCGCTGGTCGTCGACGAGCAGGACCCGGATCATCGGCCCATCATCGCACCGGCAGCCGGGCGCGCACGCGGTAACCGCCGCCTTCGCGGGGTGCCGCGGTCAGCTCGCCGCCGAGCGCCCGCGCGCGTTCGGCCATCCCGCGGATGCCGTTGCCGGCCGGCGCCGAGCCGCCGCGACCGTCGTCGTCGACCTGGACGGACAGCTCGTCGGCGCCGTAGCCGAGCCGGACGACGACGGTCTTCGCGCCGGCGTGCCTGGCGACGTTCGTCAGCGCCTCCTGCACCACCCGGAACGCGGCGTGCTCGACGTCCGGCGGCAGGTCACGGGCGACGCCGTCGATCTCGGTGCGCACGGTGAGCCCGGACGCGCCGACCGACTCGGCCAGCTCCGCGACCCGCTGGAGGCTCGGCCCGCCGGCCTGCCGGAGCACGCCGAGCGTCGTCCGCAACTCCTGGAGTGCGGTCTTGCTGGCGTCCTTGATGGCGCCGAGCGCCTCCTCGGCCTGCCCGGGGTCACGCCGGTGCAGCGCGGCGCCGGCCTGGACGTTGATGAGCGCGAGGTGGTGGCCGAGGACGTCGTGCAGTTCGCGGGCGATGCGCAGGCGTTCGCCGGTGGCGCGCGCCCGAGCTTCGGCCTCCTTGGTCCGCTCGGCTTCGGCGCGGTAGTGGGCGACGGCACCGCCGGCGACCAGGGCGACGAACCAGCCTGTCATCAGGAAGAAGGCGAAGTTGTCGACGTGCCGCCCGGACCGCGAGCTGATTTCGCCGGCGGTGACCCCAGCCATCGCGGCGACGACGAGCAGCGCGGCCCCGCGGATCCGCCCGGCCGCGGCGGCGGTGTAGAGCGCGTAGGCGAAGGCGAGCAGGACGAGGCCGTCGGGATCGGTGAGGGGGTAGTAGAGGGCGCAGCAGGCCAGGGTGAGCCCGGCGACGGCCAGGGGATGGCGGCGGCGGAAGAAGAGGGCGGCGCAGGCGAGACCGGTGAGAACCCAGCCGAGCACGGCGTGGTGCGGCGGCTCGGGACGGTCGCCGAGCACGGCGAACAGCGAGCCGGCGAGCACGGTCACGGTGACCGCGAGCTCCACCGCGAACCGGCGCAACCAGGACATGAAGAGGAGTCTAGGGACTCGGGGACACCGGTTTCCGGCTGTGACGAAACCGCCACTCGTACGGAAACCCGTCACCCCGTAGGTACAGTGCATGAAGTTGCATGATGCGTACTAAGTACACACTGGGGGTGTGGAGGTGTCCGGTTCCGGCCGCGCGGTCGTCGTGGTGCTCGCCTCGTGCGGGCTCGTCGCGTCGTTCATGCAGACGCTGGTCGTGCCGCTGATCCCGGTCTTCCCGCGACTGCTCAACGTCCCGGCGGCCGACGCGTCGTGGGTCGTCACCGTGACGCTGCTGGCCGCGTCCGTCATCACGCCGGTCAGCGGGCGGCTCGGCGACCTCTACGGCAAGCGGCGGATGATCCTCGTCAGCCTCGGGCTGCTCATCGCCGGCTCGGTCGTGTCCGCGACGACCAGCGCGCTCGCGTTCCAGATCCTCGGCCGCGGGCTGCAGGGCTGCGCGATGGGCGTGATCCCGCTCGGCATCAGCATCATGCGCGACGAGCTCCCGCCCGAACGCGTCGGCGGCGCGATCTCGCTGATGAGCGCGACGCTCGGGGTCGGCGGCGCCATCGGGCTGCCGGTCGCGGCGGTCGTCGCCGAGAACGCCGACTGGCACGTGCTCTTCTGGACCGCCGCCGGGCTCGGGCTGGCCTGCGCGCTGCTGATCCTCACCGTCGTGCCCGAATCGCCGCTGCGCACGCCCGCGCCGTTCGACTTCTTCGGGGCGTTCGGCCTGGCCGCCGGGTTGCTGTGCCTGCTGCTGCCGGTGGTCAAGGGCGGCACGTGGGGCTGGACCAGCGCGCCGACGCTCGGGCTGGCCGCGGCCGCCGTCGTCGTCCTGCTCGGCTGGGGCGCCTACCAGCTGCGGCGCCGCGATCCGCTGGTCGACCTGCGGGTCTCCGCGCGCCGCCCGGTGCTGTTCACCAACCTCGCGTCGATCATGGTCGGGTTCGCGCTGTACGCCATGGCGTTGTCGTTCCCGCAGCTGCTGCAGGCGCCGGCGTCGACCGGCTACGGGCTGGGCCAGACGATGGTCGAGTCCGGGCTCACGCTCGCCCCGAACGGCCTGGTGATGATGCTGCTTTCGCCGGTTTCGGCGCGGCTCATCGCCCGGTTCGGCCCGCGTCCGACGCTGATCAGCGGTGCGCTGGTGATCGCGGCCGGGTACGCGTTCGCGATCGTGCTGATGGACAACGCGGTCGAGCTGATCACGGCGTCGGTGATCATCGGTGCGGGTGTCGGCATCGCGTACGCGGCGATGCCGGCCCTGATCATGGGTTCGGTACCGGTGACCGAGACGGCGTCGGCGAACGGCCTGAACTCCCTGATGCGCTCGGTCGGGACGGCGATCTCGAGCGCGGTGATGGCGGCGATGCTGGCCCAGCTGACGATCACCGTCGGCGGGCTGCCGGTGCCGTCGCTGTTCGGCTTCCGCGCCACCTTCGCGGTGGCCGCGGGCGCCGCGCTGGCGGGCGCGCTGCTGGCGGCGCTGGTCCCTCGGAAGCGGACGGCGCCGACGCTGGTCGGCGTCTAGTTCTTGCGCGCCACCAGGGCGAGGCCGCCGCACTCCGCCGGGTCGGGCGGGACCTCCGCGGGGTCGTCCGGCCGCCACTCGGGGATGAACACGATGCCCGGGTCCACGATCTCGAAGCCGTCGACCAGGGCCCGCAGCTCGTCGGCCGAACGCGGCGTCACCGGATTGGCGCTCTTCCGGTACATCGCGACGGCGCGGGCCGTGTCGTCGCTCTGCTGCTCGTACGTGGCCGACGACAGCGCGAGGTAGCTGCCGGGCGCGAGCGCGTCGCGGTAGGCGGCGATCAGCCGGGCCGGGTCGCGCTCATCGGGGATGAAGTGCACGAACAGCGCCATCACCACCATCAGCGGCTGGTCCAGGTCCAGCATCATCTCGGTGGTGTCGTGGTCGAGGACGTCGTCGGGGAACTCGGCGTCGGCGTGGACCATCACCGCGTTCTCGTTGTCCTCCAGGACGATCTCGCTGTGCGCCACCGCGATCGGCTCGTTGTCGACGTAGACGACCCGGGCGGCCGGGTCGACCGCCTGCGCGACCTCGTGCACGTGGCCGACGGTCGGCATGCCGGAGCCGATGTCGAGGAACTGCCGGATGCCCTGGTCCAGCCCGAACCGGACGGCCCGCCGCAGCCACTGGCGGTTCAGCCGCGCCCGCTCGCGCGCGTTCGGCTGCGCGGCGAGCACCTGCTCGGCGAACATCCGGTCGACGGCGTAGTTGAGCTGCCCGCCGAGGATGTAGTCGTACACGCGTGCCGCGTTGGGCTTGTCGAGGTCGATGCCCCGCCGTGCGTGCTCGTCTTCGCTCATCCGCCGCTCCCCGGAGTCAGGTGTGCCGCGAGAATAGCCGCTCAGCTCTTGCGCGCGACCAGGGCCAGCTGGCTGGCCAGCTCCGGACGCTCCCCGACGTCGGCGGGGTCGTCCGGCCGCCACTCCGGCGTGAACACGATCCCCGGCGGCAGGACCTCGAACCCCGCCACGAGCGCCCGCAGCTCCTCCCGCGACCGCGCGAAGACGTCCGTCACGCTCTTCTGGTACAGCTCCGCCGCGCGGCGGACCTCCTCGCCCTGGCCCTCGAACGTGCCCGACGACAGCGCCAGGTAGCTGCCCGGCGCGAGCGCGTCGCGGTAGGCCGCGATCAGCCCGGCCGGGTTGCGCGAATCCGGGACGAAGTGGATGAACGCCGCCATGATCAGCATCACCGGCTCGGTGAAGTCCAGCAGGCGCTGGGTCGTCGGGTGTTCGAGGACGCCGTCCGGGAGCTCCGCGTCGGCCTGGACCATGGCCGCGTTGTCGTTGCCCTCCAGGACGATCTCGCTGTGGGCGACCGCGATCGGCTCGTTGTCGACGTAGACCACCCGCGAGTCCGCGGCGATCGCCTGGGCCACCTCGTGCACGTGGCCGAC
Source organism: Amycolatopsis tolypomycina (assembly GCF_900105945.1). Taxonomy (NCBI): domain Bacteria; kingdom Bacillati; phylum Actinomycetota; class Actinomycetes; order Pseudonocardiales; family Pseudonocardiaceae; genus Amycolatopsis; species Amycolatopsis tolypomycina. Next base: position 6,868,209 of record NZ_FNSO01000004.1, on the reverse strand, counting down.
CGTCGGCATCCCCGAGCCGATGTCCAGGAACTGGCGGATCCCCTGCGAAGCGCCGAACCGCACCGCGCGGCGCAGCCACCGCCGGTTGAGCAGGGCCAGCTCCCTGGCCTCCGGCCGCACCTGGAGGATCCGCTCGGCGAACTCCCGGTCGATCGCGTAGTTGAGCTTGCCGCCGATCAGGAAGTCGTACACGCGCGCGGCGTTCGGCTTGTCGACGTCGATGCCGCGCGGCGCCCGGTCGTCGATCATCACCGCTCCTTGCGGGCCACCAGCGCGAGACCGCCCGACTGCTCCGGCGGGTCTTCCAGAGGCCCGTCCGGACGCCACTCGGGCGTGAACACGATCCCCGGCGGCAGGATCTCGAAGCCCTTCACCAGCGCCCGCAGTTCGTCGGGCGACCGCAGCGTCAGCGGCGTGCCGCTCTTCTCGTACAGCGCGACCGAGCGCTGTGTCTCGTCGCCCTGGCCCTCCCAGGTGCCCGACGACAGCGCGAGGTAGCTGCCCGGCGCGAGGACGTCGCGGTAGGTGCCGATCAGGCCGGCCGGGTCCCGGGAGTCCGGGATGAAGTGCACGAACGCCGCCATGATCACCATCACGGGCTCGCTGAAGTCCAGCAGCGCCTCGGTCGCCGGGTGCTCCAGCACTTCGTCCGGGTACTCGGCGTCGGCCTGGACCATGGCCGCGTTGTCGTTGCCCTCCAGCACGATCTCGCTGTGCGCGACGGCGATCGGCTCGTTGTCGACGTACACCACCCGCGAGTCCGGGTCGATCGCCTGGACGACCTCGTGCACGTGGCCGACCGTCGGCATCCCCGAACCGATGTCCAGGAACTGCCGGACGCCCTGCTCCGCCGCGAACCGCGCGGCGCGGCGCAGCCACGCCCGGTTGGTCAGCGCCATGTGCTGGGCGTTCGGCAGCACGCTCAGGATCTGGTCGGCGAACATCCGGTCGACGGCGTAGTTGAGCTTGCCGCCGATCATGTAGTCGTACACGCGCGCGGCGTTCGGTCTGTCGAGGTCGATGCCCCGCTTGGCGTGTTCGTCTTCGCTCATCCGCCGCTCCCGGGATCGAGGGTGTGACGGGAGAATAGTCCGTTTCTACAGCAGGGGCGGCACCGCGGCGTCGATGAGGTGCGGGCCGGGCTCGGCGAAGGCCCGCTGGAGCTGCTCGGCGAGCTCTTCGGCGGTGGTCGCGCGCGACGCCGGGACGCCCATGCCCTCCGCGATCTTCACGAAGTCCATGTCCGGCCGGGACAGGTCGAGCAGGTCGTTCGCCTTCGGGCCGCCCGAGGCCGCGCCGACGCGCTGCAGCTCCAGCCGCAGGATCGCGTACGCGCGGTTGTTGAGCAGCACCGTCGTGACGTTCAGGTTCTCCCGCGCCTGCGTCCACAGCGCCGAAATCGTGTACAGCGCGCTGCCGTCGGACTGCAGGTTCAGCACCGGCCGGTCCGGCGCCGCGACGGCCGCCCCGGTCGCCACCGGCATGCCGTAGCCGATCGCGCCGCCGGTCAGCGTGAGGACGTCGTGGCGCGGCGCACCGGCCGTCGCCATCGGCAGCATCAGGCCGGAGGTGTTGGCCTCGTCGGCGATGATCGCGTTGTCCGGCAGCAGCGCCCCGATCACCTCGACCCAGTTCTGCGGGGTCAGCGGCCCGCTGGGCAGCGCGGGCCGCGACGCCGGCGCCAGCACCGGCTCGGTGTCCGCGGCGACCAGCTCGGCGACCTCGTTCAGCGCCCGTGTGACGTCCTGGCCGACCGACGCCAGCGTGTGCACCTGGGCGCCTTCGGGCACCAGGTCGCTCGCCTTTCCCGGGTAGGCGAAGAACGACACCGGCGCCTTCGTGCCGGCGACGACGACGTGCTTGATCCCGTCGAGCTGGTAGGCGACCTGCTCGGCGAGGTAGCCGAGCCGCTCGATCGACGGCAGCCCGGCACCGCGCTCCAGCCGGGCCGGGAACGTCTCGACGAACACCTTGGCGCCGGTCGCGGCGCCGATGCGGCTGGCGGCGCGCAGGCCTTCTTCGCGGCACGCGCTGCCGCCGACGAGCAGCGCCACCGGTTCCCCGGTGCCGAACACCGCGGCGACGTCCTTGACGGTCGTGGCGTCCACGGCCTGCGGCACGCGCGGCGGGATCGGCGCGCAGGTCTCGCCGCCCTCGCCCCACGACGCGTCCGCGGGCAGGATCAGCGTGGCGACGCGGCCGGGTGCGTCCTGCGCGGCGGCGACCGCGGCGGCGGCGTCCGCCCCGACGTCCTTGGTGTGCTCCGAGCGGCGCACCCAGCCCTCGAGGGAGCCCGCGACGGCCTCGATGTCCGACTCCAGCGGTGCGTCGTACTGCTTGTGGTAGGTCGCGTGGTCGCCGACGACGTTGACGATCGGGGTGTGCGCGCGCCGCGCGTTGTGCAGGTTCGCCAGGCCGTTGCCCAGGCCGGGGCCGAGGTGCAGCAGCGTCGCGGCGGGCTTGTCCGCGATCCGCGCGTAGCCGTCGGCCGCACCGGTGACGACACCCTCGAAGAGCGCGAGCACGCCCCGCATCTCGGGGACGGAATCGAGGGCGGCGACGAAGTGCATCTCGGACGTGCCGGGGTTCGCGAAACACACCTCGACGCCGGCGTCGACCAGCGTGCGGATCAGGGACTGGGCGCCGTTCATGTCGCTCATGCGGTTCCTTCGGGGAAGAGAACGCCGGGGTTGAGGATCCCGGCGGGGTCGAAGCTCTGCTTGATCCGGCGCATCAGCTCGATCTTGGCCGGGTCTTCGAGTTCGGCGTGGTAGTGGGCCTTGGTGCGGCCGAGGCCGTGCTCGCCGGAGATCGCGCCGCCGAGTTCCATGGCGAAGGCGAAGATGTCGGTGAGCAGCTGCTTCCGCTTGGCTGCGTCCTTGCAGAAGATTCCCAGGTGGACGTTGCCGTCGCCGGCGTGCCCGCAGCCGAGCGCGCCGCCGCCGGCGGCCATCGCGAGTTCCCGCGCCTTGGTGATGAACTGCGGCATCGCGGTCCGCGGCACGACGACGTCGATCACGTCGTCGGCGCCGGCCGCCTTCGCGGTCCAGAAGGCCTTCTCGCGGGCTTCGATGAGCTTGCGGGCGGCGTTGCCTTCGAGGACGTAGACGTCGCTGGCGCCGAGTTCGCCGAGCAGCTCGCCGACGGTTTCGACGTCCTCTTCGAGGCGGCCCGTCTCGCGGTTTTCCAGTGCCACCACGAGGTACGCCTCGCTGGTCTCGCGGATCTTGTCCGGGACGCCCAGCTCCAGCTTCTCGTTGTAGACGATCGCCGCCATCGTCAGGTTGTCGATGTACTCGAGGATGTGCGGCGCGAGCCCGCTGGAGAGGATCGCCGGCACGGCGGCCATCACCTGGCCGAAGTCGCCGAAGGGGGCGAGCACGGTGGCGCCGTGGGCCAGCCGCGGGTACAGCTTGACGGTGATTTCGGTGGCCAGCGCGAGGGTGCCCTCGGAGCCGATGATCAGCTGCGTGAGGTCGTAGCCGGTGGAGACCTTCGAGGTCTTGCCGCCGGTCCGGATGATCTCGCCGGTCGGCAGCACGGCCTGCAGGCCGAGCACGTTGTGGCGGGTGACGCCGTACTTGACCGCGCGCATCCCGCCGGCGTTGGTCCCGACGTTCCCGCCGACGCTCGCGCTCAGCTCACCGGGGTAGACGGTGTAGCCGAGCCCGGCTTCGGCGGTCTTGGCGTCGAGCTCGGCGAGGGTCACCCCGGGCTGGACGACGGCGACGTGGTTGCCGGTGTCGACTTCGAGGACGGCGTTCATCCGCTCGAAGGAGATCAGGAGCCCGTCGGCCTGCGGCCGGGCCGCCCCGGACAGCCCGCTGCCGGAGCCGCGGGCGGTCACGGGGACGTTGTGTTCCGAAGCGGCCTTCAGCAGCTCCGCGACTTCTTCGGCCGTTGCCGGCTTCGCGACGTACGCCGGCTTCTGCGGCTCTGCCGTCAGTGCTTCGTCGTGCGCGTAGTCCTCCGAGATGGCCTCGCCCGTGAGCAGGTTTCTCTCTCCGACGATCTCGGCCAGGCGTGCCGCCACGTCGCCCATCGGCAGTTCTCCTCCGCGCCGTCGCTGTGGTTACCGCAGCGTAGTACGTACCGGCGGTACGCCGCTATGAAGGTTTTTCACGTTTTTGCGCGGAGGAGGCGGAGTGGTCAGTTTCCCGTGGTCAGCGCGTCCTGGAGCAGGGTCAGCGCCTGCCTCGCGACGACGTTGAACAGGCCCATGGTCGTGTCCGGCCGGGCGAAGACGACCAGCAGGACGGGGCCCTGCACGGGGAAGACGCAGACGTGGCCGAGCGAGCCCTGGAACATCGCGCCGCGCGCCTCGCCGAGGCCGGCCTGCCCGATGAACCGCGTGGCGAGCCCGACGGACGCGGCGGCCATGGCCGCGACGCTGTCGTCTTCGATCTCCTGGGTGTCGCTGGCCAGCAGCAGGCCGTCCCGGCTGGCCACCAGCAGGCCGGTGATGTTGACCCGGTCGACCTCGTCCCGGATCTTCGCCAGCGCCCGGGTGGCGGCCGCGGCGTCCGGGTGGGCCTCCCGGATCCCTTGCGGCACCGGGAAAGCGGGCGTCGCGCCGAGCTTGCGCGTTGGCAGCGGCACCGGCGCGCCTGCTCCTTCGGCGGGCATCCCCGTCACACGACCAGCTCGGTCTCGATGTTCTTGAGGTAGTGCCGGGCCAGCGCGAGGTTGGCTCGTTCGCGGTCCAGGACGAGGTACAGGAAGAGTGCGGAGTCGTGCTTGGCGGGCTTCAGCAGGCGGATCAGGTGGTACTGGCGGCCGAGGGTGATGAGGATGTCCTCGATCTCGTCGTTGAGCCGCAGCGCGGAGATCACCCGCAGCTTGGAGCGGACGACTTCGGTGTTGCCGGCGGCCGCGGTGTCGAGGTCGAGCCAGTCGCCGCCGCCCAGCGTCCCGAGTGCCATCCCGCTCTCGTAGTCGACGAGGGCCGCGCCCACCGCGCCGGAGATGGAAAGGGCTTCCTTCAACGCCGTTTCGATGTTCATCGGGCTCGCCTTCTCCTCGGTTCCCGCAGGTGGGTCAGGTTTGATCACCCTAGGGTCGCTCGATGCGCCCGCATATCCCTGAACGGCCTAATCGTCCTGGTCTGTTGGCGCTAACAAGGAAGGTCGACGTCACGGAGAGTGTTCGCCGTGGATTTAGCTCAGGCTAAATCTCTGGTGGGTGACGGGCACGGCGGCGAAGCTTCCGGCATGACCTCGACGTACACCTTCGAAGACGGGCTTTCCGTGCACCGCCTGGGTTTCGGTGCCATGCGGCTGACGGAGTGGGACCACGTGAAGGACGGTGCCCACGCCGTCGCGCGCCGCGCGGCCGAGCTGGGCGTGACGTTCTTCGACACCGCCGACGCCTACGACCTGGGGCTGAACGAGGAGCTGCTCGCCGAGGCCCTCCACCCGTACCCGGGGCTGCTCGTGGCGACGAAGTGCGGGCACGCGCGCCCGAGCCGCGGCGAGTGGGTCCCGCTCGGCAGGCCCGAATACCTGCGGCAGCAAGCGGAACTCTCGTTGCGGCGGCTGCGCGTCGACCGGCTCGACCTGCTGCAGCTGCACCGCGTCGATCCGCAGGTGCCGCTCGCCGACCAGGTCGGTGCGCTCGCCCGGCTGCGGGACGAAGGCAAGGTCGCCCGGATCGGGCTGTCCGAAGTCACCGTCGCGCAGCTGGCCGAGGCGCGGGCCGTCGCGCCGATCGCGAGCGTCCAGAACCGCTACAACCTGACCGACCGTGCCGCCGAGGACGTGCTCGCCTACTGCGAAAGGGAGGGAATCGCGTTCGTCCCGTGGCTGCCGATCGTCGCCGGTGGCCACGCCGCGGCGGGTGGCGTGCTCGGCAAGGTCGCGGCCGACCTCGGTGCGACGCCCGCTCAGGTGTCCCTCGCCTGGCTGTTGCGCCGTTCGCCGGTGGTGATCCCGATTCCGGGCACGTCGTCGATCGGGCACTTGGTGGAAAACTGCGCCGCCGCGGAATTCGTGCTTTCCGATGCCGATTTCGACCAGTTGGACGCGCTGGGGTGAAGCGGCCCGGCCGCGGGGGTTCCGCGGCCGGGCCGTCGGCTCAGACGAGCCAGCCGAGGAAGTGCGCGAGGTGCGCCAGCGCGCCGGTGAGGATGTCGTGGGCGTGGTGGGCGTGCTGCGCGAACATCTGCATGAGAATGGCTCCTAAACGGATGAAAGGTGATTCCCTGGAGTGCGCCTCGCGAGGTGCGGAATCAGGTTTTCACCGTGCTGGCGCCCTGTCAAAAAGCCATTCCCGGTCGGAGTCGGCACCCCGGAATCTTCCCATGCTAAACACGTAATCCCTTCGTGTTTTCGCGTGGGGTGCCCTGATCGGTCGTCCGCCACTGCGGGGAGATCATCACTTTCGGTGACGGCGGACTTGATCGGCCACCTCGGGTACGCGGGTAACTCGATCCGGTGATCACCGGCCACGAAAGGTGAGTTCGCGATGATCACTCTTTCGGGTGGGCCACCGGGACGCCGGGTGCGGTACCCGACGTCCCGGTGGCAGGAAAGGGAATCAGGCGCGCGCGAACGAGAGCGTCTCGCCCTCGACCCCCCGCAGCCACAGGTCCTGCGCGGCCGCCGCCATCTCGGCCAGGCCTTCCTCGATCGTGGCGAACACGTTCCCCGGCACCCAGCCCGCGTCGCCGTTGATCAGCAGGTTGTTGCGCCCGTAGAAGATCGCCAGGTCGGTCGCGCCCTGGTCGCTGTGTGCCTCGCTGCCTTCGTCGTAGCCGTACGCCGGGTTGCCGATTTCCCAGGCTTCGAAACCGAAGTAGACGACGTCCCCGGGGATCGGCGTGATCGTCGGGTTCTCCCGCCCCGGCTTGGGTTCGGCGAACGGCGGCACGAGCGTGTAGACCTCGTTGCGCGCGTATTTCGCGTGGTAGGCGGAACCGCTCTGCGGCAACGCGTCCCAGACGGCGCGGCACGTCCGTGGCGCTTCGTCGTCCAGCAGCCGGGCCCGGCAGGAGACGCCGCGCTTGTCGAGGGTGATCGTGATGTACCGGGCCATGCTCAGCTCCCCGTGACCGACGCGACGACGTCGCCCCAGATCCGCAGCGCGTCGTCGACCTGCTCGGCGGTGACGACCAGCGGCGGCACCATGCGGACCACGTTCATGTACGGCCCGCAGGTGAGCAGCAGCAGCCCGTTCTTCGCCGCCGCCTGCTGCGCGGCCTGGGCGGTGGCGGTGTCCGGTTCGCCGTCGGCGGAGGTGAACTCCGAGCCGACGAGCAGCCCGAGCCCGCGCACCTCGCCGATCGACGGCGTCTTGTCCGCGATCACCCGGGCGCCTTCCAGGAGCTGGCGGCCGCGCTCGGCGGCGTTCTCCACCAGGTTCTCCTGCTGGATGACCTCGAGCGTCGCGATCGCCGCGGCACACGAAACGGCGTTGCCGCCGTACGTGCCACCCTGCGAGCCGGGGAACGCCTTCGCCATCAGCTCCTGCGAAGCGGCGATGCCGGACAGCGGGAAGCCACTGGCCAGGCCCTTCGCGATGAGCACGATGTCGGGGGAGACGTCGAAGTGGTCGTGGCCCCAGAACTTCCCGGTGCGGCCGAAGCCGGTCTGGATCTCGTCGACGACCAGCAGGATGCCGTGCCGGTCCGCGCGCTCGCGCAGGCCGGCCATGAACTCGCTGTTCGCCGGGACGTACCCGCCCTCGCCGAGCACCGGCTCGACGAACATCGCGGCGGTTTCGTTCGGCGCGCTGACCGTCTGGAACAGGTAGTCCAGCTCGCGCAGCGCGAACTTCGTCGCGGTCTGCTCGTCCCAGCCGTAGTGGTAGGCGTAGGGGAACGGGGCGACGTGCACGCCGGCCATCAGCGGGCCGATGCCGGCGCTGAACCGCGTCCCGGACGTCGTCATGGTCGCGGCGGCGACGGTCCGGCCGTGGAAGCCGCCCTGGAAGACGATGACGTTCGGGCGTTTCGTCGCCTGCCGCGAAAGCCGCAACGCCGCTTCGACGGCTTCGCTGCCCGAGTTCGCGTAGAAGAGCGAGTCGAGCCCGCTCGGCAGCACGGCGCCGAGCCGTTCGGTCAGTTCGAGCAGCGGCTTGTGCATCACCGTCGTGTACTGGCCGTGGACGAGCTTGCCGATCTGCTCCTGCGCGGCCCGCACGACGTGGGGGTGGCAGTGCCCGGTGCTCGTGACGCCGATGCCGGCGGTGAAGTCGAGGTGGCGTTTGCCATCGACGTCGTAGAGGTAAGCCCCTTCACCGTGGTCGACCACGACGGGCGTTGCCTGCTTGAGCAGCGGAGAGAGCTGGGCCACAGCGTGCTCCTCGATCGGTCTGAGCGGGTTGTCGATTGTTGACAATATCCATAGCATGGCCCTGGGGACAACACGTGAGGAGCAAGTCGGGATGAGCGCGAGCACCGAGACCGGCGTCGTCGAGGCGGTCGGCAAGGAACTGTTCATCGGCGGCAAGTGGGTCGCCGCGCAGGACGGGAAGACGTTCCCGGTGGTCGACCCGGCCACCGGCAAGGAGCTGTGCCAGGTCGCCGACGCCTCGCCGTCGGACGGCGTCGCGGCGCTGGACGCCGCCGTCGCGGCGCAGGCGGACTTCGCGAAGATGGCGCCCCGCGAGCGCGGCGAGATCCTGCGCCGGGCCTACGAGCTGCTGATGCGGCGCCAGGAGGAGCTGGCGCTGCTGATGACGCTGGAGATGGGCAAGCCGCTGGCCGAGTCGAAAGGCGAGATCGCCTACGCCGCGGAGTTCTTCCGCTGGTTCGCCGAGGAGGCCGTCCGCATCGACGGCGGCTACGCGACCGCCCCGAACGGCACGGGCCGGTTCCTGATCACGAAGCAGCCGGTCGGGCCGGCCCTGCTGATCACGCCGTGGAACTTCCCGATGGCGATGGGTACCCGCAAGATCGGCCCGGCGATCGCCGCGGGCTGCACGTCGGTGATCAAGCCGGCCGCCCAGACCCCGCTGTCGATGCTCGCGCTGGCCGGCATCCTCGCCGAGGCCGGGCTGCCCGAAGGCGTGCTCAACGTCGTCACGACCACCGACTCCGGTGGCGTGATGGAGCCGCTGATCCGCGACGGCCGCGCCCGCAAGCTCTCCTTCACCGGCTCCACCGGGGTCGGCCGCAAGCTCCTCGAGCAGTGCGCCGACAAGGTCCTGCGGACGTCGATGGAGCTGGGCGGCAACGCGCCGTTCCTGGTCTTCGACGACGCGGACATGGACGCCGCCATCGACGGCGCGATGCAGGCGAAGATGCGCAACATCGGCGAGGCCTGCACCGCGGCGAACCGGTTCTACGTGCAGCGCGGCGTCGTCGACGAGTTCGCGCGGCGGCTGACCGAGCGCATGCGGGCCCTGCCGATGGGCCGCGGCACCGAGCAGGACGTCGTCGTCGGCCCGCTGATCGACCAGAACGCCGTCGACAAGGTGACCGAGCTGGTCAAGGACGCCACCGACCGCGGCGCTCGCGTCCTCACGGGTGGTTCGGGCGTCGACGGGCCGGGCCACTTCTACCCGGCCACCGTGCTCACCGACGTCCCGCAGGAGGCGCGGCTGACGCACGAGGAGATCTTCGGGCCGGTCGCCCCGATCACGCCGTTCGACACCGAAGAGGAGGCCGTGGCGAAGGCGAACGACACCGAGTTCGGCCTCGTCTCCTACGTCTTCACCAGCGACCTCAAGCGCGCGCTGCGGGTCTCGGAAGCCCTGGAGGCCGGCATGATCGGGCTCAACCAGGGCATCGTGTCGAACCCGGCGGCGCCGTTCGGCGGGATCAAGCAGTCCGGGCTCGGCCGCGAAGGCGGTTCGGTCGGCATCGACGAGTTCCTGGAGACCAAGTACATCGCGGTGGCCCTGTGACGGCCTACCGCATCGCGAGCATCCCCGGCGACGGGATCGGCGTGGACGTCACGGTCGAGGCCCGCAAGGTCCTCGACCGGGCTTCTTCGAAGTTCGGCTTTTCGCTGGAGTGGACCGAGTTCGACTGGAGCTGCGAGCGCTACGCCCGGGTCGGCGCGATGATGCCGGACGACGGGGTCTCGCAGCTCTCGGCGTTCGACGGCATCCTGCTCGGCGCGGTCGGCTTCCCCGGCGTCCCCGACCACGTTTCGCTGTGGGGCCTGCTGATCCCGCTGCGGCGGGCGTTCCAGCAGTACGTCAACCTGCGCCCGGTGCGGCTGCTGCCGGGCACGACGTCGGTGCTGGCCGGGCGGAAGGCCGAGGAGCTGGAACTGGTCATCGTCCGGGAGAACTCCGAAGGCGAGTATTCGGCGATCGGCGGCAGGCACAACGCCGGCCGGCCGGACGAGTTCGTGCTGCAGGAGTCGGTTTTCACGCGCGTCGGTGTCACGCGGATCATCCGGTACGCGTTCGCGCTGGCCCGGACGCGGTCTTCCCGCGTCTGCTCGGCGACGAAGTCGAACGGGCTGATCCACTCGATGCCGTTCTGGGACGAGATCTTCGCCGAGGTCGCGGCGGAGTTCCCGGACGTACACAGTGAACAGATGCACGTGGACGCGCTCGCGGCGCGGATGGTGCAGGCGCCGGACCGGCTCGACATCGTGGTGGCGTCGAACCTCTTCGGCGACATCCTGAGCGACCTCGCGGCCGCGATCACCGGCGGGCTCGGCATGGCGCCGTCCGGCAACATCAATCCATCGGGTGAATTCCCGTCGATGTTCGAGGCGGTCCACGGGAGCGCTCCGGACATCGCGGGACAGGGGATCGCCAACCCCGTGGCGCAGATCCTGGCGGCCGCGATGCTGGTCGAACACCTGGGCGAAACCGTTGCCGCACAAGCGATCCGCACCGCGGTGGACCGGGTGCTCGACGAGGGCCGCGTGCGCACGCCCGACCTCGGCGGCACGGATACCACAGAACGCCTCGGCACGGCGGTGACCGAAGCGCTGGGCTGACTTTTTGTCGGTGCCCTCCGGCACGGTGGACCACGAGCCCACCGAGGGGGAGGAGTCACCGATGTGCTTCGAGTGCGAGAACCGGGACAGACCCGGGTATGTGAAGCGGCTGCGCGCCGGCGTGGCCGACCGGGGCTGGCTCGTGCAGGGCGTGGCCGCAGCCGGGCCGTACCCGCCGTGGGCCTACACGATCGGCCTGAGCGGGTACGGCTTGCCGGAGCTGGTCGTCACGGGCCTGCCTGCCCTCGCGGCCGGCAGCCTGTTGAACACCCTGGCCGCCCGCAGCCTGCACGGCCCGCCCTTCTCGGCGGGCGACCGCGTCCCGTTGCGCGAAGGCCCGCTGGTCGAGGTCGTCGAGCTCGCCGAGCCGTCGGCCCACCTGCACTTCGCGGTGGCGTTGTACGGCCCGGAAATCCGCGCGCTGCAAGCGGTCCACGCGGACGCACAGGGCCGGTGGCCGTGGTCGTCCGACTTCCGTGACGGCGAAGGCGGCCAGCCGGTGCTGGGGGTGCGCCGTGTCCGCTGACGCCGCGCTTCCGCAGCCCCGCCGGTCACGCGGGACACCCGCGGCGCCTCGGTCACCGGGACGTGCCGCTGAGGGGCGTGTGGTGGCGGGACCGTCCGCCGCTTCGCCGGAATTCCGGTCGCGCGTGCGCCATCGACTGGGCCCTGGCCAGCCGCATGACGCACACGCGGACGATCTCGACCGCGAGCTCCGGGACCGCGCCCCAGCCCGGGTCCGCCTGCGCCAGCCGGTCTTCGACGGCGTTGAGCACCTCGGCGAGTGCGTGCTCGGCGTGCGGTGTCACCTCGCGCACGGCGTCGGCCAGAAAGGTCAGGGTCCGCTGGATCGAGGCGCCCTGCCCGGCCAGCGTCCGCGCCGCGAGCACGGCGCGGACGCCCTTGAGCTCGAGGGTCCCGTCGGCGTGCCGGACCAGCACCCCGGCGTCGACCAGGTCGGGCAGCAGCCCCGGCTGCCGCCGCACGGCCTCCCGGATCGCGGGGCCGAGGTCGGTCAGCTCGCCGAGCACCAGATCGGGTTCCAGCAGCGCGCGGACCGCGTCCAGCGGCAGGCCGCGGCTCTGGAACTCGACCACCTGCCGCATGCGGGCCAGGTGCTGCTCGGTGTAGCAGGGCGTGCGGCCGACGCGCGTCGGCGGCGGGAGCAGGCCGCGGGCGTGGTAGGAGCGGATGGTGCGGGAGGACAGCCCGATCGTCGCCGCGAACAGGTCGGCGGTCATCAGCGCGGGGGTGTCCAAGAGGCTTCTCGGACCGCCTTCGTCACCGCGCATGACACCGGCCGTCCGCCCGCGGTGCGGAAAAGGCGGCGTCGCTCGGAAAAGAATAACGATACACAGGTTCCCCTCGTCCCTATGATCATCCAAGAACGGGATCACTCCCCGTTCGAATTCTGCCAGTGGCACCATAAGTTGGACATAAGTATTGCCCCGATGGCCTATCCATGCGGCACATGCTGCGTCGAAGGGGGGCAGCTGGTGCTGGCGAAAGGAGCAGCAACCGGCCATGCGGCGTTCTTCCGGAAGGAATCGCTTCCTTTTCTTCGAATTCGTGGAACAGCGTGCTACCGCCTTGTCAAGAAACGTCGCCGTCCCGCCGGGCCGGGGCCCCGTTCACGACCTCAATCCGATCGTCACCGACAGGCCGCCGTCCGCGCCCGGCACGGCGTGCACGGTGCCGCTGTGCGCGCGCACGATCGACGCGACGATCGACAGCCCGAGCCCGACGCCGGGTCCCCGCCCCGTCCGGTCCTCCCGCAGCTGGCGGAACGGCTCGAACAGCGCGGGAATCGCGTCGGCGGGCACCGGCCGGCCGGTGTTGGTCACCGTCAGCGCGGGTTCGGCGGCCACCCGGATCCGGACCGAGCCGCCCGGGTGGTTGTACTTGATCGCGTTGTCGATCAGGTTGGTCACGAGCCGGTCGAGCAGCAGCCGGTCGCCGCGCACGGTCCGCGGCACGAGCTCGGTGTCGAGCGTGATGCCGTGCTCCTCGGCGGAAACCCGGTGCTGCAGCACGGCCTGGGCAACGACCTCGTCGAGCTGGACGTCGGTGCGGTCGCGGAGGCCGCGGTCGCTGCTCGCGAGCACCAGCAGCCCGTCGATGAGTTCCTCGCTGCGCGCGTTCACCGTCAGCAGCCGCTCGCACAGCCGCCGGGCCGGCGCGTCGGCGGGCATCTTCGCCATCGCGACCTCGACCATCGTCCGCTGCGTGGCCAGCGGGGTGCGCAGCTCGTGCGACGCGTTGGCGACGAACCGGCGCTGGCTGTCGAACGAGCCGGCCAGCCGGTCGAGCATCTCGTCGAAGGTGTCGGCGAGCTCGGTCAGCTCGTCGCGCGGGCCGGGCATGCGGATGCGCTCGTCGAGGCTGTCCGCGCCGAGCTGCCGGGCGGTGGCCGTCACGCGGTGGACCGGGCGCAGCAGCCGGTGCGCGGCCACCCAGCCGAGCCCGAGTGCGAGCACCGCGGTGGCGGCGAGCGCGATCCCGGACTGCACCAGGAGCGTGTTCAGCATGTCGGCCCGGTACTGCTCGATGTTGCGCTGCACGACTTCGGAGCTCGTCGCGCCGGTCGGCCGGGGGCCGCCGAGGTCGATGCTTTCGGCCGGCGCGATCGCCTGGTCGGCGGAATTCTGGCTCGCCTGCCCGGGCAGCGCGCCGCGCACGAGCAGGAAATTGAGCCCGAGCAGAACCGTGCCGCTGACCAGCAGCAGCCCGGCGAAGACGATCGCGAACCTGGTTTTCACGGAGAATCGGCGGACCATGGCGTCCAGTCTGGCGAAATCGGTCGTAAGCCGGGCATAAGGACCGATGCTTACGACCTGGAGAGCACCCTACGGGTACACCTTTTCCCGGACACGAAAATCCCGGGGAGGTACAGACCATGAGCGCGAAAAGCCGAATGATCTTCGCGGTGCTGGCCGCCGCGCTGACCGTGACGGCGTGCGGCCCGGCCGACGCCGGCCGGGACGTCGCGTCGGTGCCCACGACGTCGGCGAACGGCACACCCGGCGGGGCGCAGAACGGCGCCGAAGACCCGTACACGAAATGCATGAAGGAGAACGGGGCCGAACCGGGGACGTCGCTCGGGGAAATCGGCAGCGGCACGGTGACGCAGGGCACGCAGTCGCCGGAGCAGCAGCGAAAACAGCAGGAGGCGATGGCGAAGTGCGGCAAGCACCTGCCCGACGGCGGGAAGCCCCAGCCGCTGAGCCCGGAGGCGCTGGAGCAGGGCCGCAAGTTCGCGAAGTGCATGCGTGAACAGGGAATCGCGTTCCCCGACCCGGATCCGAACACCGGCGGGTACCAGGCGCAGCCCGGCGCCGTCGTCGAGCCGATCCCGCAGGGCGTGGACATCAACGATCCCGCCGTGCGGGCCAAGTACGACAAGTGCGCGCAGGTCGCGGGCGGCGCGTCGGTCGTCCGGCCGACGAAATGACGGCGGGCCCCGGCGTCGCCCGGCGGCGTCGACGGAGAAGGGCGGGGCTCGCCGTGGTCGCCGTCGCGGTGCTCGCCACGACGGGTGTGGTCGGGTTCACCCGGTGGTCGGTCAAGGGCCGCTCGGACGTGCCGAAGGCGCCGTCCGCCCCGGCGACGGCCGAGGTGGTCAAGACCGACCTGGTCGACCGGATCACGGTGACCGGCAAGGTCGGCTACGGTCCCGGCCGCCCGGTCACCTCGGCGCGGCCCGGGACGCTGACCTGGCTGCCCGAACCGGGTGCGGTGATCGACCGCGGCCGTCCCCTCTACGCCGTGGACGCCAAGCCGGTGATCGTCCTGTTCGGACGGACGCCGGCGTACCGTGACCTCGCGGAAGGCGCGGAGGGGCCGGATGTGCGGATCCTGCGGGAGAACCTGGCCGCGCTGGGCTACCGCACGACCGACAAGGCCGGCACGTTCGGCGCGTCGACGACGGCCGCGCTGAAACGCTGGCAGAAGGCGCTGCGGGTCGAGCAGACCGGCCGGATCGCCTTGGGCGACGTCGCCGTCATGCCCGCGGCGGTGCGCGTCGCCACGGTGTCCGCGCAGCTGGGCGCGCCCGCGGCCGGCGAGGTGCTGACCGTCGGCGGTACCGAGCGGCTGGTGACCGTCGAGCTCGAGGAGGCGCAGCGCGGCCACGCGACCGTGGGCGCCAAGGTCCGGATCGAGACGGCCGAAAGCCGCGACACGCCCGGCACGATCCGCGCGATCACGGCGAAGTCGGCCGACGACAAGTCCGGCGGCAAGACCACGAAGTACGACGTCACCGTCGCGCCGGACGACCCACGGGCGAACCTGGCCGAAGGCGGCTCGGTCGACGTCGGGTTCGACGGCGAGAAGCACTCCGGCGTGCTGGTGGTGCCGGTCGAGGCGTTGCTGGCGCCCCGCGAAGGCGGCTACGCGCTCGAGGTGCTCGAAGGCGCTTCGCGGCGGTTGATCCCGGTCGAGCTGGGCCTGTTCGCCGACGGCAAGGTCGAGGTTTCCGGTGGCGGCCTGGCCGCGGGCATGCGGGTGGTGAGCGCGTCGTGAGCGCCGTGCTGGAGCTCGACGGCGTCACGAAGGTCTACGGCGGCGGGGTCGCGGCGCTGCGGGACGTCTCGCTGCGGGTCGGGGCCGGGGAGCTGGTCGCCATCGTCGGGCCGTCCGGCTCGGGCAAGTCGACCATGCTGCACCTGATGGGCACGCTCGACCGGCCGAGCACGGGCCGGGTGCTCATCGGCGGCCAGGACACCGCGAAGCTGGCCGACCGGCGGCTGGCCGCGCTGCGCGCGAGCTGGATCGGGTTCGTTTTCCAGCAGTTCCACCTGATGCCGGGGATGACCGCGCGGGAGAACGTCATGGCCGCCCAGGTCTACCGCGGTGTCCCGCCCCGGCGCCGCCGGGCCGCGGCCGACCGCGCGCTCGCCGGCGTCGGCCTCTCCCGGCGGGCGGACCACCTGCCGAGCGAACTGTCCGGTGGCGAGCAGCAGCGGGTGGCGATCGCGCGCGCGATGGTCAACCGCCCCCTGCTCGTGCTCGCCGACGAGCCGACCGGCAACCTCGATTCGGCGGTCGGCGCGGACGTGCTCGCCCTGCTGCGCGAGCTCAACGCGTCGGGGACGACGATCGCGCTGATCACGCACGACCTGGCGATCGCCGGCGCGCTGCCGCGGCGGGTCGAGATGCTCGACGGCGAGCTCCGCTTCGACTCGGGGGTGCGGGATGACTGAACCACCCGAACCGGTGCGCCTGGGCCCGCGCGAACTGCTGAGCCTCGGCACGGTCGGCCTGCGCACCCGCCCGATGCGCACGGCGCTCGCGGCGCTGGGCATCGCGATCGGCATCGCCGCGCTGATCGCCGTCGTGGGGATCCCGGCGTCCAACCAGGCGGCACTGCGCACAGAGCTCGAAGCGCTGGGCCCGAACCTGCTCACCGTGGCGCCGGGACGCGACGTGGCGGCGGGAAGCGACGCGAAGCTGCCCGCGTCGGCGCCGGCCATGATCCGGCGGATCCCGCCCGTGCAGTCGGTCAGCGCGACCGGGACGACGTCGGCCACGGTGCGCCGGACCGACCGCGTGCCGGCCGACCGGACCGGCGGGATCCGGGTGAGCGCGGCGAAGCTCGACCTGCTGCCGGTGCTGCACGGCACGGTGCGCACCGGGACGTTCCTCACCTCCTCGACCGCCGAGCTGCCGGTGGCCGTGCTCGGCGCCCGCGCCGCGGAACTGCTGGCCGCCGAGCCGGGGCGGCTGGTGTGGATCAAGGACCGCTGGTTCTCCGTCGCCGGGGTGCTGGACGCGCTGCCGCTCGCGCCGGAGATCGACAACTCGGTGCTGGTCGGCTGGCCCGTCGCCGAGCGGCTGCTCGGGTTCGACGGCAGTCCGGGGTTCATCTACCTGCGGGCGGACTCGCCGGCCGTGGACACGGTGAAGTCGGTGCTCGGCCGGACGGTGAACCCGCTGCACCCCAACCAGGTTCTGGTGAGCAGGCCGTCGGAGGTGCTGACCGCGCAGCGGTTCGTGGAGCGCGCGTACTCGGCGCTGTTCCTCGGGCTGGGCGCGATCGCGCTGCTGGTCGGCGGCATCGGCGTGGCCAACACGATGGTCATCTCGGTGCTGGAGCGGCGGCGCGAGATCGGCCTGCGGCGGGCGCTCGGCGCGACCCGGGTCCACATCGGCGGCCAGTTCCTCGCGGAGTCGGTGCTGCTCGCCGGGCTCGGCGGCGCGCTCGGCCTGCTCGTCGGCGTCGCGGTCACGGCCGGGTACTCGGCGGCACAGGGCTGGCCCACCGTCCTGCCGCCCGCGGTGCTCGCCGGGGGTGCCGGGGCGGCGGCCGCGGTGGGCGTGCTGGCCGGGGTCTATCCCGCGGTGCGGGCCACCCGGCTGACGCCGACGGAGGCGTTGGCCAGTACGTGAGGAACGAGGCCGGGCCCGTGACCGAGGGGCGGTCACGGGCCCGGGGATCAGCCGAGGCTGTCGATCCAGATCCCGGTGATCTCGGCCGGGTAGCAGTCGATCACCACGTACCAGGTCCCGGGGTTCCACCACGGGGTGACGATCACGCGGCCGTCCGAGCACCGGACGCGCAGCCGGATGGCGCCCGAACGGACGGTGCAGGTGACGGTGGCCCGCTCGTCGCTCACCCGTGTGTAGCTGCAGTTGTAGGAGGCCTGGATGCTGTCCGCCGCCGGGATCGCCGCCGGTGCCGGTGCCGGTGCCGCCGTCGCGGTCGCCGGTGCCACGGCGGCGAGCGCGAGGGCGGTGAGCGAGATCTTCGCCGTCCTGCCGATCGAGCAGATCCGCTTCTTCAGTGCCATTTCGTCCTCAATTCGTCGGAAGGGCCCGTGACCAGGGGGAGAAGTCACGGGCCCAGGTCCGACCGGGGTCAGCCGATCGAGTCGATCCAGGAACCGGTGCGCTGGTACGGGTAGCAGTCGGTCGAAAGGTGCACGTAGCCGTTCTGGAAATACCCGGTGGCGATGTAGCCGTAGCCCGCGCAGTAGGACCGCAGGCGGATGGCACCGGAGTAGATGTTGCAGTACGCGTCGGCGCGGTAGTAGCCCAGCGTGTAGGTGCAGCTCCACGAGGCCTGGACGCCGTCCGCCGACTGGATGGCCGCGGGCGCCGCGTTGGCGGTCGCCGGTGCCGCGGTGGCGAAGCCGCCGACCAGCGCCAGCGCTGCGAAGGAGATCTTCGCCGCCCTGCCCATCGTGGAAACCCGCTCTTTGAAGGTCATTTCCGTCCCTCCCGGTGTCACATTGGCCCGAACACAGGAAAGAATGTCCCGGAATTTCTGCGTCGCTAAGAAATGGAAGAAAGGGCTTCCAGGTCGGAGGTTCCTAGCAGCATTTCGGCGATCCGGGAAGAGCTGGAAGAAATCACTTCCGCGGCCGGCGCTTATGGCGTCCTTATCCGCGCGCTGGCACAATGATCGGGTGCGCGTACTCGTGATCGAGGACGAAGTGATGCTCGCGGAGGCCGTCGCGGAGGGCCTCCGCGAGGCGTCGATGGCCGTGGACCTGTGCTTCGACGGCGCGGACGCCCTGGAACGCCTGGCGGTCAACCGCTACGACGTCGTGGTCCTCGACCGCGACCTGCCCGGCGTGCACGGCGACGACGTGTGCCGCGCCGTCGTGGCCGAAGGCGGCGAGACCCGGGTGATCATGCTGACCGCGGCCCGCGAGGTACCCGAACGGGTGCACGGCCTCGCGCTGGGCGCGGACGACTACCTGACGAAGCCGTTCGCCTGGGACGAGCTCCTGGCGCGGGTCCAGGCACTCGGGCGCCGGGCCCGCGCGGCGGTGCCGCCGGTGATGCGGGTGGCGGGCATCGAGCTGAACATCCCGCTGCACCAGGTCACCCGCGGCGACCGGCACATCTCGTTGTCCCGCAAGGAGTTCGCGGTCCTCGAGG
Organism: Amycolatopsis tolypomycina; assembly: GCF_900105945.1. NCBI lineage: Bacteria > Bacillati > Actinomycetota > Actinomycetes > Pseudonocardiales > Pseudonocardiaceae > Amycolatopsis > Amycolatopsis tolypomycina. The sequence continues at coordinate 6,849,424 of NZ_FNSO01000004.1, read as the reverse complement.
TGCTGATGCGCGCGGAAGGCGGCGTGGTCAGCGCGGAGAGCCTGCTCGAACAGGCCTGGGACGAGAACATCGACCCGTTCACCAACGCGGTCCGGGTCACGATCATGACCCTGCGCCGCAAGCTCGGCGACCCCCCGGTGGTCCGCACGATCCCCGGAATCGGCTACCGCCTCCAAGCCTGACCCCACCCAACCCGAGTCCCGCCCCGAATCACGCGAGTCCCGCCCCGGATCACGCGAGTCCCGCCCCGGATCACGCGAGTCCCGCCCCGGATCACGCGAGTCCCGCCCCGAATCACGCGAGTCCCGCCCCGAATCACGCGAGTCCCGCCTTGGCCCGAGCAAGCCTGCCCCGGCGAGCCGTGTCGTCCGTCCAGACACGCGAGTCGACCCCTCAATCACGCGTGTCGACTTCCCAATCACGCGTTTCCCGGCACCGGCGGCGCTTCTCCCTCCCTCAAGCTCGTCCCCGGTGCGAGCCGCTGCACCGCGTCCTCCATATGAGCCTCCAGCAACGCCAACGCCGTCTTCTCGTCGCCGTCGCGCAGGGCCTGGATCAGCTTCGTGTGCTCCTCCACGCGCTCCTCGACCCGCTGGTACGTGCTCTGCAGCGCCGTCAGGCACATGCGCGTCTCGATCAGCAACGTCCGGGCCATCCGCACCAGCCGTTTGCTGCCCGATGCGTTGATGAGCGCCTCGTGGAACTTGAGGTCCGCCGTGGAAAGGGCCGTCGGGTCGTCCTCGCTCGCCGCCGTGGCCATCTCGGCGACCGTCTGCTCGAGGACGTCCGCGATGCGGTCGCGGTCTCCGCCGCGCAGGGCCCGCAGCATGGCCGCTCTCTCTATTGCCGATCTGGCCGCGTAGATGTCGTAGACGTCGCCCGGCTCGAGGTCGATCACGAACAGGCCGCGGTGTCTTTCGCTCCGCAACAACCCCTCGGACACCAGGTGCTGCATGGCTTCCCGGAGCGGCCCCCGCGACACCTGGAACCGCGCGGCCAGCTCGGTCTCGCCGAGCTGGGTGCCGGGCGGGAGGGCGCCCGTCATGATCGCGTCACGCAGCTGGCGCGCGATGACGGCGGCCGTCGACTCGCGGCTCACCGGCTCGATCTCGGGCAGCATGCCCGGTGGCAGTGCCATCTCAGGCGCTCCCGTCCGGCAGGTGCCGGAACAGCGCGCCGAGCGAACGGACGAGCCGCTGCCGGCCGGTCAGGCGGAGGCCCTCCCAGACCGTCACCTGGTTGGCCGTCAGCACGGGCTTGCCGAGGGCGGCCTCCACGGCGTTGATCTCGCCGAGGGTGCGCATCGCGGTGTCCGGCACGAGCACCGCCTGGGCGTCCGGGTGGTCGTGGCTCACGGCGAGCTCGACGACGGCCTCCGGGCTCATCGCGCCCACTTCGGCCGCCGTGACGATGTCGGCGCTGGCCATCGAGACCACCTCGATCCCGCCCGCTCGCAGGAACTCCACGAACAGCCGGGCGATGTCGTCCGGGTAGCTGGCGGCGACGGCGACCCGCTTGACGTCCAGCGCCCGCGCGGCGTGCACGAACGCGAAGGACGTGCTGGACGCCGGCACCCCGGCGACGGCGGCGAGGCGGTCGGCCTGGTCGCGGGCGCCCTCCCAGCCGTAGACGAAGCTGCCGCTGGTGCAGGCCCAGATGACCGCGGCGGGCTCGTGCTTGGCGAGCAGGGCGGCGCCGTCGGCGAGGCGGGCCTCGCTGCCGAGGTCCAGCAGCTCGGCCACCGCGTGCTTGTCGGTGCCGTAGATGTGCTCCACCGCCAGCCGGATGTCGCCCTCGTCGACGGCCATGCCGCCGAGCAGCTGCTCGGCCAGCGGGTAGTCGTCTTCGGCCGCGTGGTCGGGGTAGATGAAACCGATGGTGGTCACGGAACCTCCGGAGGGGACGCAAATTGTCGACAATCCTAGAGGGCTGGTCAAGGAATACCTTCACGACACGTCACGAAGCCACCTCCCGGGTCCGACGATGGGGAGGTTCATCCGGCGCAGGCACGCCCACATCGTCAGCTGGTTGGCGGTGAGCACCGGCTTGCCGAGCGCGGCTTCCAGTGGCTCGATCAGGTCGTAGGTGGGCAGGTTGGTGCAGCTGACGAAGATCGCTTCGGCGTCGCCGTGGTCGGCGGCGAGGATGCGCTCGGCGATGGTCCGGTAGCTGACCTTCCAGATGCCGCCGCCCAGGCCGAGGTGGTCGCTGGCCACCGTCTCGACGTCCAGCTCGGCGAGGAAGGCGTGCAGGGCCTGGGTCAGGTCGGCGTCGTACGGCGTGAGCACCGAGACGCGGTGCAGGTCGAGCTGCTGCAGCACTTCGGCCAGCGCGCCCGAGGTGGTGACGGCGTCCGGCGCGCCGGCGTCGCAGATCGCCTTGGTCAGCGAGCGCTCGTAGTCGACGCCGTTGACGAAGCTGCCCGACGTGCAGAGGTAGGCGACGACCTCGGGCTCGACGTGCAGCACGTCGCGGGTCGCGCCGGCCAGGTGGTGGCTGTCGCTGACCAGGCGGGCCATCTCCATGCTGACCGGCACCGGCTCGTACGGCGTGCGGGCGAGGTGGAGGGACACCTCCATCGGCACCCAGCGCCAGAGCTCGCGCTCCAGCGCGAGGTCGAAGGGTGCGATGACGCCGATGCCGCGCTGGGCGAGCGGGCCCTCGAACGCCAGGAAGTCGAAATCCAAGGCTCAGCCTCCGGAATACGTCTGAACTTGACAGTCCGGTGCTCCGGGGGTCGTTCCTCGGATTGTTGACAATCATACGAGTGACTTTTACCGTGTCAACGTGATCGCCTCGGAACACCGGGAACTCCCCGTCCTGGCAGTGCTCTGCGGCGAGTCCCGCCCACCGGACATGCGTGCTGTCGAATCCGGGGCGGTCGTGCGTTACACGGACGCGGCGGGCCTTGCCGAAGCGTTGTCCGGAGCGGACGCCCTCTTCGTCTACGACTTCCTGTCGACCGCCGTCCCCCGAGCGTGGCACGCCGCCGACCGGCTGCGCTGGCTGCACATCGCCAGCGCGGGCGTCGACCCCGTGCTGTTCCCCGGGCTGGTCGAGAGCGACGTCGTCCTGACGAACTCGCGGGGCGTCTTCGACGACGCCATCGCGGAGTACGTGCTGGGCGTGGTGCTCGCCTTCGCGAAGGACTTCGCGCGCTCGCACAACCTGCAGCGCGAAGGCCGCTGGCTGCACCGCGAGAGCGAGCGGATCGCCGGGCGCGAGGTGCTGGTCGTCGGCACCGGGCCGATCGGCCGGGCCATCGCGCGGCTGCTGCGCGCGGCCGGGATGCGGGTGCGCGGCGCCGGCCGCCGGGAGCGCACCGGCGACCCCGACTTCGGCGTGGTGCACGAGTCCGCGCGGCTGACCGAGGTCCTGCCGCACGCCGACTACGTCGTCGCGGTCGCGCCGCTGACCGAGCACACGAAGGGCCTGTTCGACGCGCGCGCGTTCGCCGCGATGAAGCCGTCGGCGCGGTTCGTCAACGTGGGCCGGGGCGAGCTGGTGGTGACGTCGGATCTCATCGAAGCGCTGGAAGACAAGACCATCGCCGGGGCCGCGCTCGACGTCTTCGACACCGAGCCGCTGCCGGCCGACAGCCCGCTGTGGACGCTGCCGGACGTGCTGGTCTCGCCGCACATGTCCGGCGACTTCGTCGGCTGGCGCAACACGCTCGTCGAGGTCTTCACCGAAAACTTCCGCCGCTGGCGCGCTGGGGAGCCGCTGCGCAATGTCGTCGACAAGACGCTCGGGTACGTGCCGTCGGGGAACCAGGGAGCCGGATGAACGACAGGATGCTGACCGCCAGCGAGCTCGTCGCCGCCTACGCGACCGGTGAGCTTTCGCCGGTCGAGGCGACGGAGAACGCGCTGCAGGCCATCGACGCCCGGGACGGCGAGTGCAACGCCTTCTGCCTCGTCGACGCCGACCGCGCGCTGGAGCAGGCCAAGGCGTCGGAGGTCCGCTGGCGCGACGGCAACCCGATCGGGTGGCTCGACGGCGTGCCGTCGTCGATCAAGGACATGTTCCTCACCCAGGGCTGGCCGACCGTGCGGGGCTCGCGGAGCATCAGCCCGGACCAGCCGTGGGACGTCGACAGCCCGGTCGCCGCGCGGATGCGCGAGGCGGGCCTGGTGCTGCTGGGCAAGACGACCACGCCCGAGATCGGCTGGAAGGGCGTCACCGACAGCCCGCTGTGCGGCGTCACGCGCAACCCGGCCGACCCGGCGAAGACGGCGGGTGGGTCGAGCGGCGGCAGCGCCGCGGCCGTCGCGGCCGGGATGGGCGAGCTGTCGGTCGGCACCGACGGCGGCGGCTCGGTGCGGATCCCGGCGTCGTTCTGCGGCATCGTCGGGCTGAAACCGACCCACGGCCGGATCCCGCTCTACCCGGCGAGCCCGTTCGGCCCGCTCTCGCACGCCGGCCCGATGGCGCGGTCGGTGGACGACACGGCGTTGCTGCTGGACGTGCTTTCGCTGCCCGACCACCGGGACCCGGCCGCGCTGGCGCCGCCGACGGGGTCGTTCCGCGAGGCCGTCCGGCGGGACGTGCGCGGCCTGATCGCCGCGTTCTCGCCGACGCTCGGCTACGTCGACGTCGACCCCGAGGTGGCCGCGATCGTCGCCGAGGCGGTCCGCGCCCTGGGCGACGCCGGCCTGCACGTCGAGGAGACCGACCCCGGGTTCGCCGACCCGAAACCGGCGTTCGACGTCCTGTGGTCATCGGGTGCGGCGAAGCTGCTGGACACGTTCCCGCCGGGGTCCGAGCAGCGGACCGACCCCGGCCTGCGCAAGGTCTGGGAGCTCGGCCGGACGTGGACGGCGGGCGACTACCTCGACGCGACGGCCGAGCGGGCCGCGCTGGGCATCCTGATGGGCGAGTTCCACACGCGCTACGACGTGCTGATCACGCCGACCATCCCGATCGCGGCGTTCGAGGCGGGCCACGACGTGCCGCCGGGCAGTGGGCTGAGCGAGTGGCCGGAGTGGACGCCGTTCACGTACCCGTTCAACCTGACCCAGCAGCCGGCGATCAGCGTGCCGGCCGGGCGCACGGCGGCGGGGCTGCCGGTCGGCCTGCAGATCGTCGGGCCGCGGCACTCCGACGACCTCGTGCTGGCCGTCGCGAAGCTGCTGGAGGAAGTACGGCCCTGGGCGCCCGCCTGACGCACACGTGGCTCAGGCCGTGCCGGCCGGCTCCCGGCGGACGAGCCCGCGCACCTGCGGGCTGCACAGCACGAGCGCCGTCGCCCCGAACACCAGGGCCGCGCCGCCCAGGAGCGTCGCCTGCCGTCCGGCGTGTTCGGCCAGCGGGCCCGCGCTGATCTGGCCGAGCGGCATCGCGACGAACGAGCCGAGCATGTCGTAGGAGTAGACGCGGGCGAGCTTGTCCGGCGGGATGTTCTCCTGCAGCGACACGTCCCACGCGACGGAGAACTGCTCGATCGCGACGCCGGACAGGAACATCGCGGCCAGCAGCGGCAGCAGGTACGGCGTCTGCCCGAGTGCGAAGATCGGCAGCGCGTCGAGCAGGATCAGCGCGACGCCGAAGAGCAGCAGCCGCCGCGGTTGCCAGTGGGCGGCGAGGATGCCGCCGAGCAGCGAACCGGCGGTCTGCACGGCCAGCGCGAGCCCCCAGCCGCTGCGGCCGAAGGTGTCGTCGGCGACGAGCGGGCCGATCACCAGCAGCGCGCCCGAGTTCACCGCGTTGACGATCATGAACTGCAGCACCACGAGCCACACCCACGACCGGGAGCGGAACTCCCGCCAGCCGTCGGCGAGTTCGGCCAGCGGACGGCTGCCGGAGGCGCGGTCGCCGCGCGGCAGCCGGATCCGCCGGTACGCCAGCGCGGCGGCGAGGAACAGCAGGGCGTTCCCGGCGAGCGCCCACCCGGACCCGGCGAAGGCGACGAGCACCCCGGCCACCCCGGCCCCGGCGATGCGGCCGACGTTGGACAGCAGCCGGACCAGGGCGTTCGCCTGGGCGAGCAAGGACGACGGAACGGTCGACGGCGTGAGCGAGGCGGCGGCGGGCAGCGAGATGGCCGAGACGGCGCCGTTGACGATCCCGAGCCCGGCCAGCAGCGGGACCGAGGCGAATCCACAGAGGACACTCGCGGCGATGGCGCCCTGCGTGAGCGCGGCGGCGGTTTCAGTGCCCTGCAGGATGACCGACCGCGGCAGCCGGTCGGCGAGCATGCCGCCGAAGAGGAGCAGGAGAACGTTGGCGATCGACCGGGCCCCGACGACGATCCCGAGGTCGACGGCGGACCCGGTGAGGTCGACGACGGCGAAGGCGAGCGCGAAGGGCGCCACGGCGTTGCCGAAGTCGCCCAGGCTCCGCCCGGCGACGAGGGCGCGGAACCGGGCTTCCCGCAGCGGGGCGAGGAGTGGGCTGGTCACGAAGCGCTCCCCAGCTCGAACAGCGCCACGCTCGCGCTGACCCGCACCGTGCCCGGCGTCCGTGGCGGCCGGGCCGCCGCGTGCAGCTCCTCGCTCAGCTCCGTCGCCTTCTCCAGCAGCCGCGCCCACAACTGCGGGTCCACCCACAGCTCCGCGTCCGTCAACGACGCCGGACGCTCGGCGACCCGCGCCTCCGCGCGCCGCAGCAGCTCGTTCGCGATCGCCTTCGTCAGGAGCTTCTCCTCGCCCGGGGCGCGGGTCGTCAGGTGCTTGCCCGAGTCCGGCTCGTGGCGGTAGCGCTTGGCCCGGCCGCCGCGGATCCGGACCTCCTCCGCGACCTCCAGCAGGCCCGCGTCGTGCAGGCGGCGGATGTGGTAGCTGACGTTGGCCTGCGTCTCGCCGAGTTCGCGGGCCGCCTCGGCCGCACTCAGGGCCGCTCCCGTCAGCAACGACAGGATGCGCAGGCGCAGCGGGTGGGCCAGTACCCGGAGGTGGTCGTGGGGCATGAGCCAAGTCAAGCAGCACTGTCAAAGAGTTATTTGGGGGTTCTCACAGCGTGTAGCGCGTCCCGTCCGGCGGCAGCGACGCCCCCGCGGCCAGCACCGCGGCGTGCTCGGGGGACGCCGGGTCCAGTGCCGGGTTCGTGTTGTTCACGTGGGTGAACGCCCACGGCCGCCCGGCCACCCGGGGCAGGCTCGCCGTGATCGGCAGGTGGCCCATCGCGAGCTGGTCCGGGCCGCCCACCCCGGCCATCTCGTCCGGCGCGAAGAACGTCCCGTCGAGCAGCACGAGCGAAGCGTCCGCCACGAACTCGTCGAACCCGGCCGGCCAGCTCCGCAGGCACGGCGCGTACACCAGCACCCCGCCCGTCGCCGGGTCCGTGATCCGGTACGCGACCACCCACGGCCCGGGAGAATCGGACGCTGCGTACTTCGGCCGCTTGTCGCTCACCGGCAGCATCTCGACCCGCAGGCCCGGGATGTCCGCCCGGGACGACCAGGCCCAGCTGCCGTAACTGTCCACAAGGGAAAACACCGGCGACCGCACCGCCGGCGGCGCGCACACCGGGAGCCCGCCCGACTCGCGCAGCATCAGCAGGCCGAGCGTGTGGTCCAGTTCGGCGTCCGTCAGCAGCACCCCGCGCAGCGGGATCTCCCGCGGCCCCGGCCCGGCCCGCAGCTCCGGCGTCCCGAGGATCTGCGCCCGGATGTCCGGTGAACAGTTCAGCAGGTACCAGCCGGCGCCGTCCGCGCTGATCGCGACGCAGTCCTGGGTGCGCGGCGGCAGGTCCGCCGTGCACAAAAAGCACGCGCAGTTCCACTGTGGACACCCGCCGCCCGCCGCGGTGCCCAGCAGGATCACCTTCACCGGCGCATCACCAGGTCGGAAACACCGGGACGGGACAAGACCAGATCGACCACGGACCGCCGCGGCGAGCGCGAGCACACCGGATCGGTCGCCGCGGCGTCGCCGGTGAGCAGGAACGCCTGGCAGCGGCAGCCGCCGAAGTCGAGGCCGCGGCGGTCGCACGTGCGGCACGGCTCGGTCATCCACTCCTCGCCGCGGTAGGCGTTGAACGACGACGACTGGTACCAGATCTCCGCCAAAGGGGTGTCCCGCACCGAAGACAGCGAAAGCGTCGAGATCGCCGACGCCGCCGGGCACGGCAGCACGGTCCCGTCCGGCGCCACCGTCAGCTGCCGCGCGCCCCAGCCGTACATGCACGGCTTCGGGTACGGCTCGTGGTAGTCGGCGACGACGTAGACGATCTCCATCGTGCCGCGCAGCCGGTCGATCGCCGCGCGCACCACCGGCTCGGCGGCGGCCAGCTGCGCGGCCGTCGGCATCAGCGCGTCCCGGTTGCGCAGCGCCCAGCCGTAGTACTGCGTGTTCGCCAGCTCCAGCCGGTCCGCGCCCATCCGCTCGGCCAGCTCGATGATCCCGGCCAGCTGGTCGTGGTTTTGCCGGTGCAGCACCACGTTCAGCGACAGCGGCAGCCCGGCTGCCTTCACCAACGCGGCCGCGGCCAGCTTCCGGTCGTGCGCCTTCGCGCCGGCCAGCAGGTCGGCCCGCTCCCGGGTCGCGCCTTGCGCCGACAGCTGGACGTGCGCCAGCCCGCGCGCGACGAGGTCGTCGAGCCGCGAAGAAGTCAGGCCGAGCCCCGAAGTGACCAGGTTGACGTAGCACCCGAGCTCACTGGCGTGGGAAACCAGCGCGGGCAGGTCCGGCCGCAGCAACGGCTCGCCACCGGACAGGTGCACCTGCAGCACACCGAGCTCGCGCGCCTGGGAGAACACCGACAGCCAGTCCTCAGTGGACAGCTCGGCGGCGCGCGCGGTCAGTTCCACCGGGTTCGAGCAGTAGGGACAGTGCAGCGGACAGCGGTGGGTCAGCTCGGCCAGCAGGCCCAGCGGCGGGCTCACGTCCATGCGACGACCCGCCGTTCGCCCAGCCGGGAGAGGACCGCGAGGACGTCTTGGGCGACCACGCCGGAGTAGCGCCGCGAAAGCGCCGTCGTGATCTCGGTGACGGACCGGGCGCCGTCGCAGAGTTCGAGCACCGCCGCCGCCGTGGCGTTCGGCACCAGGACGCCTTCGGGGAACAGCAGCACGTGCGTCTCCCGGACGTGGTCGAAGGACAGCCGCACGCCGCGGCGCAGCCGGGGCACGGACTCGGCGGTGATCACGCGGCCGCCCGTTCGATCGCGTCGAGCATCGACCACAGGACGTCGCACTTGAACGCCAGCGCCGCGATCGCGCGCTCCTGCTGCTCGCGCGTGACGCAGTGGCGGACCACGATGTCGAGCGTGTCCTTGCCTTCGCCGGAAACCTTGTCGATCCGGTTGGTGAAGTAGGCGAGGTCGTCGGGGGAAATCCACGCGTAGTGGGCGAGCATGTCCGCCACCCGCTGCTGCATCAGGTGGCCGGCGAACATCTCGGTCAGCCCGGAGGCGACGGCCTCCTGCCACGGTTTCGTCCGCGCGAAGGTCACGTAGGCGTCCACGGCGAACCGGACGCCGGGCGCGACGTGCCGTTCGTCGAGCACCTCGTCGCGGGACAGCCCGACCGCCGTGCAGAGCCGCAGCCAGCGTTCGATGCCGCCGGTCCCGGCGCTCGCGCCGTCGTGGTAGACGATCCGGTCGAGCCACTGGCGGCGGATCTCCGGCAGCGGGCAGTTGCTGATGATCGCCGCGTCCTTCTGCGGCAGCACGCACTGGTAGTACCAGCGGTTCGCCGCCCAGATCCGCAGCGCGCGCTCGTCGAGCTCGCCCGCGTGCAGCCGGCGGTGGAACGGGTGCGTGCCCCAGTACCGGCCGGAAAGCCCGCGCAACGCCTCGATGAATGCGCTTTCCGGGAGTGGCTCGACCGGCATCGGTCAGTCCGCCATGCGGGCCGCGTACGCGGTGACCTCCATCGGGGTTTCGTACTCGACGAAGTCGGGGGTCGTCCACTCCTCGGTCATGCCCTGCTCCTCTCTCCGGGGGTGATCGTCGCCACCCTAGGAGCGGGGAGAGCCGCCTGAACAGCATTATCGCCCCGCTTTCGGAAAGTTTCCTTCCGATGGGGGAGCAGGCGTGCCGGTGAGCGGGCTACCTTACCGCAGCTTCGAGTTCCACCAAGGCCGTGTCGAGGTGTGTCAGGATCCGCTGCAGGTGCGGGACGCTCCGGCGGCAGCCGGTGACGCCGAAGTCGAGGTGGTCGCCGTTGCTCGTCAGCGTGATGTTCACGGCCTGGCCGTCGAGCAGCACCGACGCCGGGTAGATGCCGTCGAGCTGGGCGCCGTTCCAGTACATCTGCTTGCGCGGGCCGGGCACGTTCGAGATCACCAGGTTGAACGGCGGCCGCGTGTTCTTGACGACGCCCGGGATCGGCGAGACGCCGAGCTGGGCGACGTTCACCGCCGACAGCAGCAGCGTCTGCAGCGGCGTCAGCTCCGAGAACAGCCGCTTGCCGTTGCGCATCGACTGGTGGATCGTGACGAGCCGCTTGCCCGCGTCGGGCAGGTCGGTGGCCAGGTTGCACAGCAGCGCGCCGATGTTGTTGCCCGCCGCTTCGCCGGGGTCGTTCTGGCGGCGCAGCGACACCGGCACCATCGCGATCAGTGGCGCGTCCGGCAGCGCGCGCTGTTCGATCAGGTAGTCCCGCAGCGCGCCCGAGCACATCGCGAGCACGACGTCGTTGCGCGACACCCCGGCCGCCGTCGCCACCTGCCGGACGCGGTCCAGCGACCACTTCTGCGCCGCGAACCGCCGCGCGCCGCCGATCGGCACGTTGAACATCGTCTTCGGCGCCTGCCCCGGCAGCGTCAGGGTGTGCTCGCCGAACGCCTCCCGCGCCACCTTCATCGCGGCCGGCGCCAGGCTCGCGAGCTGGTTGGCGGTCTTCCGCGCCGTCCCGAGCAGCGACCGCGGGCGCTTCTCGCGCTCGCCGCCGGGCGCGCGCCGGGTGCCCCACCACGGCGGGCAGTCCATGTCCGTGGGGTCGTCCGACAGCGTGCCCTGCAGCTGGCGCAGCGCCGAGACGCCGTCCATCAGCGCGTGGTGCACCTTCGTGTAGACGGCGAACCGGCCGTCGTCGAGCCCCTCGATGAGGTGGGTCTCCCAGAGCGGGCGGTGCCGGTCGAGCAGGGTGCTGTGCCAGCGGGACGTCAGCTCCAGCAGCTCCCGGACCCGGCCCGGCCGCGGCAGCGCCGAGTGCCGGAAGTGGTAGTCGAGCTCCAGCTCGGTGTCGTTCGCCCAGGCCACGTGGCCCATCGTGTTCACCGGCCTGGCCGGGCGGCGCCGGAACACCGACCGCATGTTGTCCGATTCGAGCAGGCTGTTCCGGACATCGCGCAGGTACTCGTCGCCCGCGCCGTCGGGTTTCTTGAACAGCTGCAGACCGCCCACGTGCATCGGATGCTCGCGCGTTTCGACGAGGAGGAACATCGAATCGGTCACGGGCATCATCGCCATGGGACATCACCTCTCGAGCTCGGCACGCCGACTCTACGCGCTCGGGGGCCGCCGGTGGATCACGTTCTACTCTGGCGAGTATGACCGCCCGCGGCGCCGGGGAAACGCCCTTGCCACCGATGGCCGAATGCGTCGTGATCGGCGGTGGCGTCATCGGCGTCAGCTGCGCGTTCCGGCTCGCCGAAGCCGGGGTCGACGTGCTGCTCCTCGACCGCGGCGAGCTGGGCGGCGGCTCGACGGCGAAGGCCGCGGGCGGCATCCGGTCGTCGTTCACCAGCCCCGTGAACGTCGAGCTCGGCCTGCGCGGGCTGGCCGCGTACAGCGCTTTCTCGCGTGACTTCGGCACCGAGATCGACTTCCGCCGCGACGGCTACCTCTACCTCGTCACCGACCCCGCCGACGTTCCCGCCTTCGAACGCTGCGCCGAGCTCCAGTGCGAGCACGGCGTCCGCAGCCGGCTGCTCGACCCGGGCGAAGCGAAGAAGGTGCTCCCGCTCGTCGAGACCGACGGCGTCGTGGCCGCGCTGTGGTCGCCGGACGACGCCAAGGCGACGCCGGACGCCGTCGTCCAGGGCTACGCGCGGGCGGCCCGCGCGCACGGCGCGAAGCTGCGGCCCGGCGTCGAGGTCACCGGCATCGAGCGTGACGGCGACGTGCTGACCGGCGTGGTCACGACGGCGGGCTTCGTCCGGACCGGCGCGGTGGTGTGCGCGGCCGGCGCGTGGTCGGGCCGGATCGGCGAGCTGGCCGGGCTGGACCTGCCGGTGCGCCCGTTCCGGCGGCAGGTCGTGTTCACCGGGCCGGTGCCCGGGCTGCCGGAAGCGGTTCCGCTCACCATCGAGATGCCGTCGGCCTTCTACTTCCACCGCGAAGGCCCCGGTCTGGCGATGTCGTTCTCCGACGGCGACGGCGTCCCGGGCTTCGACACCCGGTACGAACCCGGTGAGTGGCTGCCGCGGCTGGCCGAGCTGGCGGGCCGCCGGATCCCCGCCGTGCTCGACGCCGGCATCCGGACGGCCTGGGCCGGGCTGTACGAAACGACGCCGGACCGCAACCAGATCATCGGGGAAAGCGTCCTGCTGTCGCGGTTCTTCTACGCGACCGGCTTCTCGGGCCACGGCTTCCAGATGGGCCCGGCCACCGGCGAGCTGATCCGGGACCTCTACCTGGGCCGACGCCCGGCGGTGGACATCGCCGGGCTCGACGTCCGCCGGTTCGCGGCGGGAGCGGCGAGCGCCGAGCACAACATCGTCTAGGGCCTGATTGCCCGATCGTTGAACGATCTGGCAGTATCCAGGCCGTGGCTGTGAGTGGTGCTCGGGAGCTGGTGGACGCGCTGGAAGCGCTCGGAACGGAGATCGTCTTCGGCCTTCCGGGGGTGCACAACCTGCCACTGTGGGAGGCCCTCGGTGAAACCCGCATCAAGCTCGTCGGCGTTCGCCACGAACAGACCGCCGGGTACGCCGCCGACGGCTACGCCCGCGCCACCGGCAAGCTCGGCGTCGCACTGGTCACCACCGGTCCCGGTGCGGCGAACACGCTCGGCGCGGTCGGCGAAGCCATGGCGTCCGCGGCCCCGGTGCTGGTGATCGCCACCGACATCCCCTCGACGCTGCGGCGGCCCGGCGTCGTCCGCGGCGTGCTGCACGAGACGTCCGACCAGCAGGCGATGTTCGCACCGGTCACCAAGGGCGGCTTCACCGTGCGGGCCCCCGACCAGATCGGCACCACCGTCCACCGCGCCGCCCGGCTCGCGCAGCTGCCGCAGAGCGGCCCCGTCTACCTCGGCGTGCCCACCGACTACCTGCGCGAACAGGTGCCCCGCCGCCGTCCGCCCGCCCCGCACCGCAAGCCCGACATCGACGTCCCCGACCTCGCGCGCGCCGAGGCGATGCTGTCCGACGCACAGCACCCGCTGATCTGGGCCGGCGGCGGCGCGCTGCGGTCGGGGGCCGGCGACGCGATCGGCGCGCTCGCCGAGAAGCTCGCCGCGCCGGTGATCACCACGTTCGCCGCGCGCGGGCTGCTCCCGCTCGACCACCCGTGCCTGGCGCCGAACCCGGTGCACACGCCGGAGGTCGGCGAGCTGTGGGACGAGGCCGACGTCGTGCTCGCCATCGGCACCGACTTCGACGGCCTGATGACGCAGAACTGGCGGATGCCCAAGCCGCCCCAGCTGATCGCGGTCAACGTCGACGCCGACGACGCTGCCAAGAACTACCGGCCCGACCTGACGCTGGTCGGCGACGCGCGCTCGATCGTCGAGCGGCTGCTGCCGAAGCAGCGGGACGGGCTCGACGACATCACGCTGCGGCTGGCCGGCATCGGACGGCGGGTGCGCCAGCGGATCCGCGACGAAGAACCGCAGGCCTACGACTTCTTGTCCACTTTGGACGAGGTGCTGCCCACGGACGCGGTGCTCGTCTCGGACATGTGTGTCGCCGGCTACTGGGTCGGCGGCTTCCACCGGGTGCGGGCGCCGCGCAAGCTCGCCTACCCGATGGGCTGGGGCACCCTCGGCTACGGCTTCCCGGCGTCGCTCGGCGCGGCGGCGGCCGGCACCGGGCGGGCCATCTGCATCACCGGTGACGGCGGTTTCCTCTACGGCTGCGGCGACCTCGCGACGCTCGCGCAGGAGCAGCTGCCGGTCACCGTCGTCCTGGTCGACGACGGCGGGTACGGCATGCTGCGCTACGACCAGGACCGCGAGGGCCTGCCGCACCGCGGCGTCGACTGGGACAGCCCGGACTTCGTCGGCCTCGCCCGGTCGTTCGGCGTGCACGCCGACCGTGTCTCCGGCTTCGGGCGCGCGTTCCGGCGGCTGCTCGGCGAGTTCGTCGAGTCCGACGAGCCGAACGTGCTGGTCGTCAAGGCGAAGCTGAAGCCGCCGCTGAACACCTCGCCGCGGTGGTACCGGACATGAGGATCGGCGTCGACATCGGCGGCACGTTCACCGACCTCTGCGCGGTGGACGAGACCGGCATCGTCGCCGTCCACAAGGTCCTGACCACGCACGACGAGCCGGCCCGTGCGGTCGAGGAGGGCCTGGCCGCGCTGCTGCCCGGGCTCGGCGCCGTCGAGCAGGTGGTGCACGGGACGACGCTGGTCACGAACGCCCTGATCGAACGCACGGGCTCGCGCACCGCGCTGCTGGCGACCGCCGGCTTCCGCGACGTCCTCGAGATGCGCCGCGAGCACCGGTACGAGCTGTACGACCTGCACCTGGAGCTGCCCGCCCCGCTCGTGCCGCGGCACCTGCGCTTCGACGTCCCGGAGCGGATCCTCGCCGACGGATCCGTCCACGCCGGACTCGACGAGGAGTTCGTCGCCCGCCTCGGCCGGGAGCTGGCCGCGCGGGGGATCGAGGCCGTCGCCGTCTGTTTCCTGCACTCCTTCACCAATCCCGCGCACGAACGCCGGGCGGGCGAGATCCTCGCCGAGGTCGCGCCCGCGCTGCGGGTGGCGCTGTCGTCCGACGTCGTCCCGGAGATCCGCGAGTTCGAGCGGACGTCGACCACGGTCGCCAACGTCTACGTCCAGGACCGCACCGAGCGGTACCTGCGCGACCTCGAGCAGCGGCTGCGCCGGCTGGGGATCACCCGCGCGCCGCACATCATGCTCTCCAGCGGCGGACTGGCCACTGTGGACACCGCGGCCCGGTTCCCGATCCGGATCCTCGAGTCCGGCCCGGCCGGCGGCGCGCTGGCGGCCGCGGAGCTGGGCCCGCCGGAGCTGCTCGCCTTCGACATGGGCGGCACCACGGCCAAGCTGTGCCTGATCGCCGGCGGCACACCGCTGGTCACGCACGAGTTCGAAGTGGACCGCAAGTACCGGCTGCTGCCCGGGTCCGGGCTGCCGGTGCGGGTGCCGGTCACCGACATGATCGAGATCGGCGTCGGCGGCGGGTCGATCGCCCGGATCGACGCGCTGGGCCTGCTCACCGTCGGCCCCGACTCGGCGGGGTCCGAACCCGGCCCGGTCTGCTACGGCCGCGGCGGCACCGAGCCCACGGTCACCGACGCCGACCTCGTCCTCGGCTACCTCGACCCGGGCTACTTCCTCGGCGGCAGCATGCGCCTGGACACCGACGCGGCGAGAGCAGTGCTCTCCGAAAGGATCGCCGCTCCGCTCGGCGTGAGTGTCGAAGAAGCCGCGTGGGGCATCCACACCAGCGTCAACGAAGACATGGCCAACGCGGCCCGGGTCCACGCCGTCGAGCGCGGGCACGACCCGGCGAAGCTGCCGATGTACACCTTCGGCGGGGCGGGCCCGGTGCACGGCGCCGGCGTCGCGCGGGCGCTCGGGGCGCCGTCGGTGGTCGCGCCGCCCGCCGCCGGGGTGCTGAGCGCGGCCGGGTTCCTCACCGCGCCGCTGGCGTTCGACTTCGTGCGCTCGGCGCGCGCGGCCGTCCACGACCTCGAGTGGGCGCAGGTCGACGCGCTGTTCGCCGAGATGGAGGCCGAAGGCGCGGCGCTGCTCGCCAAGTCCGGCGTGGACGACGTGACGCACCGCCGCGTCGCCGAGATGCGGTACGCCGGGCAGGGCTACGAGATCCGCGTCCCGGTCCACGACGGCCCCTGGCCGGAAAGCCTGATCGACGAGTTCACCCGCACCTACCGCGCGCTCTACCGGCGCACCGGGCCCGAGGTCGGCGTCGAGGTGCTGAACTGGCGAGTGGTGTCCAGCGGGCCGAAGCCGTCCGTGACACTGCGGCTTCCCGTGCAGCCCGCGGGCGAGGCGCGCAAGGGCACCCGCAAGGCCTGGTTCCCGGCGACTGGTGGATTTGTCGACACGGCGGTGTTCGACCGGTACCGGCTGGCGCCGGGCAGCCGCGTCGACGGACCGGCCATCGTGGAGGAACGCGAGTCCACTGTGGTCGTCCCGCCCGGCGCGCACTGCGTCGTCCGGGAGGACGGGGCGCTGGAGGTGACGGTGTGAGCGATCCGATCCTGGCCGGGCTGTTCGGCAACCGCCTCCACTCGATCCTCGCCGAACAGCAGAACGCGCTGGTCAACACGGCCTTTTCCGCGGTCGTCCGCGAGTCGCTCGACCTCGCCTGCGCGGTGTTCGACTCGCGCGGCGAGATGATCGGCCAGTCCGTCGGGGGCACGCCCGGACACATCAACGCGATGGCGACCGGCATGCACCACTTCGTCGCGGCCCACCCGCCGGAGACCCTCGAACCCGGGGACGTGCTGCTCACCAACGACCCGTGGCAGACGGCGGGGCAGATCAACGACATCACGGTGGCGACGCCGGTGTTCCGCGGCGGCCGGCTGGTCGCGTGGTTCGCGTCCTGCTGCCACGCGCCGGACATCGGCGGGCGGCTGGTGTCCGCCGAGGCCCACGAGGTCTTCGAAGAGGGCCTGCGCCTGCCGATCATGAAGTTCCTCCGCGCTGGCGAGGTCAACACGGACCTGGAGCGGCTGATCCGGGCGAACGTCCGGACGCCGGAGGAGACCGTCGGCGACCTGTACGCGCAGGTCACCGGCAACGAGGTCGGCGCGGCGAGCCTGCTGCGGCTGCTGGACGAGCTCGGCCTCGACAGCCTCGACGCAGTCGCCGCCGAGATCATGGACCGTTCGGAGCTGGCACTGCGCGACGCGCTGCGGAAACTCCCGGACGGCACGTACACCAACGAGATCGGCACCGACGGCTTCGAAGACGAGGAGATCGTCCTGCGCGTCACGGCCACGGTGGCCGGCGACGAAATCCACCTCGACTTCGCGGGCTCCTCGCCGCAGAGCCGTCGCGGGATCAACGTGGTGCTCAACTACACGCGGGCGTACGCGTCGTTCGCCGTCAAGGCCGCGATCTCGCCGGAGGTGCCGCACAACGCCGGGTCGTTCCGGCCGGTGCACGTCACCGCGCCCGAAGGCTCGGTGCTGAACTGCCTGCCGCCGGCCCCAGTCGCGTCCCGGCACCTGATCGGGCACTTCCTGCCGTCGCTGCTGATCGGCGCGTTGCCCCGGACGGCGATCGCGCCGAGCGCGGACGCGCTCTGGATGACCATCTGGCGCGGGCCCGGCTTCATGCTGAACGTCTTCCAGACCGGCGGGATGGGCGCGCGGGTGGACCAGGACGGCCTGTCCACGACCGGGTTCCCGAGCGGGCTGCGGTCGACGCCGACCGAGGTCATCGAGACCATGGCGCCGCTGGTCCAGCACGCCCGCGCGCTGCGCGTGGACTCCGGCGGCGCGGGCCGGTTCCGCGGCGGCCTCGGACAGGTGACCACGATGGGCGCACTCGGCGTGCCTACCTGGAGCGTCAACGGGAACGTGGACCGCGTCCGCGCCGCCGCGTCCGGGGTGGACGGCGGTGAACCCGGCGCGCCGGGACGCTTCGGCCTGCGCGGTGGGGCGGACCTGCCCGCGAAGAGCCGGGTGCCGCTGGCCGCGGAGGCCGTCGTGGACGTCACGCTGCCCGGCGGCGGCGGGTACGGGCCGCCGGCCGAGCGGCCGGTGGCGGCGGTGCTCGCCGACGTCGTCGATGGCTATGTCTCGGTGACGGCGGCGCGCGAGGTGTACGGCGTCGAAGTGCGGTACCTCGGTGACCCGGACGCGCTCGTCCGGCTGCCGGAGGACTACGTGGTGGACGAAGAGCAGACAGCACGACTGAGAGCGGGGCAGTGAACATGGGTCGGTTGGCCGGCAAGGTTGCGGTCGTCTTCGGCGGCGCGCGGGGCATCGGCCTCGCCACGGTGAAGGAGTTCCTCGCCGAAGGCGCGACGGTCTTCGCCTCCGACATCCGCGAGCCCGTCGAGGAGATACCCGGGTACTCCATTGTGGACGCCACGGACGAGGCGCAGGTCGGCGCGTTCGTCGACGGCGTCATCGCCGAGGCAGGCCGCATCGACGTGCTGTTCAACAACGTCGGCATCCACCTCGGAAAGTCCCTCGTGGACACGACGCTGGCCGACTTCGACCACATCTTCGCGCTCAACGTGCGGGCCGCCTTCCTCGGCACCCGTGCCGTGCTGCCGCACATGATCGAGCAGAAGTCCGGCAGCATCATCACGACGTCGTCGAACGGCGGCGTGATGGGCCGCCCCGGCGACCCGGTCTACAACGCCACCAAGCACGCGCTGGTCGGGCTGACGAAGTCGATCGCCGTCGCGCACGCGCACCAGGGCATCCGCGCCAACACGGTCAACCCGGGCGCGATCGACACCGACATGCTGCGCAGCACGCTCAACTCGCCGGAAGAGTTCGAGACCAAGCAGCACCAGCTGGTCGCGAGCACGCCCGCCGCGCGCGTCGGCGAGGCCTGGGAGGTCGCGAAGGCCGTGGTGTTCCTGGCGAGCGACGAGTCGCGGTTCGTCAACGGCGTCGTGCTGCCGATCGACGGCGCGAAAGCCGCGGGCGCGATGCCGGGCAACCGGTACAGCCTCGACTTCGAACTCGGCGTCAGGTAGTGCCGTGACCGTCGATGCCTCGGGGCTGGAGAGCGCGCGGCACCTGCTCGAGCGCAGCGGCACGGCCGAGCGGGTCGCGGCGATCCTGCGCCAGTACATCACCGACGGCGTCTTCGCCCCCGGTGAACGGCTGTCCGAGCCGGTGATCAGCTCGGCGCTCGGCGTCTCGCGCAACACGCTGCGCGAGTCGTTCCAGCTGCTGGCCCACGAGCGGCTGGCCGTGCACGAGCTCAACCGCGGCGTGTTCGTGCGCGAGCTGACGACGACGGACATCGCGGACCTCTACGTCGTGCGCCGCGCCACCGAATGCGGGGCACTGCGCCGGGCCGCCGAGCTGTCCACAGTGGACCTCGCGCCGGTGGAGAAAGCGCTGCACGACGGCCGGGCGGCGGCGGGGGCCGAGGACTGGCCGTCGGTCGGCACCGCGAGCATCCACTTCCACCAGGCGCTCGCGGACCTGGCAGGCAGCGAGCGCCTGTCCGCGACGATGCGCCAGGTGCTCGCCGAAACGCGCTTGTTCTTCGTGCTCAACGAGAACACGCGCGAGTTCTACGAGCCATTCCTGGACTGCCACGAGCGGATCCTGCGCGACCTGCGCCGCGGCCGGTTCGACGCCGCGGAGGCCGCGCTGGACCGCTACCTGCGCGACGCCGAAGCCCGGCTGCTCGAACTCAGTGCGCCGGCGCCGGGAAGCGGTCCGCCGGGAACACCACGGTGACCGCGTACGTCCGGCGGACCGTGACGGGGTGGTACCGCCCGTCGCGGCCGGGTGCCCAGCCGAGCCGGGTGACCGTGCGGAGGACGGAACACGCGCGGTAGCCGGGCGCGGCCGGCTCGGCGGCGCGGGCCGGGCCTGCCGGTGCCGCGGCGAGCAGCACGGCGGCCACGGCGGCGGCTGTTCTCGCACGTCGGAAGCTCACCAGCTCACTCAACCGTGCGGCAACCCGCCACGGGAAAGGATTCGAGCCGGTTCAAATCCGCCGTCCCGGCTGCTACCGTCGGTGAAGTGTTCAAGCTGCGGGTGGACGCCGAGACTGTGGCCAGGACACGGTTTTCCCCGTCGCTGGCGGCGGAGTCCCTCGCCTGGCTGAAGCTGGCCGCCGACGCGGGCAGGCACCCGGTGTTCGGCGATCCAGGCCCGCTCGCCCGCTCTACGCTCGGCCACCCCGACGTCGCCCTGCTCCTCGACCTGCTGCCGCGCCCCGGCGAGGTCTACACGCCCGACCTGCTCACCCCGCAGCCGGGCACCGCCACCCGCCCGCGTGACCTGTTCGACGAGCAGCTCGCGCGGATCGAGGCGACCACCCAGGACGAGATCGAGACCCAGGTGCTCGCCTACACGCAGGCCCACTGGACCCGGCCGCTGCCGGCCGCGGCCCGGCGGAGCGTGGAGTCGGGGTCGATGCCCGGGCGGCTGGCCAACGGCCTGGCCCGGTTCTGGCGCGAAGCGCTGGCCGAGGACTGGGCGGGCCTGCAGGCGGTCCTCGACCGGGACATCACCCACCGCGCGCAGGCCATCGCCCGCCACGGCGTCGGCGGCGTGCTCGGCGGCCTGCACCCGACGATCGGCTGGGCCGGCGACGCGATCACGGTCGTCAAGCCGTTCGACGGCGAGGCCGACGTCTCCGGCCGGGAACTGGTGCTCGCCCCGGGCGTGCTCAGCTGGCCGGGCACCAGCATCCAGATCGACGTCCCCGGCCAGGTCGTCCTCTGCTACCCGGCGCACGGCGTCGGCACGGGCGCCGACCGGCGGCCGGGCCGGATCGCGCCGGTCGTCGGCGCGGCCCGGGCGGCGCTGCTGGCCGACCTCGAGCCGCCGCGGTCGACCGCGGAGCTGGCCACCCGGACCGGGTACAGCCCGGGCACCGTCTCCTACCACCTGACCGCGTTGCACCGGGCGGGCCTGGTCAGCAAGGTGCGGGACGGCCGGTACGTGCTCTACCGGCGGACCGCCCAGGCCGTCGCGCTCCTCGAAGGAGCCCTCAGCAGCTGACGTACGGCGCGATCCAGTCCGCGTACTCCTCCGCCGAGCCGTCGCCGCCGTCGTCGACCGCGATGGCCAGCTGCTGCACGCCGGTGACCGGCACGGTCAGCTTCTGCGGCCTCGTGCCGCGCCCGACGACCCCCGTGGCGAACAGCTCCCGGCCGTCGCCCAGCACCCGGAACGCCACCGTCGCCGCCGGGCCCGACACGTCGTCGACGCCGTACTGGGTCGTGAACGACTTGCACGCCCCGCCGAGGTACAGCCGGATCACCGACGGCGCGTGCACGCCGATCCCGCTGTTCGGCTGGTAGCCGACGCCACCGACGGACATCGCCCGTCCGTTGGCCACGCTGCCGCGTTCCACCGGGCCGAGCCCGTTTTCCGAGTACAGCCACGGCCGGGTGCTCAGGTACGTCGTCCCGGTGCCCGGCGCGGTCACCAGCGGTGCCTCGGCGGAGCCCGCCGCGGTCCGCGGGCCGAACTCGCTCGTGTAGCCGCCGCTCACCCCGACCAGGACCTTCGCCGCGGGGGCCGCCGTCGGCCGCAGCGTGATCTCCCGCGTCACCGTGCTGCCGGGGGAGACCCGCGGGACGTCGACCTGCGCGGGGCCGTCCAGCTCCCAGCCGGACGGCACGGTGATCGCGTACCGCGCGTCGGTGATCGGGGTGTCGCCGTCGTTGGTCAGCGTCACGGTGCCCGGCACCGCCTGGCCGGCCAGGAACCCCTCGGGCAGGTCCACGCCCAGCGTCACCAGCGGCTCGGCGGGGGCGGGCTGACCCGGCCACACGCGGAGGAACGTCCCGGAACTGGCGCGCGCGGACGTGCGCAGCGTGCCGGTGCTGGTCAGTTCGGTGCCGGCCCACAGGTCGCGGACCCGGTAGGCGGACGCCGCCGTGACCCCGGATTCCGCCAGGTCGAACGCGATCGTCCGGGCGACCGGGCCGCGGTTCAGCAGGAGCACGGCGACCGAGCCGTCGGACATCGGCTTCGCCCAGATTTCGGCGTCGCCGAGGTCGCGGATCTTGCGGCCCGGGGTGCCCGACCAGTCCTGGTCGACCGCGATCACGTCCCGGTTGCCGATCGTGTCCAGCGGGAACGCCTCGTTCGGCACGAGCGGCGCGTTCAGCAGCGCCCACAACGAGAACTGGGCGCGCCGCACCCACGGGTCGACGATGCTGAAGTTGAGGTAGCCGGGGTCGCTCCAGCCGCCGGGGCCGGTGTGGCCGGCGAGCGGGATCTGCTTGTCCACGGCCTGCATCACGGACGGGAAGTTGTCCGGGAGGTCGGTGTTGAGCTGCCACGTGTGCGCCCCCGCGCCGGGTGCCCACTCCCACGAGCGGTAGTTCCCCGAGAAGGTGTTGACCACGGCGAGCGTGATCGGCCGGCCGGTGGCCTTGAGCGCGTCGCTCATCTTCTTGACCGCCGCCGCGACGCCGTTCTCGCCGCCGCACGTGTCGTAGTCCAGGTAGTCGACGCCCCAGGCCGCGAACGTTTGCGCGTCCAGTTCCTCGCGGTCGCGGGAGCCGGGCATCGCGCCGCCGCAGACGAGCGCGCCGGTGCCGCTGTACAGCCCGAACTTCAGGCCGCGGGCGTGGACGTACGCGATGAGCCCCGGCAGGTCCGGGTACTTGACGGGATCGGGCACGAGCCTGCCGTCGGCGGCGCGCGTCTTCGCTGCCCAGCACCCCGCGATGTTGACGTAGGTGTAGCCCGCGTCCTTCAGGCCGCTGGTGACCAGCATGTCGGCCGCCGCGCGGACCTTGGCGTCGTCGATGCGCGGGCACTGGTTCCAGCCGCGGGACCACGAGATCCCCATGGGTGGCGTCGCGGCGATGACCGGCTCGTCGGCGGCCGCGGGCACGGCGACCGCCGTGCCGAAGCTGAGAAGAGTGAGCAGCAGGACCCCGAACCGTCGCATGGTTCCCTCCCCGGGACTGCGGACAAGATCTCCAGGGTGGCGTGGGGACGAACCCGGCATGAGGGGAGAAATGCCGCCTCCGGGCGGGTGGCCGGGATGGGCGCGCGGTGCGTGAATTCCCGAGCGGTGCCAGGTAGAAAGGATCGAACGCCGAGCCTGCCGAGGAGCCGCCGATGCCCCCCGCTGTCCGCCCGCTGGACGGGATCAAGGTCGTCGACCTCTCCCGCATCCTGGCCGGGCCGTACTGCACCCAGTACCTCGGCGAAATGGGCGCGGACGTCGTCAAGGTCGAGCCGCCGGGCCACGGCGACGACACCCGCGGCTGGGGACCGCCGTTCGTCGGCGACGAGGCCGTCTACTACCTGGCGGCGAACCGGAACAAGCGCGGGATCGTGCTCGACCTCAAGAGCGGCCGCGGCCGGGAAGCCCTGCGGCGGCTGGTCGCGGACGCCGACGTCCTGGTCGAGAACTTCCGGCCGGGGACGCTGGAGAAGTGGGGCATCGGGTACGAGGTGTTGTCGGCGCTGAACCCGCGGCTGATCCACGTGTCGATCACCGGGTTCGGGCAGACCGGCCCGTACCGCGACCGCGCGGGCTACGACCTGGTGGCACAGGCCCTCGGCGGCGTGATGTCGCTGACGGGCGAGCCCGACGGCGCGCCGGCGAAGGTCGGGCTGCCGGTCGCGGACCTGAACGCGGGGACGTGGGCGATCATCGGCGTGCTGATGGCGTTGCAGGCCCGGCACACCACGGGCCGCGGGCAGTACCTCGACGTGTCCCTTTTGGACAGTCAGCTGGCCTGGCACGTGTATGCGGCGGGCGCGGTGTTCCACGACGCGCCACGCCCGCGGCGGATGGGCTCGGCGCACCCGAGCATCGTCCCGTACCAGGGCTACCACGTGGCTGACGGCTGGCTGGTCATCGCGGTGGGCAGCGAGAAGCTGTGGCACGCGTTCTGCGGCGTGCTCGGCCTGGACATCGCCACCGACCCGCGGTTCTCGTCGAACGCTCTTCGCGCTGAGCACCGCTCGTCGTTGAACGAGCTCCTGGAGCCGGTGCTCCTGACGTGCACGGCGGCGGAGTGGATGGCGGCGTTCGACGCGGCGGGCATCCCGGCGGCCCCGGTCAACGAGCTCGACGACGTCTACGCCGACCCGTGGGCGGCGGCGCGCGAGCAGGTGGTGCGGCTGCCGCACCCGACGGTGGGGACGTACGTGGGCACGGGCTTCCCGGTGAAGGCGTCGGACACCCCGGCCCGGCCGACGTCCGCCCCGCCGACCCTGGGCCAGCACACCGAGGAGGTGCTGGCCGAGCTGGGGTACTCGCCGGAAGAGATCGCGCAGTTCCTGGACTGATGGTAGGGATGGGGGCAGGAGCGAGGAGGACCGATGTCAGCACAGCACGCCCTGTGGCACCCGTTCGCCGACATGGGCGCGGTCGACGGCGACCGGATGGTCATCACCCGAGGCGAGGGCTCGTACGTCTGGGACGACGCGGGCCGCCGGTACTTCGACGCGACGGCGTCGCTCTGGTACGCGAACTTCGGCCACGGCCGTCCCGAGATCACCGAAGCGGTTTCCCGTCAGCTGGGGGAGCTGGACTCGTGGAACCTGTTCGGCTACAACGCGAACCGCCCGGCGGTCGAGCTGGCCGACCGCGTCGCGGCGCTGGCGCCGGAGCCGGGCTCGAAGGTGTTCTTCGGTTCGGGCGGCGGTGACGTCGTCGACACGGCGGTGAAGCTGGCCAGGGCGTACTTCGCGCAGACCGGCCGTCCGGAGAAGGTCCACGTGATCGGCCGGGCCCAGGGCTACCACGGAACGCACGGTTTCGGCACGGCGGTGGGCGGCATCCCGGCGAACGCGGCGGGCGTCGGCCCCCAGCCCCCGTCGTTTTCCCACGTCGCGTACGACGACGCGGCGGCGCTGGAGGCGGAGATCGCGCGCGTCGGTGCGTCCCGCGTCGCGGCGTTCTTCTGCGAGCCGGTGATCGGCGCGGGCGGAGTGTTGTTGCCTCCGGACGGCTACCTCGAGGAGGTGGCGGCGATCTGCCGCCGGCACGAGGTGCTGTTCGTGGCGGACTGCGTGATCGCGGCGTGGGGCAGGCTGGGCACGTGGTTCGGCATCGACCGCTGGCCGGTGCGCCCGGACATGATCACGACGGCGAAGGGCATCACGGGTGGCACGATCCCGCTGGGCGCGCTGGTGGTGGCGCCCGAGGTGGCCTCGCCGTTCTTCACGGGCAAGCCGGGAGCCCCGATCTTCCGCCACGGCCCGACGTACGCGGGTCACCCGGTGGCGTGCGCGGCCGGCCTGGCGACGTTGGACATCTACGAGCGCGAAGGCCTGATCCCGCGCGGACGAGAGCTGGAGAAACCCCTGGCGGACGCGGTGTCTTCGGTCCGCGGGCACACGTTGGTCGCCGAGGTCCGAGCCGGGCTGGGCTTCCTGGCGGCGGTGGAGCTGACACCGGAGGTGGTGGACGCGGACCCGGGAGCGCCGGTGAAGCTGCAGCGGGCGTGCCGCGACGAGGGCGTGATCGTGCGGAACCTCGGACGCGGGGTGGCGGTGTCGCCCCCGCTGGTGGCGGCGGAGCCGGAGCTGGACCTGCTGGCGACGGCCCTGCCGAAGGCGTTGGACCGCCTGGCGGCGCAGGTGTGACGTCATGAACGACTCTTTCCTGACGTCGGACGTCAGGAAAGAGTCGTTCATGACGTTGGTGCCGGCGGCGGCCCCCCGGCCCGCCCCGGCTCCTCAGGAAACGCAGAACTCGTTCCCCTCCGGATCGGCCATGGTCACCCAGCTGTGCGGCCCCTGCCGCCCCCGGTGCAGGAACTTCGCCCCGCGCGCGGTGAGCTTCTCGACCGAAGCCTCGACGTTGTCCGCGCCGACCCACACGTCCATGTGAACCCGGTTCTTCACCGTCTTGGCCTCCGGTACCTCCTGGAACAGGATCCGCCGCGGCGGGCCCTCCGGTGGCGAGTCCGGGTGCCGGATGCCCGCCCCCGCTCTCCACACCAAGGAACCCCGGTAAGTCCGGGTTTCCGAATCCGTCGCGTACCCCTTCGCGATCATCTCGCGGACGAAGTCTTCGTCCGTCGGTTCCACGGACCAGCCGAGCGTCTCGGCCCACCAGTCGGCGAGCACGTGCGGGTCGGCCGAATCCACCACTACCTGGAAGTCATGCGCCATACCGGCACGTTAACGACCGAGTCCGACATTTTCCGGAGCATCGGGTCCTCGGGCACGACCGTGAAGCGCCACTTGTCCACGCCGCCGCCCATGATTTCGGCATACCGGCGGGCTCCGTCGGCGTTGGCGAACCGCACCTGCTGGCCGTTCGTCAGGTGGGTGATCTTGACCGCCACGAGTACCTCCCGAAGTTGTGGGCCGGCCCGCGGAGCTTCCCCCTCCGGGACCGGCAGGCACAGTAGAACACATGTTCGACCACGTGCGCCACTCTCTCCCCCAACTAGGGGACGAACGAAAGAAACCGCAGGTCAGAGCGGTCGAATCATCGCGACACGCGGCCAGGCGTCGAGGCCGCGAGCCGCTTCGGCACGGCGGATCGAACGCAGCCCGGCGCCGATTTCCGCCTCCGGGACGACCCGGAACCGCAGCCGTTCGTAGTACGGCGCGTTCCACGGCACGGTTTCGAACGTCGTGAGCGTCAACGCCGGCAAGCCCCGCGCGCGGGCCCACTCGGCGAGCGTGTCGATCAGCGCGCTGCCGATTCCCCGGCGCGCGTGCGACGGCCGGACCGACACCTGCTCGATGTGCGCGCACCCGTCGACGACCTCCGCGACCAGGTAGGCCACCGGCCGGCCGTCGGCGTCGACGCTCACCCACGCGCGCCCGCCGGCCTGGTACGCCGCCAGCGCGGCCACCGAGCCGGGGTCGTCGTCGGCGATCGCCGCCATGCCCACGTCGCGGAACAGCTCGCCGGCCGCGCGCTCGACGTCGATGAGGGCGGGCAGGTCGTCGGGTCGCGCGAGTCGGATCACCCGGGCAGTTCTACGCGCCCGGGCGGGATTCTCACAGCGAATAAGCCGCGATCGCCCGCTGGATGCGGATCGCGTACTCCTGCAGCGCGGTGATGGCCGTGTGGCGCGTCTCCTCGCTGATCCGGGCGGCCGGGCCTGCCATGGTGAGCACGGTGGGCCGCCTGCCGATCGTCTGCACCGGCACCGAACAGGCCCAGACGCCTTCGTCGAGCTCGCCGGAACTGACCGCGTACCGGTTTTCCAGTGCCTGCTTCAGCTCGTCGCGCACCGCCGCCCCGCGCTGCTCGACGATCGACGCCCACCGCCGTTCGCGTTCGATCTCCGGCAGCAGCGCGAGCAGCATCTTGCCGGACGCGCCGACGCCGAGCGGCAGCGAATGCCCCGGCTCGAACGTGAACCGCATCGCGCGGTCGCACTCGACGCGGTCCGCGCAGACGGCCGAGTCGCCGAACCGCTGGAACAGCATCACCGTCTCGCCGAGCTCCCGGGCCGCTGATTCCATGGACGGCCGCGCCAGCCGGACCATGTCGTTCGCCAGCTGCGCGGCCCGCGCCAGCGGCATCACCTGGCTCGTCAGGTGGTAGTGCCCGGCC
This sequence comes from Amycolatopsis tolypomycina, assembly GCF_900105945.1. Taxonomy (NCBI): domain Bacteria; kingdom Bacillati; phylum Actinomycetota; class Actinomycetes; order Pseudonocardiales; family Pseudonocardiaceae; genus Amycolatopsis; species Amycolatopsis tolypomycina. The sequence continues at coordinate 6,822,160 of NZ_FNSO01000004.1, read as the reverse complement.
CGGCCCTCCTCGAGCAGCTGCAGCTCCTTGAGCAGGGCGACGTAGCGGTAGGTCGTCGCCACCGGGGTGCCGATCGTCGCGGCCAGTTCGGCGACGCTCGCCTCCCACCGGCGCTCCGAAAAAGCCAGCAGCAGTTGGAGGACCTTGCGGGAACTGCTGGCACCCGGGGTGCGGCGCGGGGAAGTGGTGGCGGAACCGTCGACGGTACTGACGGCAGGCGTCATCGTGACCCTCTCGGTGAGACAAAAACTACCTTCGCTATCACACGGGGTGAATAAATTAGCACGTAGTGTGAAAGGAAGGCCAGTAATTCGGCACGGCATTGAATATCCACCGAAATGTGCCGACCTGCTGTTTGTTGTAGTACGACTGCTGTTTCCGGACGGCGGTACGCCCGTTATCGCCGGTCACCGGTGAGGAACGGCGTCAGCAGGCCGGGCAGGGCCCGGTCGGCGAGCGCCAGCCCGTCGGCCTCGCCGACGTCGAGCACCTCGTACTTGCCCTTGCCCGCGGCGACCGGCGCGATCAGCGTGACCAGCCCGGCCCGGCGCTGGAAGTACGAGCGCTCGACGACGATCCCGGTCAGCCCGGCGCAGCGGACCGCCGCCGTGCCGCGGTCCAGCGAGCCCGACCGCGTCACCAGGTAGCGGCCGGTGAGCGCGTGGCCGAGGCTGCGGTAGCGGTCCCAGCCGACCAGCGCGGCGACCGGCACCAGCACGAGCGCGACCTGCCACGGCCAGTCCGGCAGCGCGCCGAGCCACGCCAGTCCGTGGAGCGCGGCGGCGAGCAGCAGCACGCCGAGGACGGCCCGGGAGATCCGCCGGTACAGCGCCCGGCGCGGGTGCCGCGTCAACGGCGTCGCGGCCGGGTCTTCGCCGAGCACCTCCGCGACGACCTCGTGCGCGCGGCGCACGGGCGCCGGCGGGAGCAGCAGGCTGCCGCCCTTGTCCGCGCTCTTGCCCTCCCGCAGGCCGGCGGCGATGGCGACGCACCGGGCGCCGCCGGCCAGCCGCAGCGGCAGCGGCTCGCGGATTTCGGCGCCGCGCAGGCGGTCTTCCTCGATCGACACCGACCGCGTCGTGATCAGCCCGCGCCGGACGTGCAGCGTGCCGGCGGGCTCGCGGGTGAGCCGGAAGTTCCAGAACGACAACACGTACCCGCCGACCGACAGCAGCGAGACGAGCACCAGCAGCCCGACGGCGGCGAGCACCAGGCTGAGCCACACCGGGGTGTCGGCGAAGTGCCCGACGACGACCTGGACGAGGGAGAACTGGATCGGGTCGAAGTGCAGTTCGTGCGCGAAGTGGTAGACGGTGCCGACGGCCGCGCCGACCACCGCCAGCCCGGACAGCGTGAACGGCGCGTACCGCAGCCACCGCTTGTCGACCGCGGCGATCAGCTGCTCCGGCGGCGCGGCAGCCTCTTCCGACGCCGCCTCGGCCTTGCGGTGCAGCAGCAGCGTCCGCAGCCGCTGGGCCTCGGCGATGGTGACGGCGTCGAGGACGAGCTCGTCCTTGCCCGGCCCCTTGCCGTGCGAGTGCCGCCCGGTGCCGATCCGCGCGGCGGCCAGCGAGAACAGCCGGTGCTTCGGCTCGGACGTCACGTCGACCGTGCGGATCCGGTCGCGCGGGATGGCCCGCTGCTTGCGCAGCAGCAGCCCGGTGTGCCACTCGACCTGCGACTCGGTGATCCGGTAGCGCGAGGTCAGCACGTGCGAGACGCCGGTGAACACGGCGATGACGGTGAACACGAGGCCGATCCACTGCCACGGTTCGCCGCGGCCGAACAGCAGCGCGCCGAGCAGCACCGGCAGCGACTTCACCAGGTCGAGCACGGGCCGGATGAGCAGCATGCGCCGGTCGAGGTGGTGCCACGGCGCGTCCTGCGTGCCTTCGGCCGGCGGGGAGACCACTTCCGTACTGCTCATGTCGCATCGCCCCGCACGGCCTGGGTCGTCTTCGTGAGCTCGTCGGCCAGCGCGAGCGCGCGGTCGTGCGCCAGGCCCGCGATGCGCAGCGGACCGGCCGCGGACGCCGTCGTCACGGTGATCTTCGCCAGCCCGAACAGCTGCTCGAACGGGTCGCGTTCGATGTCGACGGTCTGGATCCGCGACACCGGGGCGATCCGCCACTCCTGCTTCAGCCAGCCGGACTGCGTGTAGACGGCCTCGCCGGTGACCTCCCAGCGGTGCACGCGGTAGCGCCACTGCGGCATCACGATCAGGTGCAGCGGGCCGAGCACGCAGGACAGCACGAGCGTCACGCTCAGGAACGACGGCGCGTCGTCGCTGGTCACCACGATGAGCGTCTGGACGCCGATCAGGATGATCCACAGGATCGAGGCGGTCACCGTCCAGTAGCCGATGGCCCGGCGGCTGACCCGGTGCGCCGGCGGCCGCAGCCCGAGCGCCGTGTTCGTGGTGTGTTCGCTCACCGCTCAAGCGTGCCCGATCGGGGCCTTGCGTGCCCAGGACAGTTGTCACGATGCCGATCGGACCCGGCCTCGACCGCGTGCCGTTACGATCGGCGACACCGTCGGCGGAATGGAATCCCACTCGGGGTGTGTTGTGCTTGACGGACAGCCATGTGAAGAGCAGCAGGAGGATCCGGTGGGACTCGATCCCGACGACCTGTACGAGGTGGACTCGGACGTCCCCGACCTGACCGGGGCGGTGCTGCTGCACCACTTCGAAGGGTTCATGGACGCCGGCTCGGCGGGCCGTCTGCTGGCCGAGCACCTGCTGGGCGGCGAGCACCGGGTGATCGCCCGCTTCGACGTCGACCGGCTCATCGACTACCGCTCGCGGCGGCCGACGATGACCTTCGCCGTCGACCACTGGGAGGACTACGACGCGCCCGAGCTGGTGGTGCACCTGCTGCACGACGCCGACGGCACGCCGTTCCTGCTGCTGTCCGGCCCGGAGCCGGACCACGACTGGGAGCGGTTCAGCGCGGCGGTCCGGAACCTGGTCGAGCGCTGGGGCGTCCGGCTGACCGCCGGGTTCCACGGCATCCCGATGGGCGCGCCGCACACCCGCCCGCTCGGCGTCACCGCGCACGCCACCCGCAAGGACCTGGTCGGCGGCAACCAGCCGCTGCCGAACCGGCTGCAGGTGCCGGGCAGCGTCGCCGCGCTGCTGGAGTACCGGCTCGGCGAGTGGGGCCACGACGCCATCGGCTTCGCCGCGCACGTGCCGCACTACCTCGCGCAGTCGACGTACCCGGCGGCGTCGCTGATCGTGCTCGACGCGCTGAGCCGGGCGACCGGCCTGAGCCTGCCCGAGGGCGAGCTGCGCGCGGCCGCGGACCTCGCCGACGCCGAGATCAACCGCCAGGTCGCGGAGTCCGACGAGATCGCCGACGTCGTCCGCGCCCTGGAGCGGCAGTACGACACGTTCGTCGAGGCCTCCGACCGCGGCAGCCTGCTCGCGGAGTCGGTCGAGCACATGCCGACGGCGGAGGAGCTCGGCTCCCAGTTCGAGCGGTTCCTGGCCGAGCAGAACGGTGGCGAAGGCACCGAGCGGTGACGGCTCGCTACGACGAGATCGGCGTCGGCTACGCGCAGGGACGGCGGACCGACCCGCGCTGGTTCGAGCCGGTGGTGTCCGCGCTCGGGTCCGCGGTGTCGGTGCTGGACGTCGGCTCCGGCACGGGCTCCTACGAGCCGCCGGCGCGGGACGTCGTCGCGGTCGAGCCGTCGGCGGAGATGATCCGGCAGCGGCCCGCCGGGGCAGCGCCGGTGGTGCGGGCGGTGGCGGAGGCGCTGCCGTTCCCCTCGGGCCGGTTCGACGCGGCGCTCGCGGTGCTGACGGTGCACCACTGGCCCGACTGGCGGGCCGGTCTCGCCGAGCTGCGGCGGGTCTCGTCCCGCCAGGTGGTGCTGGCCTACGACACGGCGTTGCACAGCGAGTTCTGGTTCGTCCGGGAGTACGTGCCGGAGGTCGCCGCCCTGGAGGCGTCGAGGCCGTCGGCCCCGGAGATCGCGGAGTTCCTGGGGGCGGCTTCGGTGCGGCCGCTGCCGGTGCCGTGGGACTTCACCGACGGGGTGTTCCCGGCGTACTGGCGCCGCCCGGAGGCCTACCTCGACCCGGTGGTGCAACGCTCGTGTTCGGCGCTGGCGCAGACGTCGCCGGAAGCGGTGTCCCGGGGAGTGGCCCGGCTGCGGGACGACCTGGCGTCCGGCCGCTGGCGGGAGAACCACGCGGAGCTGCTGGACCTGCCGGAGTGGGACGCGGGCTTCCGGCTCATCGTGGCCTAGCGGCTACCACTCACGGCGTGCGAGTTTGCCGACGCCGTCGACGGTATCCCGGAACCCCTGTTCGCCCAGGACGGCCAGCAGTTGCGCGTTGAACTCTTCGATCGCCGGACCGACGCGGGCCAGCGCGTCTTCGCCGGCCGCCGTCAGCCGCAGGGAGACCGCCCGGTGTTCACGCGGGTGCGGCCGCTTGGCGAGCAGGGCGGTGGTGACCCCGGCCGCGGCCCGGCAACGACGGTCGGCGGCCACGCCGTTCAGCAGGCTCCTCGGAGCCCGCCTGACCGAGCTCCAGCAACAGAACGGCTACCTCCACGGCGGCGTCCTCGCGTACGCGGCGGGCACGGTACTCGGCCCCACCTCCTGACGGCCGGCTTCACGATCGAATACCTCCGCCCCTCGGCGCGCAAAACCCTAGCCGTGGTAGCCTTCTTCGTTCAATGGCCCGAACGACGGCAGCACCAGCCCGCACAGGTACCCGTCGATGAACCGGCCCGTCCCCGCGATGTTCGTCCCCAGCCGGACGAACGGCGCGAAACCGCGGATCCCCGCCGCCAGCGCGTCCTGGTTGCGTTGCAGCATCGACGTCAGCTGGTCCAAATCGGCCAGCAACGGACCGACCTGGGACTCGCCGATCAACCCGGACAGCTCCGCCGACAACCGCCGGGAGCTGTCGAGGAGGGTGCTGATCGTCGTCTCGCGGTTGATCACCTCCGCCAGGAGGGTGTTGCCGTCGTCGAGGAGCCTGCGCACCGCCGCGTCGCGGTCGACCAGCGTCTGCGAGACCACGCGCGTGTTGCCCAGCAGCGCCGCCAGCCGCCTGTCGCGCGAAGCCACCGAGTCCGCCAGCCGCGAGAGCCCGGTCAGCGCGGCGCGCACGCTCTGTGGCGTGTTCGCCAGCGTCGCCGAAAGCGTGTCGAAGCTCTGCGCCAGCCGAGCGGTGTCAATCCGGTCCACTGTGGACGAAAGCTCGCCGAACGCCGCGAGGATGTCGTAGGGCACGGTGGTCCGGGACCGCGGGATCGGCCGTCCCGGGTCGAGCGTGCCCTCGCCCTGCGGGTCGAGGGCGAGGTACTTCTGGCCCAGCACCGTCTTCAGCCGGATCGCCGCGCCCGTCGCGTCGCCCAGCCAGGCGCCCTTGGCCTTGAACGACACCAGCACGTGGTCGCCACGCAGCCGCACGGCCGACACCCGGCCGACCTCGACGCCGGCGACGCGGACGTCGTTGCCCTCGTTCAGCCCGGCCGCTTCAGTGAATTCGGCCGAGTACGTCGTCCCGTCGCCGATCAGCGGCAGGGAACGCACGTTCAGCGCCGTCACCACCCCCAGCGCCAGCACGCTCAAGCCGGCGAGCGCGGTCCTGACCGGAGCCCGAGGCGTTGACATGGCGTCAAGAGTGACCCACCTCACGTCGGGCCGCCAGCCGAGTCGCCCGATGAGCGGAATCGAGCCCCGGGTACTCGCGGTATTCCAGCGCGTTGGCCGCCCGGTCGGTCATCCAGCTGAAGAAGCCGCCGAACACCCGCGTGCTCAGCATCCGGTAGGCGCGGTTGCGGCCGCGGATCTTCGCGGCCGTGCGCGGCGCGAGGAAGTTGCCGGACCCCTTGCCGTTCTTCTGCCCGACCCCGGCCGGCTTCCGCAGCCGCTCCTCGTACTTCGCGAACGCCGTCACGTGGTCGCCGCCCGCCGCCGCGAGCTCCCCGGCCAGCACCTGGGCGCCCATCATCGCCAGCCCGGTGCCGGAACCGCCCGGCCCGGCGCACCAGGCGGCGTCGCCCAGCAGCACGACCCGGCCCTTCGACCAGCGGTCGAGGTGGATCTGGCTGATCGAGTCGACGTACAGGTCGTCGGCCGCGGGCAGCGCTTCGAGCAGCTTCGGCAGCTCCCAGCCGGTGTCCGCGAACAGCTGCGCGATCAGGGCCTGCTGGTCGGCGAGACCACGGCGGTGGAACTCGACGCCGTCGGCCGCGAAGACCAGGGCGACGTGCAGCCGGTCCGGCAGCCGGTGGCTGCCCACGGTCACGCCGCGGCCGGGCTCGTTGTACATGATGCTGGTGTGGTCGAGCCCGAGGTGGTTGGGCGCGGTGAACCCGGCGATGCCGAAGCCGAGGTCGCGCCGGAAGTCCCGCTCCGGACCGAACGCGGCGGCCCGCACCCCGGAGTGCACGCCGTCGGCCCCGACGACCAGGTCGAACTTCCGCGGCGCACGGCGGGCGAAGGTGACTTCGACGCCGTCCGCCGTCTCGGTGAGGCTCGTGACGCGGTCGCCGAAGACGTATTCGGTGTGGTCCGCGGTGTGCTCGTACAGGATTCGCGCGAGGTCGCCGCGCAGGATCTCGACCTCGCCGCTCCAGGCGGCGCCGGGCACGGTCAGCGCCGGGCGGCCGTCGAGGCCGAGCACGGTCTGGTCGCCCATCGCCGTCTCGTGCCGGCGGACTTCGTCGAGCACGCCCATCGCGGCCAGCAGCTTCACCTGCTCGCCGCGGAAGTCGACGGCCTGGCCGCCGGGCCGCGGGGCGGGCGCGGACTCGACGACGGTGACGCGGTAGCCACCGCGGTGCAGCCAGTGGGCGGCGGCCGGGCCGGCGATGCCTGCGCCGGAAACGAGCACGGTCTTGGTGGTCATCGGGGTGTTCCTCTCGGTTCGTTCGTGTCGACGCCGAGAGTGCGGGGGACCGCTTACCGTTTTCGCACGGTTCGCTGACGGCTCGCCCGCCCGCGCGCGGTTGCAGTCGCTAACATGACCCGGGTGGACCGCGCCGCCGAAGGCCGGATCCAGGACGACGGCGAGGGCATCGTCGAGGCACGCATCCTGGATGCCGCTGCTCACCTGATCGCCGAAGAGGGCTTCGGCAGGCTGAAGGTCGGCAGCGTCTGCGCCCGTTCGGGCTACGCGCGGTCGGTGATCTTCCAGCACTTCGGCGACAAGGACGGGCTCGGGCAGCGGCTCGTCGAGCACGCCGTCGAGGAGTTCACCGACGCCTACAGCGAGGCTGTCGCGGCCCGGACCGGGTCGGCGAACGCGACGCCGATGGACATGCTGCGGGCGCTGCTGGACATCATCTTCGAGCTGATCCGCACGATGCCGACGCTCAACCAGGCTTTCCTGGCGCTCTGGGGCGACGCGGCGGCGGAGTACTCGGGCCTGCGCGGCGCGCTGACGGAGGCCGACCGCCGGTTCCGGTTCGCCATCGCGCAGACCGTGGCCAGCGGGGTCGCGGACGGTTCCATCACCGGCGTCCACGACCCCGATTCGTACGCCTCGGCGCTGCTCGCCCAGCTGCGCGGGATCTCGATGCAGGCGCTGATCGACCCCGACGGCGTCGACCTGCGCGGCCTGCGCGCCGAGCTGGAGCGCAGCGTCGACCGGCTTTCCGCGGGCTTCCGCGGCTCGCTCTAAAGCGCGTACACGATGCTTCGCAGGACGATCACGCCGATGAAGACCAGCGTGAAGGCCAGGTCGAGCGAGAGCCCGCCGATCCGCACCGGCCGCACGACCCGCCGCACCGGCCCGATCACCGGCTCGGTCGCGGCGTAGGCCAGCCCCCGCGCGCGCCGCGCCCAGGGCGGTGTGTTCGCCAGCACCGCGACCCAGTCGAGCACCATCCGCGCGACCAGCACCAGCAGGTACAGGCTCAGCAGGAAGCCGAGCAGTGTTCCCAGTGCACCCATGGTCCCTCCGTTCTCCACCTGGAGAACGCGCGGGCGGCGCCGGGAGTGCCAGGTCTGTCCGGTTCACAGGATTTCGACAGGATCGGGTGATGAGGGTCACCGCGCGTAGTGGGCCGGCCGGGTCGGCCGGCCCATGCGCGGCGCCGGTTCAGCCGAAGGTGACCACGAGCCGTCCGTCGGAAGCGAAGGACCACTTCATCGTGCCGGCGTAGGACGAGCAGCGTGCCCCGTTCTTGCCGGTCCAGAACTGGTCCGAGCTGTCGACGTTGCCCACGGTCTTGTCGTTCGAGCCGCCACTGGCGAAGCGGCACGAGGTGTCGTTGCGGAACACCGAAGTCCCGGTGTCGAAGGAGAAGTTGCGTTCGGCGTTGTCGATGCCGACGTTGTCCGAAACGGTCATCGACCCGGGGTTGCTGTTGTAGGTGAAGCCGTGGTGGCCGTTGCGGTAGGCGATGTCGCGCCGGACGATGTGGTTGACCGCTATCTTGTCGCCGCCGAGCTTGTAGCCGTTGCGGTCGCCGTTCTTGTTGACCGTGCCGTTGCTGAGGGTGCCGTTGGCGTAGGCGAGGGAGTCCTCGATGGTCACCGGGCCGATCGGGCCGGTGTCGGTCTTGGTGTAGAGGTCCCAGCCGTCGTCGATGTTGTTGTGGGAGACGTCGTGGCGGAAGACGTTGCCGGGCCCGGAAGTGAGCTTCGCGGCGAACCCGTCGGCGTCCTCGCCGTCGGAGTCGGCGTTGTCGTGGGATTCGGAGCTGACGACGAGGTTGTTCGACGGCCACTGGTCCTTCGGCGTGCTCGACGCGATCCGCGAGATCTGCAGCCCGGAGTCGCGGTTGAAGCGGGTCACCACGCGTTCGATGACGTTGTTGCTCCCGCCGACGAAGATCCCGTTGTCCCCGGCGCGTTCGACGACGATGCCGGCGACGCGCCAGTACGAACCGTTGACGGCGAGCCCCCGGTTGGCTGGATCTTCTTTCATGGCCGAGAAGTTCAGCACGGGCTTCTCGCCGGCGTAGGCCGACAGCGTCTTGCGCGCGCTCGAAGTGCCGCTGTTGCCGGGCGCGATGGTGACGGTCTGGGCGAAGGAGTAGGTACCGCCCCGGAGCGAAATGGTGTCACCGGCACCGACGCGGGTGAGGGCGGCGGTGAGCGTCGTCGGATCCGCCAGCGTCCCGGCGGCGGAGTCCTTGCCGTTGGGAGCCACGAACAAGGTGGTGGCAGCGGCAGCGGACGGCGGTGCGAGCGCGACCACCGTGACCAGCGCGACGGCCGCTGTAAGCGCTTTCTTGGTGCGTCCGGATGAACCCATGCGCGCCTCCTTGCGAGCAGGAAGTTGCCGAATCCGAGAGCGCTCCCGGAAGAGCCGGGGCGGGAGTCTTTCGGTGAGGCGACGGTAGCACCGGGTAGCGGCGGCCCGAGTGGGCCAAGCGGGTCGTCTGTACTGAAAACGCTTTCAGGCCGGAGTCGGCGGTGGGCTTCACCCGAAATTGTCGGTGCCCACCGGTAGCGTGGAAGTCGGGGGGCGGCGCCCCGCGCCCGTGCACAATGCCCCGGTGACGAAGCTCCCGAACGACACCCCGTTCCCCTTCCGCGGCCGGGTCGTCTGGCTCACCCCGGCCCAGGGCGGCCGCACGACCGGCCCACCACAGCCGGCCGAGGGCCACGCCTACGCCGCGAACGCCTTCGTGCCCCCGAACACGGCCGTCACCGGTCTGGCGTCCTTCGTCCTGCGCGGCTTCGAGCCCGGCGCCTCGGTGTCCGCGGCGGAGGGGCGCTGGCTGACGGTCGAGAACTCGGGCGCGTTCCGGGTCGAACCGGGCACCGTCGTCGTCATCACCGAAGGCCCCGAACCGGTCGGGTACTTCCACATCGAGCGCGCCGGGTAGGGGTGGGGCTTCCGCGCGCCGCGGCGATGGACCATGATGGCGCGAACAACGCGGTGGGGCTGACCGCAAAGGATGCGTGTGGTGCTGGAGTCGGTCCCTAACCGTGCTCGGCGTACGCCCGTGGAGCCCGTCGACGACCTCTCGGCGACGCTGGCGCGGGCGCAACGCGGCGACGAGGACGCGTTCCGCCTGCTGTACCGGTCGGTGCAGCCCGGCCTGTGCCGCTACCTGCGGGTCCTGGTCGGACAGGACGCCGAGGACGTCGCCTCCGAAGCGTGGCTGCAGATCACCCGCGACCTGGCCTCGTTCCGCGGCGACGCGGACGGCTTCCGCGCGTGGACCGCGACGATCGGCCGGAACCGGGCGCTGGACCACCTGCGGCACCGGCGCCGCCGCCCGGTCGCCGAAGCGCCGGCGGAGTGGTTTCCCGAGCGGCCCGCGCCCGACGACACGGCCGGGGCGGCCATCGAGGCGACGGCGACCGACGCGGCACTCGCGCTGATCGCGACGCTGCCGCGTGACCAGGCCGAGGCGGTGGTGCTGCGGGCCGTGGTCGGGCTCGACGCCAAGGCGGCCGCGGCCGTGCTGGGGAAGCGCCCCGGCGCCGTCCGCACCGCCGCCTACCGGGCACTTCGCACGCTCGCCGACCGTCTCGGCGGCCGGGTGTGACACTTTCGAGCGGCCCGACGCTGAGGGGTGTGTGATGAGCAAGCAGCAAGGACGCCGGATCGACCGGCACACCGCGGAGCAGTTGCTGCGGGGTGCGCCGGCCGACGCCCCGGACGCGCTGGCCGGCCTGCTCGCTGCCGCGGCCGCCCCACCGCGCGACGGCGAGCAGGGTGGGGAACCAGCGGCCGTGACGGCGTTCCTCGAGGCGGCTCAGCACGCCCGTCCCCCTCGACCCCGGAGCCCTTCGATGATCAAGTCCATGTGGGCGAAGCTGCTCACGGTGAAGGTCGCGGCCGCCGCCGCGGCGGTCTTCACCGTCGGCGGCGTCGCCGCGGCCGCCGCCACCGGCGCCCTGCCCTTCCGGTCCGGCGATGCGCCGTCGCCCGCCCCCGCGGCGTCCAGCCACGCCCAGCCGCCGGCCGCCCCCGCGCCCGAGACGACGAAGACGCACGGAACCCGGCCGGCGGACCAGCCGTCGCCGTCGCCTTCCCTGGTGGGGCTGTGCCACGCGTACAGCGCCGGCGACAAGACCGAGCACGGCAAGGCACTGGAAAGCCCGGCGTTCACGGCGCTGATCACGGCCGCGGGCGACAAGGCCAAGGTCGACGGCTACTGCGACGTCCTGCTGAAGGCCGAAGCCACGAAGCCGGCCCACCCGACGGGCGCACCGGCGGACCCGGGCAACTCCGACAACGGCAAGGACCACCCGACGCCGGCCCACCCGACGGGCGCGCCGAGCACCCACCCGTCCGGCCCCCCGACGACCCGCCCGACCCACTGACCCGGCGGCGATTCCTTCCCCTCCCCCCAAGGAATCACCGCTCCCCGGACGGGCGGCGGCCATCACCGGGCCGCCGCCCGTCCTCACTCAGGGCTTGGCGTCCGCGGCATCCGCCTGTTTCCCGAGGGCGACGGCCGCCGCGGCCACGACGACACCCAGGCAGCCGCCGATCGCGAGCCGCAGGCCACCGTTCATGTCCCCGAAGGTCGAATCGGCCAATGTCCCCTTCCCCAGTAGCGCCCAAGCGGCAAAAGCGGCCGCGGGCAGCAGCATCCGCACGAAATCCACCCCGGACCACGAAGAACCGCCCTCTCTTCGCGTTCGCGCGATGACGTAGAGAAGTGCGCACACAGCGACGAGAATCCAGAAGGCGAACCAGTGCACCGAACTCGCGTCGAATGTCGACGCGACCTTCTCGACGCCCTGCTCTTCGGTGGTGGTGGTCACCGTCGCCCAGGCGACGATCGCTCCGTGCAGGATCAGGATCTCGCCCGGCACCAGAGCGGCCAAGCCATCCACTATGACCCGCATGCTCGGCGCCTCGACCGTCTGGCTCTGGTCTGCCGGCGCCTGGGTGCGCAGCCTGGTGAGAACGCCGTAACCGATGACACTCATGATCTCCTCCTCGCTGTCGGGTGCTCGTCAGGATGCATCCCGGTTCGGCCAACAGAACCTGGCGAGGGAGGAGTAAGAACTAATTCGATACCCTGAACGGGCGACTTCTGTTACAAAAAACCGAGCCGGCACGGTTCAGGGGACAAGCCGCTTTCCATTCTCACTCGGAAATCGTTGCTTTGCCATGCCGCGGCACCAGTTGTCATGCCGCCCAAATCCTCTGGAGCCGGTGCGATCGCCCGGGTACGACGGGCGTGCGGCAGCCGCCAAGACGCGAAACGGCCCCCACCGCGTTCCCGCTGGCAGGGGCCGATCGAACAGGGTGCCCTCGGCAGGATTCGAACCTGCGACACCTGCCTCCGGAGGGCAGTGCTCTATCCCCTGAGCTACGAGGGCCCATCGCTGGGCGACTCCGAAAGCTTAGCGCATGCGCCACCACCCCCGTCCCGCAGGTGGTCCAACCGACAACCGCCCTGGTCAGAGCCATAAAGTTGATCCACTCGGTGCTTGCTCGCTAGCGTGGGAAGCCCACCTGAAGGAGCCGCGATGGCCGAGGTGTTCCAGGTACCTCTCGACGAAGGCGATGTCGCCGATCTGCGGGAACGGCTTCGGCGGACCCGGTGGCCCGAGGCCGAGACCGTTGATGACTGGTCGCAGGGTGTTCCGCTCGGCTATGTGCGTGAGCTCTGCCGTGACTGGGGCGAGGAGTACGACTTCGGGTTCGCGCGCCGGCTCAATGCCTTTCCGCAGTTCCGGGCCGGCGTGGACGGTGTCGGGTTGCACTTCCTGCACGTTCGCTCGCCCGTGGCCGATGCGCTGCCGCTCGTGCTCACGCACGGGTGGCCGGGGTCCGTGCTCGAGTTCCTCGATGTTCTCGGGCCGCTCACCGATCCCGCGAAGCACGGGGGCGATCCCGCCGATGCCTTCCACGTCGTCGCGCCGTCGCTGCCCGGGTTCGGGTGGAGTGACAAGCCCGCGCTGAAGATCGGGCGCGTCGCCGAGCTGTGGGACCGGCTGATGGTGTCGCTCGGCTACGAGCGCTACGGCGCCCAGGGCGGCGACTGGGGCGCCGCCGTCACCAACGCGCTCGCGCGGTCCGGTCGGGTGGCCGGGGTGCACGTCAACTTCGCGCCCGTGCGGATGGACGACGACGATCCGACGCCGGCGGAGCGGCGGGCGCTCGCCGACCTGCAGGAGTTCCGGCGGACCGGGAGCGGCTACTCCGCCCAGCAGGGCACCCGCCCGCAGACGCTCGGCTACGGCCTCACCGACTCGCCCGCCGGGCAGGCCGCGTGGATCGCCGAGAAGTTCTGGGCCTGGACCGACCACAACGGGCACCCGGAGGACGCCGTCGACCGGCAGCGCATCCTGGACGCGATTTCCGTCTACTGGTTCACCGCGACCGCCGCGTCGTCGGCGCGGATGTACTGGGCGAACCACGACCGTGATCTGTCCACAGTGGATGTTCCGGCCGGGGTTTCGGTTTTTCCCAAGGAGATCGTCCGGCCGTCGCGGCGGCAGGCCGAGCGGCGGTACACCGACCTGCGCTGGTTCGAGGAGCTGCCCGCCGGCGGGCACTTCGCGGCGCTCGAGCAGCCCGAGCTGTTCGTCGAGCAGGTCCGCGGCTTCTTCCGGCTCGTGCGCTGACGACGCCGGCCGGCGGCGCAGTGTGACCGATCCACCAGGCGGGAAACCCCGCCTGGTGGATTGGGTGGCCCCGCCGCGCGCGGTAGCTTGCGGGTGGGTGAACTTAGGCTGGCCTATATTGCACATATGCGCATCCGACTATATGTTTGACCGGACGGTGAACCGGGAACGGAGGCGGAATGGGTCACGGACACGGCCACGGGCACGCGATCGCGCCGGCGAGCGCGTCGGGACGCCACGTGCGCGGGCTGGCCATCGCCCTGGGCGTCGGCGCCGGCTTCATGGTGCTCGAGTTCGTCGTGGCCCTGACGACCGGCTCGCTGGCCCTGCTCTCGGACGCGGCGCACATGTTCACCGACGTCCTCGGCGTCGGCATGGCCCTGACCGCGATCATCCTGGCGCGGCGCAGCGGGCCCACGGTCAGCCGCACCTTCGGCCTCTACCGCGCGGAGGTGCTGGCGGCGCTCGCCAACGCGCTCCTGCTGTTCGGCGTCGCGGGGTACGTCCTCATCGAGGCCGTCGGCCGCATCGGTGACCCGCCGTCGGTCCCCGGCCTCCCGGTGCTCCTGGCCGCGGCGGCAGGCCTGGTGGCCAACCTGGTGTCGTTCGCGGTGCTGCGCGCGGGCGCGAAGGAGAGCCTCAACGTCCGCGGCGCGTACCTCGAGGTGCTGGCCGACCTGATCGGCTCGGTCGGCGTGCTGGTCAGCGGTGCGGTGACGCTGCTGACGGGCTGGCGCTACGCCGACCCGATCATCGGTGTCGCGATCGGGCTGTGGGTGCTGCCGCGCACGTGGACGCTGGCCCGCCGCGCGCTGCGCATCCTGTTCCAGCACGCACCCCAGGGCGTGGACGTCGGCGCGATCAACGCGGAGCTGGCGGCCCTGCCGGGCGTGGCGGACGTGCACGACCTGCACGTGTGGACGCTGACGTCGGGCATGGAGGTCGCTTCGGCGCACCTGACGCTGGCGCCGCCGGCGAAGCAGTCGGACGTGCTGACGGAGGCGCAGAACCTGCTGTCGTCGCGGTATGCGATCGAGCACGCGACGCTGCAGGTGGAGGCGCCGCAGTGCGCGCGCCGCTGCCAGGAGCTGTCCTGGTGACGCGCTAGCGCACGGCGGTTCGCGCGGTCCAGGCCACCCCGACGTGCAGCACCGCGGAAACCGCGGCCAGCAGCGCGATCCGGTAGGCGCCGAGCGCGTCGGTGAAGTGGTAGACGACCGCCAACGCCAGGGGAGCCAGCAGCGCCGTCAGGACGACCGGCCGCCTCGGCCGCAGGCGCGTCATGCTCAGGGCGAACAGCGTGAGCAACGACGTCCCGGCAACGGTCGCGAGGAGGATCTCCGCGCCCACGATCGCCCGGCCGAACGAGCAGAACGGGTTGCCGGGAGTGCACGCCCCGTCGTACGCGCCGGACATCGCGCCCCAGAAGACACCGGTGGCGGCGCCGGTCAACGCGGCGATCACCCCGGCCGCGACGAGGGTGCGCGGGTCCGCCCTTGATGCCATGACGGCATCTTGCCGGACTTCGGCGCCTTCAGGGAGTCAGGCGGGCAGCGGCTGGGCGCCCCGCCCCGAGAGCATCAGCTTGATCTGGTCCATCTCCGCGCCCTGCGATGTCAGGATGCTGTTCACCAGCGCCTTCAACGCCGGCAACGTCGAATGCGCCGCCGCGTACTGGGCCATCGACGTGCCGCCCTCGTGGTGGCGGAGCATCAGCTGCAGGAAGAACACGTCGAACGCGCGCCCCGACAGGGAACGCAGCTTCTTCAGGTCCGTGTCCGTCGCCATGCCCGGCATCAGCGGGCCGGCCGCCGAGTTGACCGAGGCCGGCGCCATGCCGCCGTGGCCCGGCATCGGTTCCGTCATCCACTGCATCGGGGCGCCGATCGGCTGCTCGGGCTTGTCCCACAGCATGAGCCAGCCCTTCATGCGGCCGACCTGCTCGAGCTGCGTGCGCTCGATGTCGAACGACAGCTGCTTGATCTCCGGGTCGGTCGTGCGGTCGCGGGCGATGCCCGCCATCGTCACCGCCTGGAGGTGGTGCGTCGACATGTCCTGGGCGAAGCCGACCTCGACCGACCCGGCCGCCGGCACCGCGGCCGCCGGGTCGTCGATGGCCCGGGTGAGGAACATCCCCGCCGTCGCGCCGAGCAGCAGGACCGCCAGC
The DNA here is from genome assembly GCF_900105945.1 of Amycolatopsis tolypomycina. Lineage (NCBI taxonomy): Bacteria > Bacillati > Actinomycetota > Actinomycetes > Pseudonocardiales > Pseudonocardiaceae > Amycolatopsis > Amycolatopsis tolypomycina. The sequence continues at coordinate 6,806,472 of NZ_FNSO01000004.1, read as the reverse complement.
AGCGTCCCGCCGATGATCACCCAGCGCGACCAGGTGGGCTGCTCGGTGCCGAGGTCGGCTTCGGCCATCACTTCGTGGTCGGGGCGGGGGAGGCTGGGGTCGACGGCGGCATGCCGTTCTCACCCTGCGCGGACGTGCTGCCCTTGTAGTCCATCGGCTTCGCGTCCGGACCCGGCTTCGACGGGTCGAACGGCGGCGGGTTGTCCGGGTCGAACTGGCCCGGGACCGCGTCGCAGGACGCGCCGACCTCGGGGTAGACGCCGTTCGGGTTGGTGCGCAGCGCCGCGATGAACTGGTCGATCCGCGGGTCGTTGGCGTCGTCCAGCTTGAGCTGGTGGCCCCACGACTGCAGCGAGATCGGCTTGTCGAGACCCGGGTACGGCGACATCATCGTGTACGGCTTGTCCTTGGCCCGGACGCTCAGCAGGTTGAGCGCCTCGCCCGTGACCTGCTGCGGGTTGTAGGCGATCCAGACGGCGCCGTGCTCGAGGGAGTGCACCATGTTCTCGGTGCGGACCGCGGTCGGGTAGACGGTGCCGGTGCAGGTGGCCCACGTCTGGTCGTGCGGGCCGCCGAACGGCGGGGTCTTGTCGTAGTTGACGCGCTCGGTCGGGAGCACGTGGACGCTGCCCGTGTAGGTCGCGGTCACCACGCCGGGGATGCGCTTCGAGGGGTCCGGGTCCTGCGCGGTCGGCGCGAACGACGCGGCGGAGGCCTCACGGTCGGCCTGCTCCCGCTTCGGCGCCGACTGGACCATGTAGTAGATGATCACCGAGGCGGCCAGCGCCACGATGGCGACCACGGCGATGATCGTGCCCCAGGGCGTGCCCTTCTTGCTGACCACGGAACCGCGGGCCGCCTTCACCGCCGACCCCTTTTTCCGAGTTGTCCCGTTCGCCATGGCTCCCGCGTTCTCCCTCTGGTGGCTGCGGACGGATTCCCGCCCGGGCCAGTGTAGAGACCAGCCGTCTGATCACCGTTAACACCTCACATGACTGCCCGCCGTGACATGTTCGAGACCGATGCAAGCGCCCCACCAGGGCACACCTAGAATTCGGCAGGTGACTCCCGCCGCTCTCGCCGACCTGGTCCGCAGCTCCGCCGTGCAGGTGCTCGCCGCACGCGGCATCGACGACGCCGTGCTGCCGGAGCAGGTGACCATCGAACGCCCGCGCAACCCCGAACACGGCGATTACGCGACGAACCTCGCCCTCCAGGTGGCCAAGAAGGCCGGCCTCAAGCCCCGTGACTTCGCCGAGGCGCTGGCCGAGGCGGTCTCGGCCGACGACGGCGTCGCCTCCGCCGAGGTCGCCGGCCCCGGCTTCCTCAACTTCCGGCTCGCCGCGGCCGCCCAGGGCGACATCGTGCGCCAGGTGCTCGACGCCGGCGCCGCGTACGGCCGCGGCGACGCGCTGGCCGGCACGAAGATCAACCTCGAGTTCGTCTCGGCGAACCCGACCGGCCCGATCCACCTCGGCGGCACCCGCTGGGCCGCGGTCGGCGACGCGCTGGGCCGCGTGCTGGCCGCGCAGGGCGGCGACGTCACCCGCGAGTACTACTTCAACGACGCCGGCGCCCAGATCGACCGGTTCGTCCGGTCGCTGATCGCCGCCGCGAAGGGCGAGCCCGCGCCGGAGGACGGCTACGCGGGCGGCTACATCAACGACATCGCCGCCGAGGTCATCAAGGCCGAGCCGAGCGCGCTGTCGCTGCCCGAGGCCGAGCGCCACGAGACCTTCCGCCGGATCGGCATCAACCTGATGTTCGGCGAGATCAAGCAGAGCCTGCACAAGTTCGGCACCGACTTCGACGTCTACTTCCACGAGAACTCGCTGCACGAGTCCGGCGCGGTCGACGCCGCCGTCCAGGAGCTCAAGGACTCGGGGAACCTCTACTTCGAAGACGGCGCCTGGTGGCTGAAGTCGAAGGAGTACGGCGACGACAAGGACCGCGTCGTCATCAAGCAGGACGGCAACCCGGCCTACATCGCCGGTGACCTCGCCTACTTCAAGGACAAGCGCAACCGCGGCTTCGACCTGTGCATCTACATGCTCGGCGCCGACCACCACGGCTACATCGCGCGCCTCAAGGCCGCGGCGGCCGCGTTCGGCGACGACCCGGGCACCGTCGAGGTGCTGATCGGCCAGATGGTCAACCTGGTCAGCGAGGGCAAGCCGGTCCGGATGTCCAAGCGCGCCGGCACCGTGATCACCATGGAGGACCTCGTCGAGGCCGTCGGCGTCGACCCGGCCCGCTACGAGCTGATCCGCTACTCGGTGGACTCCACTTTGGACGTCGACCTTGACCTGCTGCGCAAGCACTCCAACGACAACCCCGTCTACTACGTCCAGTACGCGCACGCGCGGCTGGCGTCCCTGCAGCGCAACGCGGCCGATCTGGGTATCAAGTCCACCGAGTCCACTTCGGACGTCGATTTCGGACTGCTGACGCTGCCCGCCGAGGGCGACCTGATCCGCACCATCGGCGAGTTCCCGGAAACCGTGCGCCGCGCCGCCGAAATGCGGGAGCCGCACCGGATCGCGCGCTACCTCGAAGAACTCGCGGGCGCCTACCACAAGTTCTACACCGTGGGCCGCGTGCTGCCCATGGGCGACGAAGAGGTGACCCCTCTGACGCACGCCCGGCTCGCGCTGTGCGAAGCCGCCCGCCAGGTCCTGGCGAACGGCCTCGCCCTCCTCGGTGTCTCCGCTCCGGAACGGATGTAAGAAATGGCGCACCCCGCGGGCCCCAGGCACGCCGACGTCTACCCCCACGCCGACACCTCCGGGCTGCAGCCGTCCGGGGTCGAGGAACTCGACAAGCTGCCGGCGAAAGTGTGGCCGCGCAACACCTTCCGCGCCGCGGACGGCGTCGTCCGGATCGCCGGCGTCGACGTCCGCGAGCTCGCCGAGCAGCACGGCACGCCACTGTTCGTCGTCGACGAAGCCGACTTCAAGTCCCGGTGCGCGGACTACGCCGAGGCCTTCGACGACCCGTCGCTCGTGCACTACGCGTCCAAGGCGTTCCTCTCCATCGAGATCGCCCGCTGGGTGGCCGAGCAGGGGCTGAGCCTCGACGTCTGCAGCGGCGGCGAGCTCGCCGTGGCGCAGCGCGCGGACTTCCCGGCGGAGCGGATCACCTTCCACGGCAACAACAAGTCGCCCGCGGAGCTCGAAGCCGCGGTCGTCGCCGGGGTCGGCACGGTCGTGCTCGACTCCTACTTCGAGATCGCCCGGCTGGCCGACATCGCCGCGCGCCACGACGTCGTGCAGCCGGTGCTGATCCGGGTCACCGTCGGCGTCGAGGCGCACACCCACGAGTTCATCGCGACCGCCCACGAGGACCAGAAGTTCGGCTTCTCCCTGGCCGGCGGTGACGCCGCCGAGGCGGTCCGCCGGGTGCTCAACGCGCGCTCGCTCAAGCTCGTCGGCCTGCACAGCCACATCGGTTCGCAGATCTTCGACGCCGACGGCTTCGAGGTCGCCGCCCGCCGCGTCGTCGGGCTGCTCGCCGACCTGGCCAAGGAACACGGCCCCGAGCTGCTCGACCAGCTGAGCCTGGTCGACCTCGGCGGCGGGTTCGGCATCGCCTACACCGAGAAGGACAACCCGCCGCCGCCCGCGCAGATGATCACGCAGATCCGCGAGATCGTCCGCAAGGAGTGCGCGTACGCGGGCCTGCCGGTGCCGCGGATCGCGGGCGAGCCGGGCCGCGCGATCGCCGGTCCGGGCACGATCACGCTCTACGAGGTCGGCACCATCAAGGACGTCTCGCTCGGCGACGAGTCGGCGCGGCGGTACGTCAGCGTCGACGGCGGGATGAGCGACAACATCCGCACCGCGCTCTACGACGCCGTGTACGACGTCCGGGTGGTTTCCCGCTCCGCGGGCGACGCCGAGCAGCCGGTGCAGGCCGTGTTGTCCCGGGTCGTGGGAAAACACTGTGAGTCCGGCGACATCGTCGTACGAGACTGCTGGCTGCCCGACACGCTGGCTCCCGGCGACCTGCTGGCGGTCGCGGCGACCGGCGCGTACTGCTATTCGATGGCGAGCACGTACAACCGGATGCCCCGCCCGGCCGTGGTCGCCGTGCGCAACGGCAGCTCGCGGCTGCTGCTGCGGCGGGAGACGACCGACGACATGCTCCGCCTGGAGGTCTGAACACAGTGGCTGCCCCTGAGGAACGCCCGGCCATCCGCGTCGCGCTGCTCGGCTGCGGGACCGTCGGCGGCCAGGTCGCCCGGCTGCTCACCGAGCAGGCCGAGGAGCTGGCCGCGCGGGCGGGTGCGCCGGTCGAGCTGGCCGGCATCGCCGTCCGCCGCCCCGACAAGCACCCCGAGCTGCCGCCGGAGCTGTTGACCGCCGACGTCGAGCAGCTCGTGACCAGCGACGACGTCGACGTCGTGGTCGAGCTGGTCGGCGGGATCGAGCCGGTGCGCGGCTGGCTGCTCGCCGCGCTGAAGGCCGGGAAGTCCGTCGTCACGGCGAACAAGGCGCTGCTCGCCGAGCACTCCGCCGACCTGTTCGAGGCCGCCGACGCCGCGGGCGCCGACCTGTACTTCGAGGCCGCGGTGGCCGGGGCCATCCCGCTGCTGCGCCCGCTGCGCGAGTCCCTCGCCGGTGACCGGATCACCCGCGTGATGGGCATCGTCAACGGCACCACGAACTACATCCTGTCGGCGATGGACTCCACCGGCGCCGGTTACGCCGAGACGCTCGACGAGGCCAGCCGGCTCGGGTACGCCGAGGCCGACCCGACCGCCGACGTCGACGGCTACGACGCCGCGTCGAAGGCCGCGATCCTCGCCTCGCTCGCCTTCCACACCCGCGTGACGGCGTCGGACGTGCACCGCGAGGGCATCGCCGACGTCACCGCCGCCGACCTCGCCGCGGCCCGCATGCTCGGCCGCACGGTGAAGCTGCTGGCCATCTGCGAGCGGGTCACCGACGACGACGGCGTCGAGTCGGTGTCCGCCCGCGTGCACCCGGTGATGATCCCGCGCAGCCACCAGCTGGCCGGCGTCGGCGGCGCGTTCAACGCCGTCTACGTCGAGGCCGACGCCGCGGGCGAGCTGATGTTCTACGGCCAGGGCGCGGGCGGCGCGCCCACGGCCAGCGCGGTGCTCGGCGACCTCGTCGCGGTGGCCCGCAACCGGGTCGTCGCCGGCCGCGGCCCGCGCGAATCCGCGCACGCGGCCCTGCCGGTGCGGCCGATGGGCCAGACGCCGACTCGCTACCACGTCAGCCTGTCGGTGGCCGACCGCGCCGGGGTGCTCGCCCAGGTGGCGCAGGCCTTCGCCGACCACGGCGTCAGCATCGCGGCGGTCCGGCAGAGCGACGTCGGCGACCGCGCGAGCCTGGTCGTGGTGACGCACCAGGCGCCCGACGCGGCCCTGCAGTCCACTGTGGACGAGATCGGGCGGCTCGACGTCGTCCACGAAGTTGTCAGCGTGATGCGGGTGGAAGGCGAAGACCAGTGAGCGACGCTTGCGAGCGAACCATAGACATCATGCGCCAAAAGGAATCAAACACTGTCTCGCGAAGCGAGGCGATCGCATGAGCAGCCAGGCCTGGCCGGGAATCATCGAGGCGTACCGGGACCGCGTCCCGGTCCCGGAGGGCGCGCGGGTCGTCACGCTCGGGGAGGGCAACACGCCGCTGCTGCCCGCCCACCACCTGTCCGAGCTGACCGGCTGCGAGGTGTACCTCAAGGTCGAGGGCGCGAACCCCACCGGCTCGTTCAAGGACCGCGGGATGACCGTGGCCATCACGCACGCGCTGGCCAGCGGCCTCAAGGCGGTGATCTGCGCGTCGACCGGCAACACGTCTGCCTCGGCCGCCGCCTACGCCGCCCGCGCCGGGCTCACCTGCGCGGTGCTCGTGCCGCAGGGCAAGATCGCCATGGGCAAGCTCGCCCAGGCCGTGCTGCACGGCGCGCGGATCCTGCAGGTCGACGGCAACTTCGACGACTGCCTCGAACTGGCCCGCAAGACCGCGGCCGACTACCCGGTCACGCTCGTCAACTCGGTGAACCCGGTGCGCATCGCGGGCCAGAAGACCGCGGCCTTCGAGGTCTGCGACGTGTTGGGCACCGCGCCGGACATCCACTGCCTGCCGGTCGGCAACGCCGGCAACATCACCGCCTACTGGGCGGGGTATTCGGAGTACGCGGCCGACGGTGTGGTGAAGAACACGCCGCGGATGTTCGGCTTCCAGGCGGCCGGCGCGGCGCCGCTCGTGCACGGCGAGCCGGTGCGCGACCCGGACACCATCGCGACCGCGATCCGGATCGGCAGCCCGGCGTCGTGGACCGCCGCGGTGAAGGCCAAGGACGAGTCGGACGGGCTCTTCGAAGCCGTCACCGACGAGAAGATCCTCGAGGCCTACCGGCTGCTGGCCGGCCGCGAAGGCGTGTTCGTCGAGCCGGCGTCGGCCACCAGCGTGGCGGGCCTGCTGGCCACTGCCGCCGACGGCAGGCTCCCCCGCGGGTCCCGCGTGGTCTGCACGGTGACCGGGCACGGCCTGAAGGACCCGCAGACGGCGCTGGCGGGCAACGTCGAGGTCGAACCCCTCGCCGTCGACCCCTCGGCCGTCGCGGCGGCGCTGGACCTCCGGTGACCCCCGGCTCGCCAGCGCCCCAATGTGGCGTTCGGTGCGTCCAACGCACCGAACGCCACATTGGGTGCGCTGGACGCAACCAACGCCACATTGGGGCGCTCCGGTGACCACCTTCAAAGTGACAGTCCCGGCGTCCACGGCGAACCTCGGGCCGGGCTTCGACGCCTTCGGGATGGCGCTGAGCCTCTACGACGTCGTCGAGGTGCAGGTCACCGACACCGGGCTCAAGGTCGAGGTGGAAGACGCCGGCGCCGGTGACGTGGCGGACGTCCCGACCGACGAGAGCCACCTGGTGGTGCGCGCGATCCGCAAGACCTGCGCGCACCTCGGCGTCGAGCCGCCCGGCCTGCACCTGCGCTGCCTCAACGCGATCCCGCACGCGCGCGGCCTCGGCTCGTCCGCGGCCGCCGTGGTGTCCGGCGTCGCCGCGGGCTACGCGCTGGCGGGGCGGAAGCTCGACGCGTTCGACGCGCTGCAGCTGGCCGCCGGGTTCGAAGGCCACGCCGACAACGCCGCCGCGAGCCTGCTCGGCGGGCTGGTCCTGGCCTGGTGCGACGGCGGAAAGTTCCACGCCGAACGGCTCACACCGCACGCGGCCGTCCGGCCGGTCGTGGCCGTGCCGTCGGGGCGCTCGGCCACCGCGACCACGCGCGGCCTGCTGCCCGCGACCGTGCCGCACGCCGACGCCGCGCACAACGCCGGGCGCGCCGCGCTCGCCGTCCACGCGCTGACGGCGAAGCCGGAGCTGCTGCTCGCGGCCACCGAGGACCGGCTGCACCAGGACTACCGCGCCCCGGCGTACCCGGCGAGCACGGAGCTGGTGGCGACGCTCCGTGCACACGGAGTGGCCGCCGCCGTCTCCGGCGCCGGTCCGACGGTGCTCGCGCTGACCACCGGGGGAATACTTCCGCCTGAGGTGGGCGTTACCGGTTTCGACGTCCTCGAGCTGCCCGTGGATCTCACGGGCGTGCAGGTCGCGGCTCAGTAAAGGCTGGGTCACATGGCCGTCGTGGTGGCCGCCACGCGGGGGGTGGTTGTTGCACCCGGCACCGCTGCGGTCTACCCTCGGGGGCGTTCGATCACCGTGCGTTTCCGCACCCGATGCCGGTCCCGGGAAATCCTGGGGATCGCATCCTTCGTCGATCCGCCGAATCCGCACCGCCTGGCACGCGGGGTAACGCGGAGGGACGCAGGCGGGTTTCCGGTCTCGGCGGTGCCGAATTCCGTGTCCTCCGTTTGGAGGACGCAAACCCCTGTGGTGGAGGCGCTCCAGCTGTGTTTCGCACGGCCGAAGAGCTCATCTCGCGTATCGGGGGGCAACTACGCCGGTTCGCGATCAGAAGCGAGCGGCAGTCCGCTGATCCACCTGGAGGCGTGGATCGGTCAGGAAGGACATGTGTGAGCAACACCGATCTTTTGAGCGACGTGAGCGGCACGGCCGAGACGAACGGCACCGCCCCCGCTCCCAAGCGGACGGTCGGCGGGCTGACCGGTAAGACCGTCGCCGAACTGCGTTCGCTGGCTGGGGAACTCGGCGTCGGCGAGACGACGGGCATGCGCAAGGGCGACCTGATCGCCGCGATCCGCGAGCGCCAGGGCAAGTCCCGCAAGCCGCGTGCGGCGGCCGAGACGCTGCCGCTCGAGGGTGTCGGCGAGCCGCCCAAGGCGGCCCCCAAGGCCGAAGCGCCGGCCGCCCCGGCGGAGACCAAGCCGGAGCCGAAGGCCGAGGCGCCCGCCGCCACGGACGACCGGCCGCAGGCCGAGCGCCCGCAGCAGGACCGGCAGGACGGCTCCCAGGGCCAGGACGGCCAGCCCGAGGAGGGCGGCCGCAGCCGGCGTCGCCGCGGTTCCAACCGCGCCGCCGGTGCGCCGGACGGCCAGCAGGGCGGCGAGCGCCAGCAGGGCGGTGACCGGCAGCAGGGTGACCGCCAGCAGGGCGGCGACCGGCAGCAGGGCGAGCGCCAGCAGGGTGACCGCAACCGCGACCAGCAGCGCCAGGGCGGTGGCAACCGCGGCGACAACCGGGGTGACAACCGCCAGGACGGCAACCGCGGCGACCGCCAGCGCAACCAGCAGCAGGACGGCAACCGCGGCGACGGCAACCGCGGTGACAACCGCAACCAGCAGCCGGACGACGACGAGGAAGGCGGCCGTCGCGGCCGTCGCTTCCGCGACCGCCGTCGCCGGGGCAGCGGTGGCGGCCGGGGCGAAGGCGGTTCGCCGGACACCGAGATCCGCGAGGACGACGTCCTGCTGCCCGTCGCGGGCATCCTGGACGTGCTGGACAACTACGCGTTCGTCCGCACCTCCGGCTACCTCGCCGGCCCGAACGACGTGTACGTCTCGCTGTCGCTGGTCCGCAAGTACGGCCTGCGCCGCGGTGACGCCATCACCGGTGTCGTGCGCCAGCCGCGCGAGGGTGAGCAGCAGCGGCAGAAGTTCAACCCGCTGGTGCGCGTCGACTCGATCAACGGCCTGGAGCCGGACGAGGCCAAGCGGCGTCCCGACTTCACCAAGCTGACCCCGCTGTACCCGAACGAGCGCCTGCGGCTGGAGACCGAGTCGCACAAGCTCACCACCCGCGTGATCGACCTGATCATGCCGGTCGGCAAGGGGCAGCGTGCCCTGATCGTGTCGCCGCCGAAGGCCGGTAAGACCACGATCATGCAGGACATCGCGAACGCGATCTCCACGAACAACCCCGAGTGCCACCTGATGGTCGTCCTGGTCGACGAGCGTCCGGAAGAGGTCACCGACATGCAGCGCTCGGTGAAGGGCGAGGTCATCGCCTCGACCTTCGACCGGCCGCCGTCCGACCACACGTCGGTCGCGGAGCTGTCGATCGAGCGGGCCAAGCGCCTGGTCGAGATGGGCCACGACGTCGTCGTGCTGCTCGACTCGATCACCCGGCTGGGTCGCGCGTACAACCTGGCGGCCCCGGCGTCCGGCCGGATCCTGTCCGGTGGTGTCGACTCGACCGCGCTGTACCCGCCCAAGCGCTTCCTGGGTGCGGCCCGCAACATCGAGAACGGCGGCTCGCTGACCATCTTCGCCACGGCGATGGTCGAGACCGGCTCGACGATGGACACGGTCATCTTCGAGGAGTTCAAGGGCACCGGCAACGCCGAGCTCAAGCTCGACCGGAAGATCGCCGAGCGCCGCGTGTTCCCGGCGGTCGACGTCAACCCGTCCGGTACCCGCAAGGACGAGCTGCTGCTCTCGCCGGACGAGCTCGCGGTCACCGTGAAGCTGAGCCGGGTGCTGCACGCGCTCGACTCGCAGCAGGCCATCGACCTGCTGATCTCGCGGCTGCGGAAGACCAAGACCAACGTCGAGTTCCTCATGCAGGTCTCGAAGACCGCCCTCGGCGGCGGCGAAGACGACTGAGTCCTGGCTCTGGAGAAGGGGCCTTCCCGGGTGACCGGGGAGGCCCCTTCCGCGTCGGGAATAGCTGGTCAGCGGGGTGCGTTCCAGTACACGTCTGCCCGTCTGGCAGAATTACCCGCTGAAGTCCGGCGCCGGTTCACCCCGTGGAACGACTGGGGACCCGGAGCCAACGAGAGAGGACACCATGAAGAGCGGTATTCACCCCGAGTACGTGGTCACGAACGTGAACTGCGACTGCGGCAACAGCTTCACCACGCGCAGCACCAAGACCAGCGGCAACATCCACGTCGAGATCTGCTCGAACTGCCACCCGTTCTACACGGGCAAGCAGAAGATCATGGACACCGGTGGCCGGGTCGCGCGCTTCGAGGCTCGCTACGGCAAGCGCCAGAAGAAGGCCGACGCCAAGTAGCTTTTCCGACGACGCCCACTCGCCTGCGCGAGTGGGCGTCGTTTTTTGTCTTGTTTCCCGGGCTGAGAGGTGGCAGAGGTGGATTCGAGCTCGCTCAAGGGGCTGCTCGCCGAGCACGCGGAGCTGGAGCAGCAGCTGGCGGATCCGGCGGTCCACGCCGACCAGGGGCGCGCCCGCAAGCTCGGCCGCCGCTACGCCGAGCTGACCCCGGTCGTCCGCGCGGTCCACGAACTCGACACCACCCGCGACGACCTCGCGGCCGCTCGTGAGATGGCCTCGGAGGACGCGGAGTTCGCCGCGGAGGCCGACGAGCTGGCCGCGAAGATCCCCGAGCTGGAGTCGAAGCTCACCGAGCTCCTGCTGCCGCGCGACCCGTACGACGGCTCCGACGTCGTGATGGAGATCAAGTCCGGCGAGGGCGGCGAGGAGTCGGCCCTGTTCGCCGGCGACCTGCTGCGCATGTACCTGCGCTACGCCGAGCGCCACGGCTGGAAGGCGGAGGTCCTCGACTCGGTCGACTCCGACCTGGGCGGCTTCAAGGACGTCACGCTGTCGATCAAGAGCAAGACGGCCGACGTCGACGGCGTGTGGTCCAGGTTGAAGTTCGAGGGCGGCGTCCACCGCGTCCAGCGCGTCCCGGCGACGGAGTCCCAGGGCCGCATCCACACGTCGGCGTCCGGCGTGCTCATCTATCCGGAGCCGGAGGAGGTCGAGGTCGAGATCGACCCGAACGACCTGCGCATCGACGTGTTCCGGTCGTCGGGCCCGGGCGGCCAGAGCGTCAACACGACCGACTCGGCGGTCCGCATCACCCACCTCCCGACCGGCATCGTGGTCTCCTGCCAGAACGAGAAGTCCCAGATCCAGAACCGCGCCCGCGCCCTGCAGGTGCTGCAGGCCCGCCTGCAGGCGATCGCGGAGGAGGAGGCGGCGGCGAAGGCATCGGACGCCCGCCGTTCCCAGGTCCGCACGGTGGACCGCTCGGAGCGGGTCCGGACGTACAACTTCCCGGAGAACCGCATCTCCGACCACCGCGTGAACTACAAGGCCTACAACCTCGACCAGGTCCTGGACGGCGACCTGGACGGTGTTTTGGACGCCCTGGCGACCGCGGACCGCGAAGAGCGCCTGGCGGCTCAGTCCGGCTGACGCCGTGTCGACCCGCTGATCACGCGAGTCGACCGCCTGATCACGCGTGTCGACCGCCTGATCACGCGTGTCGGCTTCCCGATCACGCGAGTCGGCCTTTTCCCGTCACGCGTGGTCGCCGCCGAGGCCATGCGGGCTAACGGGGGACCAGCCAGCAGAGGCAGAAGGGGTGCCCGGCGGGGTCGGCGTAGACCTGGAAGTCGTCGCCGGACGTGTTGCCCGCGGCCGGCTTCAGCACCGTGGCGCCGAGGGCCGTGACGTGCTCGTGGGCCTCGGCGAAGTCCTCGACCCACAGGTCGAGGTGGATCTGCTGCTTCGTGGGGCCGTCCGGCCATTCCGGTGGCCGGTGGTCCGGCGCGAGCTGCACCCCGATCCGCGGCGCCCCGTCGACCAGCACCATGTGCCAGTCGCCGTCGTCATCGACCTCGCCGCCGAGCACGCCGGCCCAGAAGCGGCTCTCGGCCGCGAGGTCGGCCGCGTCGAACGTGACCACCTGGTGCATGATGCGCATGGCTGTCCCCCTACCGGGTGAGCGGCTCGGGGACGCGGTGCTTCCGGAAGTCCCAGACGGCGTACCGGACCAGCACGATCAGCGCGCACAGCTCCAGCGCCGCGAGGATGCGGAAGTCGACCACCTCCCCGCCCTCCTTCGCGAAGAAGATGTTCGGCATGTAGCACATGAGCGAACAGAACTCGACGATGATCGGGACGTACCACAGCTGCCGCGGCAGGTAGAAGGCCAGGACGAGCGTCAGGACGTCGGCGAGGTAGAAGTAGCGCTCGTGCATCGACGGCAGCACGAACGGCACCAGCACCGCCGAGATCGCGCCGATCAGCAGGATCCGCGTGTCGGTCAGCTCGACCCGGCTGAGCACCACCAGCAGGCAGAGCGTGAAGACCAGCAACGCGGTCAGCAGCACCGCGGCCGTCTTCATCGTCTCCATGCCGTGCTCGCCGCGGAAGAACTGCCAGATGTTGGGCGCGCTGAGCGTCAGCTGCGGGTAGATGCTCGTCTGGCTGAAGTAGACCGTCAGCAGCTTCGACGGCGACGCGCCGACCAGCAGCGCCGGGACGTCGAGCAGGAGGTAGACGACCGGGATCGCCACCAGGGCCCGCCACGGCACGCGGCCGAGCAGCACCATCACCAGCAGCAGCGGGAAGAGGAAGATCGCCTGCAGCTTGAACGACAGCGCGAGCCCGAAGAAGACGCAGGCCCACCACGGCCGCTTCCGCAGCAGGAAGTACACGGCGCCGAGCGAGAACGCCGTGTAGATCGCGTCGCCCTGGGCCCACATCGCGCTGTTGATCACGACGGTCGGCAGCATGAACGCGGTGAACGCGGCCGCGGCGGCGATCCAGCGCGACGGGTGCTTCAGCGCCACGATGCGGAACACGAAGAACGCGATCACCATGTCGAAGAAGACCGAGAAGGCCTTGATCCCGGCGAGCGGCGACGGCACCGGCAGGTGGGGCAGCAGGACCATGAAGTACCGGTACGGCGCGTTCAGGTCGGAGAACTCGTACTTGAGCGCCTCGATCCCGCCGTGGCTGACGACGAAGTCGTACCAGCGCCGGTAGAACGCGGTGTAGTCCGCGGTCTGGTAGCGGAACAGGGCCAGCCGGACCCCGAAGGCCAGCAGGACCAGCAGCGCGGCGAGGGCGATCACGTAGAACCGGCGGGTCCGTTCGGACGGGCCTTCGGGGGACACGGACGGCGGCTCGCCCGTTGCGGCGGCGATCTCGGTGGTTCGTTCGGTCGCCGAGGGTTCGTCCTCGGTCTCCCGGCGCAGCGAACCGGACAAGCTCATTTCCTGACTCTCCTTGGCCGTGCTCAGCCGGACCAGAAGCCCGTGATGAAGCGCAGGTAGATCATTCCGCAGACCAGCGCGTTCGCGTACAGGACCACGTGCACCGCGCCGCGCAGCTGCGGGCGGCGCTCGCCGAACAGCACCAGCGCCACATACATCACCAGGCACGGCAGCAGGTAGCGGTGCACCGACACCACGTTGTTGTTCATCGTCAGCATCACGATCGACGCGAACCCGAACAGCGCCAGCGGGACGCCCTTCGACCGCAACGCCACCAGGACGTACACCGAGGACGCGAACAGCAGCGCCAGCCCGATCATCGGCAGCACGTGGCTCATCAGCGTCCACGCGTCCATCTTGGTGTCGCCGAGCAGCGCGTGGCCGGTGATCTTGGCTTCGCGCCACAGCGTCTCGACGATGTTCGGGTTGAACTTGTGGTACGACCACTCCCGCACGCCCTTGAGCGCGTTGAAGCTGGCGAAGAAGTCGCCGGTCTGGAGCTTCATGGCGACCAGCACGCCGCCGAGGCCGAGGAACGCCGCCGGGAACCACAGCAGGTGCCACGACAGCAGGCCGCGCAGCTTCCAGTCCTTCGACCGCCAGAACTCCAGGAAGCACAGGCCGACGAACACCGCCGCGGTGATGCGGGACGCCGTCAGCGGGATCAGCGTCAGTCCCATCCAGAGCCACTGGCGGCGCAGCGCGAACAGGTAGGCCCAGAAGCCCAGCGCGCAGAACACCGCCTCGCTGTAGAACGAGTGCAGGAAGAACGCGGCCGGCGCGGTGAGGAACGCCGCGACGACCAGCCACGGGGCTCGCTCGCCCTGGAAGAAGTGGCGCCCGATCTTCAGCAGCGCGACCGCCGCCAGCCAGGTGGCCACCAGGTTGACCAGGAACCCGGCGGCGAGCAGGCCGATCGTGTGGAAGCTGACCGTCTGCACCAGCCACACCAGGAGCGGGAACACCGGGTAGAACGCCCGCGTCGGGGCGTAGCTGCCGGTGTAGGCGTGCATCGCGATCTCGCCGTAGTTGCCGGCGTCCCAGCGGTAGGTGTGCGCCAGCAGGCTCATCGTCGAGCCGATGCCGGTCTTCGGGATGCCCTCGTCGACCGGGCTGGACGGCGCGAACAGGTACGCCACCGCGATCAGCACCACGTGCCAGGCCAGCACCACGGCGAAGACGCGGGCGTAGTCGCCGTTCAGCCAGGCCCAGCGGCTCGCGCGGGCCGGCTCCGGGTGTTCCGGCTCGACCTGGTCGGCGGCCCGGGAGGGGACGGCCGTGCTAGTCATGCGTGACCTCCGCGACCGGCGCTTCGACCTGCGCGGGCCGCTGCCGGAACACGACCTTGTGGTAGAGCACGTAGTTCCAGACCAGGCCGACGACGATGCCGGCGCCCTTCGGGACCAGCACGTTCACCCCGGGGAAGGCGCTGGTGACGGCGAAGATGATCGCCGCCTGCACCACCCACAGCCCGAACGCGGTGACGCCGAAGAACAGCAGGGCCTGGCGGCGGACGTCGCCGTCCTTGGCGCGGAACGTGAAGTTCCGGTTGAGCGTGAAGCTGAGGAGCATGCCCGTGGTCGTCGAGATGAAGTTCGCCACGAACAGCGGGACGCCCAGCGTCACCAGCAGCGCGTAGCCGAGCGCGTCGACGAGCGTGTTCGCCACGCCGACCGCCCCGAAGCGCAGCTGGGTCGCCGAGATCAGCTTCATCGGGAGCCTCGTCCCGCTTCGGCGCCCTCGCGGGCTTCGAGCGGCGCGCCCGGGCCCGTGCGCACCGACGCGACGCCGTAGAGCGGCCGGTTCTGCACCTGCGAGTACGTGCGGCCGATGTAGCTGCCGAGCACGCCCAGCATGATGATCTGGATCCCGCCGAGGAAGAACATCGCGATCCCGAGGAACGCCCAGCCGGGCACCGCCGTCTCCGGCGCGAACAGCTTGACGCCGCCGACGTAGAGGATCCCGACGAAGCTCAGGAACGAGATCAGGTAACCCATGCGCGTGATCATCCGCAGCGGCGTCACCGAGAAGCCGAGGATGCCGTCGGCGGCGAAGCGCAGCATCTTGCGCAGCGGGTAGCCGGTGACGCCGGCGTGCCGCTTGTCGCGGTCGAACAGCACGGCCGTCTGCTTGAAGCCGATGTAGCTGACCAGGCCGCGCAGGAAGCGGTCGCGCTCGCGGTACTTGCGCAGCTCGTCGACCACCTTGCGGTCGATCAGCCGGAAGTCGCCGGTGTTCTTCGGGATGTCGACGGCGGCCATCTTCCGCAGGAACCAGTAGAACCCGCCGGCGGTGAGCTTCTTGAACGCCGAGTCCTGGCGCGAGCGGCGCTGCGCGTAGACGACGTCGTAGCCCTCTTCCCACTTCTCGATCAGCTCGAGCGCGACCCGCGGCGGGTCCTGCATGTCGCTGTCCATGATGACGACGGCGTCGGCGTCGACCAGGTCGAGCCCGGCGGTGACGGCCATCTGGTGGCCGAAGTTGCGGGACAGCTCGACTACCGTGACCCGCTCGTCGCGGGCGCTGAGCTCGGTGAGCTTGGCCAGCGAGCCGTCCCGGCTGCCGTCGTCGACGTAGAGGAAGCTGAAGTCGTACTTCCCGGCGAGCGGGGCTGTCACCTCGTCGACCGTCTTGTGCAGCAGGTCGATGTTCTCTTCCTCGTTGTAGATCGGGAAGATGAACGCCACCCGGCGGGTGATCGGCTCTGTGGGCACTGCGGGGCTCCCCGGAGTATCAAGTGCGGAACGGTTCGGGCGGCGCCGCAGAGCAGGCGAAACCCGACCCGGTGACCTGCATCCTAGAAGATCGGGCCCGCCGCGATCCCGGCACCCGGGCGGGCGGGCAGTTGTCGGCCGCGGGCCCGGGGTGCCTCGATACGCTGGACGGCGTAGGACCGGCGCGTGTCCTCACGGGGGAGTTCCGCCTGGTGTGCCAGGCTCGACGAGGTGAAGGACGACGAGTGAATCGGCAGCCGCTGCGCCTGGCCATCATCGAGGCCACCCGGATCCTCGAGCGCGCGGGCGTCGCCTCGCCGCGCTTCGACGCCGAGGTGATCGCCGCGCACGTGCTCGGGGTCGAACGCGGCCGGCTGCCGATGGTGCCGCTGGTCGACCCGCCGGTCATCGAGGCCATCGGCCAGCTCGTCCAGCAGCGCGCCAAGCGCATCCCCCTGCAGTACCTGACGGGCTGGGCGGCCCTCGGCGACATCACGGTCGCGGTCGGGGCCGGGGTGTTCGTCCCGCGGCCGGAGACCGAGCTGCTGCTCGAGTGGGGGGTCAAGTTCCTCCAGGGCCGCGAGTTCCCGGTGGTGGTGGACCTGTGCACGGGCTCGGGCGCGCTGGCGCTGGCGGTGGCCAACGCCCGCCCGGACGCGGTGGTGTACGCGGTGGACATCGACCCGCAGGCCCTGGCCTGGGCCCGCCACAACGCGGACGTCCACGCGGACGCGGGCAACACCCCGATCAGGCTGTATTCGGGCGACATCGGCGACCCGACGATGTTCGCCGAGCTCGACGGCCTGGTCGACCTGGTGCTGTGCAACCCGCCGTACGTCCCGGAGGGCACCCCGGTGCCCCCGGAGGTGGCGGAGCACGACCCACCCCGCGCGGTGTTCGCGGAGGAGAGCGGCCTGGCGGTGATCCGCCACGCGATCGCGGCGGGAGCGCGGCTGCTGCGCCCCGGCGGCGGCCTGGCGATCGAGCACGACGACACGCACGGTTCGGCGGTCCCGGCCCTGGTCAGGGCCCGGCGGGTGCTGACGGGGGTGGAGGACCACGCGGACCTGACCGGCCGGGCCCGGTTCGTCACGGCGCGCCGGCTGGGGTGAGCGGCTGCTGGCGGGGTGGCTGGGGTGGGCTGCCGCCGTGGCCGCGGGCGTGGCGGGGTGGGTCTGGTTCGTCGCGGCGTGCCGGCTGGGTGAGCAGCGGCCGCTGTGATCATGCGGGCCCGGCGCGGGCCGGGCTTGGTTCGCCGCGGCTTGCCGGTTGAGCAGCCGCCGCCGTGATCGTGCGGGCGTGGCGGGGTGGCGTCTGGTTCGTCGCGGCGTGCCGGCTGGGTGAGCAGCGGCCGTGATCGTGCGGGTCTGGCGGGCTGGGCCCGGTTCGTCAGAGCGCGCCGGCTGGGCTGAGCAGCTGCCGCAGCAGCCCCAGCCCGCGGGGGCGCCCCCCGTCTTCCACGCTACCGGCGGGCACCGACAATTCCAGGCCCGATCCGGCCGGGGCCCGGAGTTGTCCACAACTCCGGCCAAGCCCCCCGGATGTGGCCGTCACAAGGCGGCCTTCGGCGCGTCAGCCGCACCGAAGGCCGCCCTGGGGCGCTAGAAGCCGAACACCGTGCAGCTCGCCGTCGCGGTCTTCGACGGGTCGCTCACCGATGTCGCCGTCAGCTTCACCCGGGCCGCCAGGTCGCCGCCCTGGCCGCGCTTCGCGTACGCCGCGACCTTCGCGTGGCCGCCGAACTTCGCCGTTGCCAGCTCGTTCGGCAGGCGGACCTCCCAGCCGCGGGCGTCCGTGGACACGCTCAGCCGGTACGTGTCCGTGTCGTACGGGGCCTTCGCGCCGTGCGCCGAGCCCGTGTTGAGCAGGCCGAAGTCGCACGTTGCCAGGCCGCCGCGGGCGATCGCCGGGAGGGCCGGGGTCAGCGCCGCCCCGCGGGACTGGCTGCCCGACCCGTCGAGCGACGTCACCGTCACCGTGTACGACAGGATGCCGCGGCGATCCCTCGCCAGGTCGGTGATCAGGAAGCGCAGGCGGTTCGCCTCGTCCGTGTACTCGTACGGGCTGGCCGCCTCCGTACCCGCCTTGAACAGGGCGTCGTTGAGCTGCCGGTAGTCACCGATGGTGATCTTCACCGGCGTCCCGTCCGGCTTCGTGTAGTCGGTGATGCCGATGTCCTGCGGGTTCGCGTCGATCACCCAGTCGAACGGGGCGTTGTCCTTGTTCTTCGTCTTCGTGATCAGCACGCCCGAATCGGGCGTGAACGAGTCCGCGCCCATCCGGTCGACGACCTCGACCGTGTAGTTGTCGTAGCCGCCGCCGTCGCAGAACGGGTCCGTCGCCCGGTCGCACTTCGGCGCCTTGTCGCCGCCGGCGAGCTTGATGTTCAGGCCGGTGAACGCGCCCGGCTGCGCTTCGGTTTCGCGCGCGGTGAGCCGGACCGACACCGGGCCGGTCTTCGCCAGCTCGTTGCGGTCGAGCTGCAGCACGTCCGCCGGATCGACGATGCCGAGCTTCAGCTTGTTGCGCAGCTGGTGCTGGGCACCCATCGAGCTGCCCTGCGTCGCCGGGATCTGCCAGCGCGTGTGCGGGCCGCCCGGCCCGTTGAACGTGCCGCGCGACAGCATGTCCCACGGCCCGCTGTAGGCGCGCGACGGCGGGTTCCCGAACGGGTTGTTGTAGTTGTCGCCGATGCCAAGGATATGGCTGAACTCGTGGGCGTAGGTCGACTGCCCGGAGCTCTCGGCCTGCACCGAGCTGCCGTTCTGGGCGTTCGGCCAGATGCTGGCGGCCGACGCCCACGACGTCCACGGCACGTACCGGGTCGCCGCGTAGTTGGGCAGGTCGTGGTTCGGCGGGCCGAAGCTGTCGGGGACGTTCTCCTTCGTCCCGAACTTCATCTCGCCGAACTCCTGCCACGTCGAGCTCTCGTCCTGGCCGGCGGAGAGGTAGAAGACGAAGTCGAACTGGTTCGCGGTGTCGCCGACTTCGGCGCGCCAGGCGTCGCCGGCGTCCTTGCGGATGTCACGGGTGCAGTTCGCGCCGGGCGGGCAGGCGTTCGGCTGGAACTCCATGCCGTATTCGAAGGACTTCCCGGGCATCCGGTACGGCCCGAACGCGGTCAGCTGCACGCCGAACCGGCCGCCGGAGTCCTCCATCCAGTACTCGTTGATCGTGTGGCCGTTGTTGAGGGCCACGGGCTTGTTGAGGAAGTCCTCGTAGTACTGCGCGACGTCGTCCCGCGGGATGTTCGCGGCGGTGGGCGCGGGGTTGCCGAAGACGGTCGAACGCGCGGGCTGCGTGACGACGAAGTCCTGGTCCGGGTAGTCGGCGAGGACGACGGCGCCCTTGAAGGTGCGCTGGGTCGGCTTGAGGTTCGGGTCGGCCCAGTTCGTGCCGGGGACCTTGCGGTAGTCGGACCAGGTCATGTGGTCCTGGTTCTCCCACCGGGCGGCGTCGATCGGGGCGGGCCAGCCACGGGTGAGCGGCTCCGCCGCGGCGGTCCCGGTCCCGACCCCGGTGAGCACGGTGACGGCGGCGAGCAGGGCGAGCGCTTTCGGGGTTCTGGGGCGCATGTGCGGCTCCTTCACTGGGAACCCACGGGGGTGGTGGTTCCCGGAGATCGACCGTATTGAGCCGCACTGCCGGAGTTCTGTCCCGACGGGAGGTTTACCCGCTTGCCGCACGACGAAAGTCTGGCCGGTTGTCAGTCGCCGGCGGGCGTTGTGGACAAGTTCGGGCCGTGCATCCGGCGGCCGCCGGAAACTGTCGGTGGTCGCCGGTAGCGTGGAAGACGGGGGGCGCCCCCGCGGCGGCCTCCGTCTTTCGGGCCGGCTGCGTCTCCGGATCGGCCGCCCGAGGCCCTGGGTCCGTGGCGCGGGTGGCCGGCGTGCAGCCCCGGTTGACCTGGGTGAACATGAGTCTCCCGCCGCCGCGGAACGCAGGTGTGCGCCGCGATCGGCAGTCCGAACCCGGCCTGGTGGGGGCATCACCCGTGATCGAGCGGGCATCAGCCGTGATCAAGCGGGCATCGCGCGTGATTGGAGGGGCATCGCGTGTGATTGGAGGGGCATCACACGTGATTGGCGGGACGACACGCGAGATGCTCGCCGCAGTGTCCGGCGCCGGCGGACTTCGGCCGGAGGCCGGCACCCCGACCGGTGAGCCGGAGCGAAGCGGTGGGGCGGCCGAGCCGGGGCGGGCCGAGCCGGAGTGGGGTGGGCCGGGCGAAGGGGCGGGGCGGTGTGACGCGGCGAACGCCCGCCCGACCGGCCGGACTACCCTTGGCCCCCATGAGCGTGGTCTACGACTGCAGCAAGCGGGAGACCCGGGCCGACGGGCTCGCCGCCGCGGCTGGGGCCGTCCGGTCGAGCCGGCTGGTCGTCCTGCCGACCGACACCGTCTACGGGATCGGTGCCGATGCCTTCGACGCCGGTGCCGTCCAGGCGCTGCTGCGCGCCAAGAACCGCGGGCCGGACATGCCCGTCGGGGTGCTCGTCGGGTCCTGGTCCACTGTGGACGGGCTGGTGCTCGGCGTGCCGCCGCAGGCGCGGGCGCTCATCGAAGCCTTCTGGCCCGGCGACCTCTCCATCGTGCTGCCGCACGCGCCGAGCCTGCAGTGGAACCTCGGCGACGCCCGCGGCACCGTCATGCTCCGGATGCCGCTGCACCCCGTCGCGCTGGAACTGCTGCGGGACGTCGGCCCGATGGCCGTCTCGAGCGCGAACGTCTCCGGCCGCCCGCCAGCCAGCACCGCGCAGGAGGCGCAGGAACAGCTCGGCGACTCGGTCGCCGTCTACCTCGACGGCGGGTCGAGCGGTGCGCCCGTCGCGTCGAGCATCGTGGACCTCACCGGCACCGAACCCGTCGTGCTGCGCGAGGGCGCGGTGGGCAAGGAAGCCATCGCGGAGGTGCTGGGTGTGCCCGCGGAATCGTTGGCGTGAAGCCGGATCACGACAAAAACCGCGGCACGATAGCGTGTCGCGGGTGACCCCGACCCCGCGAGCGTGACGTCCCCGTGCCGCCCACATCCGGTCTCCTCCCCATCCGGGAATACATCCTCGTCGCGCTGACCGCGACGGCCGTGACCTACCTGCTCACCGGCGTCGTCCGGCGGGTCGCGATCCGCGTCGGCGCGATCGCCAACCCCCGGGCGCGCGACGTCCACGTGGCCCCGATCCCGCGGATGGGCGGGGTCGGCATCTACCTCGGCGTCGCCGGCGCGATGGGCCTCGCCCACCAGCTGCCCGCGCTGTCGCACGGCTTCGACGCCTCCTTCGACTCGGTCGGCGTGCTGCTGGCGGCCGGTGTCATCTCCCTGATCGGCGCGCTCGACGACCGGTTCGAGCTGGACGCCTGGACGAAGCTGGCCGGCCAGGTCATGTGCGCCGGCATCCTCGTCATCTTCGGCGTGCAGTGGGTGTCGTTCTGGGTGCCGTGGGGCGGCACCGGCGGCTCGTTCGGCTCGGTGCTCGTGCTCGACAAGAACCAGGGCGCGCTGCTCACCGTCGTCATGGTCGTGGTCATGGTCAACGCGATGAACTTCGTCGACGGCCTCGACGGGCTCGCCGGCGGCCTCGGCTTCATCGCGGCCGCCGCCACCTGCTCGTTCTCCCTCGGCCTGCTCGACAGCTCCGGCGGCGACGTCGGCACCTACCCGCCCGCGCTGATCGCGGCCACGCTCGCCGGCGCCTGTCTGGGTTTCCTGCCGTACAACTTCCAGCCCGCGAAGATCTTCATGGGCGACTCCGGCTCGATGATGATCGGCCTGATGCTCGCCGGCGCGACGACGTCGGCGTCCGGGCGCGTGCCGTACACGCAGTTCAGCGCCAAGGACGCGATCGCGCTGCTCTCGCCGCTCGTGGTCGTCGCGGCGGTGCTGTTCGTGCCGATGCTCGATCTGATCATGGCGGTGATCCGCCGCACCCGCCGCGGCGAAAGCCCGTTCGCGGCGGACAAGATGCACCTCCACCACCGCCTGCTCGAGATCGGCCACTCCCAGCGGCGCGCGGTCATGCTGATCTACCTGTGGGCCGGGATCCTCGCGTTCGGCGCGGTGTCGGTGACGCTGTTCGACGACGTCGCGGCGCTCTGGATCATCGGGATCGGCCTGGTCTTCGCGGCGGTGGTCTCGATCGTCCCGCGGCTGCGCTCGCGCAACCAGCCGGGCACCTGACCCGCCGGGGTCTCTACACTCGGGTGGTAACCGAGCAGGGAGCCAGGTGTGAGCGAAGCCGAAACGCACGAGCAGGAGAACCCGCACGCCAAGGTGGTGCTGCAGGCCGCCCGCGCGATGACCAAGGCCTCGCTGCTGGTCACCCCGCCCGCGGTGCTGGTGTGCATCGCGTTGTTCAGCATCCTCAACGGCCTGCCCGGGTTCCTGGGCTCGCTCGTCGGCGGTGTGCTCGCGATGCTGACGTCGCTGTCCACGCTGGGCATGATGAAGTTCAGCGCGGGCCAGGACCCGATGTTCGTCATGGTCATCGCGCTCGGCGGGTACGTCGTGAAGGTCGTTTTGCTCTTCGGCGCGCTGACGCTGCTGAAGGGCGTCACCGCGCTGCACCCGATGTCGCTCGGCATCACGATGATCGTGGCCATCATGCTCGCCGCCGCGGCCGAGTTCGCCGCCTTCCGCAAGACCAAGATCCCGACGATCATCCCGTCCTGACGTCGTCCGTTTTGTCGCGGGCTTCCGTTACTCTTCGTGAACCCACCTACGGCCGCCTGAGTGTGACCGGGACCACAAAAGTGCGCTTTCGTGCGCGGCTGCGCACCGTGACCGGGACCCCGCCGACGCTGGTGCCTGCGACGTTCCGGAAGCGGTCCCGGCCCGCGCCGGACCTGGGTCCCGGGACGACCCGGGACCTAAGTCCTGGGCTGATCGGTTGGTTAGGAGTACGCCTGTCCGGCACTGATTGACCTGCTGGTATGGTCCGCGTCAAGGGTGGCGGCCTCGGCCGCGCGCTTCCCGAGACGAACCGCGATCAGCAGTGTGGCGACCGTGTAGTTCCGCCTTCCGGCCGCTGGTCCGAAGTAGACCGCAGGGCAGTGTTCACGCGAGACAACCCCGTGTGCAGAACGTGAAGGCGCGTTCTGCGGACGGTGGGGTAGCCGCCTCCGACGACCTGATACGTATCGGGTACGTTAAGTCCAGATCGTGACGATTCCCCCGGCGGAGTGAACGCCGGCCGGGAGAACCGGAAGGAGCCCAGTGGGCGCGCTGGTATTGGCCGAGGGTGCGACGTTCGCGCCGCCCGGCGCCGAAAGCTTCGAGTTGCCGGCGCTGTTCGGCAACGTCACCAAGCCGATGCTGCTCGTCGTGCTTTCGGTTGTCATCATCGCGGCGTACTTCCTGCTGGCGACCCGCAAGCTGCAGGTCGTGCCGGGCAAGGGACAGTTCGTCGCCGAGTCGATCTACGACTTCAGCCGCAACAACATCGCGCGCGAGCAGATCGGCTCGAAGGATTTCAAGCCGTTCGTGCCGCTTGTTTTCGCTTTGTTCACCTTCATCCTGGTGAACAACCTCTACGGGATCATCCCGCTCCTGCAGTTCCCGACCATGGCGCGGTTCGGTTTCCCGCTCGCGCTGGCGGTCCTCGTCGTCTACCCGGTGTACCACTACGTCGGGTTCAAGCGGCACGGTTTCGCGGGCTACTTCAAGAAGGAACTGGCCCCGCCGGGCGTGCCGAAGCCGGTCCTGCCGCTGTTCGCGCTGATCGAGTTCGCGGAGAAGTTCCTCCTCAACCCGCTCACGCTCGCCATCCGTGTTTTCGCCGCCATGTTCGCGGGTCACCTGATCCTGGCGGTGTTCACCCTCGGCGGCACCTTCCTGCTGACCGAGACCTCGGGCTGGGCGTTGAAGCCGGTCTCCCTGGTGGCGTGGCTCTTCGCCATCGCGATGACGTTCCTCGAGGCCTTCATCCAGGTGCTGCAGGCCTACATCTTCGCCCTGCTGTCGGCCGGGTACATCGGCGCCGCGCTGGCGTCGGAGCACTGAGAACACAAGCCCCCGATCCACGCGAGCGCGTGGACCGAAGTGAAGGGAAATGCACGTGAGCAACATCGTTCTGGCCCAGGCCGCGGAGCAGGCCGTCAACATCAACCCCGGTCTCGCCGCCATCGGTTACGGCCTGGGCGCGATCGGCCCGGGCATCGGTGTGGGTCTGATCTTCGCCGCCGTCATCAACGGCACCGCGCGTCAGCCGGAGGCGCAGGGCAAGCTGCAGGGCATCGGCTTCTCGACCTTCGTTCTGACCGAGGTGCTCGCCCTGATCGGCATCGTCATCTACTTCATCGCCTCCGCAGGCTGAGTCGACACTCATCTCGCTTAAGGAGACGCCGTGCTGAACAGTGCCTTGGTCCTCGCCGCAGAGGGCAAAGTTCACAACCCGATCATCCCCGACATCTCGGAGCTGATCCTCGGCATCGTCGCCTTCCTGATCCTGCTGTTCATCCTCAAGAAGTACGTCGTCCCTCGCTTCGAGGCCGCGTACGAAGAGCGTGCGCAGAAGATCGAGGGAGGCATCGAGAAGGCCGAGCGGGCCCAGGCCGAGGCCGAAGAAGCGCTGGCCAAGTACAAGGCCCAGCTGGCCGAGGCCCGGACCGAAGCCGCGAAGATCCGCGACGACGCCCGGCTCGAAGCCGAGCAGATCAAGGCGGAGCTGCGGGCCGAGGCGGAGGCCGAGTCCCAGCGCATCGTCGCCCAGGGCCAGGCCCAGCTGCAGGCCCAGAAGGCGCAGATCATCGCGGAGCTGCGGGCCGACATGGGCCGCAACGCCGTCGAGCTCGCCAGCCGGATCGTCGGCGAGTCGCTCGAGGACGAGGCGCGCCGCCGCGGCACCGTCGACCGGTTCCTGGCGGAGCTCGAAACCGCCGGTGCCTACCGTGCCTGATTCGGAAGCGGGGAAGTAACCAGAGATGACGCTGCATGCTGCGAGCCGTGAAGCGCTCGGCCTCGCCGAGGAACGCCTCGGCGAGGTTCTGGCGGACGCCGACGCCACGGTGTCTTCCTCGGTCGGCGACGAGCTGCTCTCGGTCGTCGACCTGCTGGACCGGGAGATCGGCCTGCGCCGGGCAGTGAGCGACGCCTCGGCGACGTCGGAGGCGCGCACCGCGCTGGTGCGCCGGCTGTTCGACGGCAAGCTGTCCGAACCGGCCCTGAAGGTGCTCGACGCCGTGGCGGGCAGCCGCTGGTCCAGCCCCCGCGAGCTGACCGACGGCCTCGAGTCGCTCGGCCGCTCGGCCCTGCTCACCTCGGCGGAGAAGACCGGGAACGTCGACACCGTCGAGTCCCAGCTCTTCCAGGTCGCGCGGGTCGTGGCCAACCACCCCGAGCTCGAGAAGGCGCTGTCGGACCTGACCGGTTCCGCCGACGCGAAGCGCACGCTGGTGCGCGGGCTGTTCGCCGACAAGGTGGACGTGGTCACCGAGACCCTCGTCGAGCAGGTCGTGCGCCGGGCCAAGGGCCGCGGCGTCGGCATCGGGCTCGACAAGCTGGTGAAGCTGGCCGCGGAGCGGCGTCAGCGCTCGGTGGCCTACGTGACCAGCGCGAACGCCCTGTCCGACGAGCAGGTCGCCCAGCTGGGCGCGAAGCTCGACGCCCTCTACGGGCGGCCGATCGCCCTGCACGTCGAGGTCGACCCCCGGCTCGGCGGCGGTCTCGTCGTCCGCGTCGGCGACGAGGTCATCGACGGGAGCGCGGCGGGGCAGCTCGCGGCGTTGCGCAGGCGGCTGGCCCGGGCATAGCCCCAGGTCACACAAGACTTTGCATACTGGCAAGAACGAAGCGAGAGCGGGAAAGACATGGCCGAGCTGACGATCTCCTCGGATGAGATCCGTAGCGCGATCGAGAACTACGTCTCGAGTTACGCCCCGGACGTGAGCCGGGAAGAAGTTGGCATCGTGGTGGACGCCGGTGACGGCATCGCCCACGTCGAGGGCCTGCCCTCGGCCATGGCCAACGAGCTGCTCGAGTTCCCCGGCGGCGTCCTGGGCGTCGCCCTGAACCTGGACGCGCGCTCCATCGGTGCCGCGATCCTCGGTGACTTCGAAAGCATCGAAGAGGGCCAGCAGGTCAAGCGCACCGGCCAGGTCCTGTCGGTGCCGGTCGGCGACGGCTACCTCGGCCGCGTCGTCAACCCGCTGGGCCAGCCGATCGACGGCCTCGGCGACATCGAGACCACCGAGCGCCGCGCGCTGGAGCTCAAGGCCGCCTCGGTCGTCGAGCGCCAGCCGGTGTCGGAGCCGCTGCAGACCGGTATCACCGCCATCGACGCGATGACCCCGATCGGGCGCGGCCAGCGCCAGCTGATCATCGGTGACCGCAAGACGGGCAAGACCGCCGTCGCCGTGGACACGATCATCAACCAGAAGGCCAACTGGGAGACCGGCGACCCGAAGAAGCAGGTCCGCTGCATCTACGTCGCGGTCGGCCAGAAGGGCTCCACGATCGCCGCGGTCAAGAAGTCCCTCGAGGACTCGGGCGCGATGGAGTACACCACCATCGTCGCCGCCCCGGCTTCGGACTCCGCCGGCTTCAAGTGGATCGCGCCGTACACCGGCTCGGCCATCGGCCAGCACTGGATGTACGAGGGCAAGCACGTCCTCATCGTGTTCGACGACCTGACCAAGCAGGCCGACGCCTACCGCGCGATCTCGCTGCTGCTGCGCCGCCCGCCGGGCCGCGAGGCGTTCCCCGGCGACGTCTTCTACTTGCACTCCCGCCTGCTGGAGCGCTGCGCGAAGCTGTCGGACGAGCTGGGCGCCGGCTCGCTGACCGGTCTCCCGATCATCGAGACCAAGGCGAACGACGTGTCGGCCTACATCCCGACCAACGTCATCTCGATCACCGACGGCCAGTGCTTCTTCCAGTCGGACCTGTTCAACGCCGGCCAGCGCCCGGCCATCGACGTGGGTATCTCGGTGTCCCGCGTGGGTGGTGCCGCCCAGGTCAAGGCGATGAAGTCGGTCTCCGGCTCGCTCCGGATCGACCTGTCGCAGTACCGCGAGCTGGAGGCCTTCGCGGCCTTCGCCTCGGACCTCGACGACGCCTCCAAGGCGCAGCTCGAGCGCGGTGCCCGCCTGTACGAGGTGCTCAAGCAGCCGCAGTACTCGCCGATCCCGGTCGAGGAGCAGGTCTGCACGGTGTGGCTGGGCACGAACGGCCACTACGACTCGGTCCCGACCGAGGACGTCCGCCGCTTCAACCACGAGTTCCTCGACTCGGCCCGCCGCAAGCACGACGACATCCTGGGCGCGATCCGCGACTCCGGGAAGTTCGAGGACGAGACGGCCGACAAGCTGGTCGCCGCGGTCAACGAGTTCAAGAAGGAGTTCACGACCTCCGAGGGCAAGCCGCTCGAGGAGAACGCGGACGCCATGGAAGCCGACAAGGTCGGGCAGGAGACCGTCAAGGTCAACAAGCCCGCGCCGAAGAAGTGAGCTGGTAGCTCATGGCCGCACAACTCCGGGAACTCCGGTCGCGCATCAAGGCGACCAAGTCGATCGGCAAGATCACCAAGGCGATGGAGCTCATCGCCACCGCGCGCATCACCAAGGCGCGGGCTCGGGTCGCCGCTTCCCGGCCGTACGCGGACGAGATCACCAAGGTGCTCTCGGCGCTGGCCGGCGCGGCCACCACGCTCGACCACCCCATGCTGGTCGAGCGCCCGAACCCGAAGCGGGCCGCCGTCCTGGTCGTGACCAGTGACAAGGGCCAGTGCGGTGGCTACAACTCCAACGTGCTGCGCGCGACCGAAGAGCTGCTCGCCCTCCTCCGCGAGGAGGGCAAGGAGCCGCAGGTCTACGTCACCGGCAACAAGGGCCTGAACTACTACCGGTTCCGGGGTCGCGAGGTCGTGGACGGCTGGACGGGCTTCTCCGACCAGCCGGGCTACGCGAACGCGGTCGCGGCCGGCGACGCCCTGGTCGAGTCGTTCATGCGGGGCGTCGACGACGACCACGGCAACGCCGACGGCATCACGGGTGTCGACGAGATCCACATCGTCTACACCGAGTTCGTGTCGATGCTGACGCAGCGGCCGACGGCCAAGCGCGTCGCGCCGCTCGAGGTCGAGTACTCCGAGGACGAGGAGCAGAAGCCCGCCGGCCTGCTCCCCAGCTACGAGTTCGAGCCGAGTGCCGACAAGCTGCTGGACGCGATCCTGCCGAAGTACATCAACACGCGGCTCTACGCGGCTTTCCTCGAGTCCGCCGCGTCCGAGCTGGCCGCCCGCCGGACGGCGATGAAGGCCGCGTCGGACAACGCGAACGAGCTGGTCGGCAACCTGACGCGGGAGATGAACCAGGCCCGCCAGGCGCAGATCACCCAGGAGATCTCCGAAATCGTCGGTGGCGCGAACGCGCTCACCGCAGCAGGAAGTGATGATTGATGACCAGTACTGAAGCCCCGCGCGCCAAGGGGCGCATCGTGTCGGTGACCGGTCCGGTCGTCGACGTCGAGTTCCCGCGCGGTTCCGTGCCCGACCAGTTCAACGCCCTCAAGGTCGAGATCGAGTTCGAGCAGCTCCGCAAGACGGTGACCCTCGAGGTCGCCAGCCACCTGGGCGACAACCTCGTCCGCACCATCTCCCTGCAGCCGCAGGACGGCCTGGTGCGCGGCGCCGAGGTCACCGACACCGGCGGCCCGATCACGGTCCCGGTCGGCGACAAGGTCAAGGGCCACGTCTACAACGCCCTCGGCGAGTGCCTCGACGAGCCCGGCTACGGCGAGGACCTCGAGCGCTGGGGCATCCACCGCAACGCCCCGTCCTTCGACCAGCTCGAGGGCAAGACCGAGATGCTGGAGACCGGCCTCAAGGTCGTCGACCTGCTCACCCCGTACGTCCAGGGTGGCAAGATCGGCCTGTTCGGCGGTGCCGGCGTCGGCAAGACGGTGCTCATCAAGGAGATGATCACCC